>JAVHYE010000217.1 GCA_031119295.1 Pedobacter sp. | reverse complement strand
GATGATGAAGAAGGCTGGGTGGCGGGTTAAGGCCGGCTGCGAAACGGAATTCAGTGCGCGCGCGGCAGCTCGGTGATATTGATGCCCACGAGTTTCACCAGGCTGGCCGGTTCGGCTACCAGATCCGCCAGGGTGTAGCGATCCAGCACGGCCATGAAGGCAGCGGAAGCTTCCTGCAAGGCATGACGCAATTCGCAGGAAGGCAGCAGGCGACAACGCCCCGAAGGCTTGTTGCAATCCACCGGCTGCAGGGTCGGTTCCATTTCCCGTATCACATCCCCCACGCCTATGAGTGCGGCCGGTTTGGCCAGCATCATGCCGCCATTTTTTCCCTGCACCGTTTGCAGGAATCCAGCCTGACCCAGATGGTGCACCACCTTCACCAGATGATTGCGCGAAATGCTGAGTGCTTCGGCCACTTCGCTCACGGTGCTCAGCTCGCCTTCGCGTTTGAGGGCAACGTAGATGAGGGTGCGCAGGCTGAAGTCGGTGTGCAGGGTCAGTTGCATGAGGATCAGGGAGATTTCGCGGGCGCGGTCAGGAAGGCATCGGCATGGATTTGCGCGAGGCTGGCGCCGGCCAAGAATAGCTTTTTGCGCAAACCGTTGACCAGCGCCGGGGCGCCGCAGAGATAGCTGCGCCAGCCGGCAAAACTGTTGCTGAGTGCCAGTGCCGCACTTTCTATGGGGCGACGGTCCAGACTGTCGTCACCACCTTCCAGGGCAAAAGCCTGGTAGCGCAGCTGCGGATAGCTGTTGGCCAGGGCAGTGAGCTCCTGGCGGTAATAAAGTCCGTCGGCATGCAGGGTGCCATGCAGTAAATGCAGGGGGCCGGTGTGGCCTTGGGCAATGGCATCGCGGGCAATGCCGATCAGGGGCGCAAGACCGGTGCTGGTGCCGACCAGCAGCAAAGGTTGTTCGCGGCTTTCACCGGCATAAAAACAACTGCCTATGGCAGGTGAAAATTCCACGCTGTCACCCGCGACCAGAGCATCGTGGGCCCAGGCTGAAACGCGGCCATCGGCCACGCGCCGTATATGCAATTCCAGATGACCATCACCGGGCAGGCTGGCCAGTGAATAGCTGCGGCCCAGGGTGTCGCTTTTCCAGAGCGTGAGGTATTGGCCGGCGCGAAAACTGAAATCTTCCGGCAGTGAAAGACGCAGGCGCAGCACTTCGTGATTGAGCAGGTTTTTTTCCAGAACGATGCCACGATGGCGCTGCTGGCCATTGGCGAGGCGCTTGGCCTGCAGGGTTTCTGCGGGATGGCAGATGCAGGGCAGGAAAAAGCCCTGGGCTTTTTCCGTATCCTTCAGGCCAGCCTGGGCTTTGGCCGGCACTGGTCCTTCTGCTTGCATCATGCAGGTCTGGCAGGCGCCGGCCTTGCAGCTGTGTGGCAGCTCGTGGCCGGCGGTCAGCAGACGGTCCAGAACGGATTGGCCAGCCGCAAGTTCATAGTCGCAGTTTTCAAAAACAAGCTTGCTCATACGGTTTCCTTGTCGGCTGGCCGGTGTTGCTTGCCCGTTTTCTCAGCGTCCGAGGACGGCGTCGCGCACACTGTTGGCGATGGCGGCCACTTCCTGGATATCGGCCTGGCCTACGCCCAGCTCGGCCAGCGTGCCGCCCAGCAGCTCGATAACAGCATCGACATGGCTGTCATTGAGGCCGCGGCTGACCAGATGTGCATGGCCGGCTTTCATGTCGCGGCCGCTGTAATTATTGGGGCCGCCGAAAGCCACGGTCAGAAAGGATTTCTGCTTGGCGATCTGCTGGTCCATATCGGTGTCGTCGAAGAAGTGGCTGATGCGGTCGTCGCTCAATACCTTGCGATAGAAGATGTCGACAGCGGCGGAAACGGCGGGCTCGCCGCCGAGGCGGTCATAGAGGCTGGCACTCATGGGATGATCCTTTTAAGTTGTATTTAAAATGCATCGAATGCGAGGGCGAGATTACATCAATGTATTTAAAATGCAACTTATGAGGTGAGTGCCTGCCAAAAGGGCGGGGCAGCGGCGCGGGATGCGGCTTCTGCGCCAGATGCGGTAGAGTCGGGCCTTTCGCGTATCGTTCCGGAACTTCCATGTTGTCCTCACAAAATAACGCCGCCCAAACCCAGGCCCGCCTGCTCATCACCTGCCCGGACAAGCCCGGCATCGTCAGCGCGGTCTCGAACTTCCTCTACAACCACGGCGCCAATATCACCGACCTCGATCAGCACTCCACGGAAGCGGAGGGCGGTACCTATTTCATGCGTCTGGAATTCCAGACGCCGCATCTCGATCTCTCGCGCAATGTACTGGCCAAGACCTTTGGCGAGGCCGTGGCCGGCCGCTATGGCATGGACTGGCGCATCAGCTATGCCGCTGACTTGAAGAAAGTCGCGATTCTCGTTTCCAAAGTGGATCACGCCCTGCTGGAGCTGCTTTGGCGCTGGCAGCGCGGCGCCTTGCCCTGCGAGATTGCCTGCGTGATCAGCAATCATGAGGACCTGCGTCGTGCAGTTGAACGTTTCGACGTGCCTTTCCATGTCGTGCCGG
>JAVHYE010000100.1:8659-13323 GCA_031119295.1 Pedobacter sp. | reverse complement strand
ACATAGCGCCGGGCGATTTTCACCACCAGACGCAGATTGCTTTCGATCATGCGCTTGCGCGCGCTTTCTATGCCCTGCCTTGCGCGACGGGCATAGAAAACTTCTTCCTCTGCCGAGAGCAGCGGAGAAAAGCCGATTTCATTGAGATAAAGCTGGGTGGCATCCAGTGTGGATTGCAATGTGCTGACGCGACTGCGACTGGTGCCGGTTTTTGATGTGCTTGTCCGCGCTGCCTTGTTTGCCGTAATGGCGGCCGTGGGAGTGCTGCGATCCTGCTTGCTGCTTTCCATGATCAATCCCTCGTACTGGTCCGTGCCTGGCCAGGAATCCTTTTTTACTTCTCCTTTTTTGCAAACTGCTTACCGTGCCGGCAAAAACCGCATCGGGTCCACAGGTTTGCCGCGCTCGCGGATTTCGAAATGAAGCTTTTCGCGATCCGTGCCGCTCGCTCCCATCTCGGCGATGGCCTGACCAAGCTTGACGCGGTCCCCTTCCTTGACCAGAAACTGGTCGTTATGGGCATACGCGCTGATGTAATTATCATCATGCCGGACAATGAGGAGCTTGCCGTAACCCACCAGACCCGTACCTGCGTAAACCACGGTTCCGGCTGCTGCGGCTAGCACAGAATCCCCGCGCCTTCCGGCGATGTCCAGACCCTTTCCTGTAACTCCATTGCTACCAAATCCCCCCAAAATCGCACCACGCGATGGCCAACCCCAAGCCAATGAAGCACTTGCGCGTGACTGACCGGTTACATTCGGTGACGAATCCGGGACGGGAACAGGTTTTTTTACGACGAGTGTCTTGTCTGCTGCGATACCCGGCGACTTTGTTACAGCTTTGTTCGCGGGATTTGTGACTTTATCTGCAGGTTTTTTTACAGAAGCTGCGGGTTTTACGGATGCGCTGCTGGCAGGAGTTGTTGTACCGCGCAGACGCAAACGCTGTCCGGGGTGAATGGTGTAGTTCGCATCGAGACCATTGATGCGCGCCAATTCGTGATAATCGCTGTCATAACGCAGAGCGATGGAATAAAGCGTTTCACCAGCAGAAACGGTATGAGTGGAAGGACCGTCGCCGGAGAGCGACCTCTCGACCACAAGCGGTGGCTGACGGCTGGCGCATGCAGACAGCAACAAGCAGACCAGCAATGCCCACCAGCATGCCCGCACTAGAGCACTCCACCCAGCATGGGAACAAAACGCACCTGCTCCAGCATGCGCGTTTCATGGCTGTCGCCACGACGGGTGATGAGCAGGAGGTCCTGCACTTCGCCGCCGCCCACGGGAATAATGAGACGACCACCTTCAGCCAGTTGCGCAATCAGCGCCTTGGGCACACCCAGCGGTGCCGCCGTGGCAATGATGCCGTCAAAACCCGCCTCTTCCGGCCAGCCCAGACCACCATCAGTGTGACGCAAACGCACATTGTGCAACTTGAGCAATTGCAGGCGAGTACGCGCTTTATCCTGGAGAGCGCGTATGCGCTCCACGGAAAACACCTGGCCCACGAGCTGTGCCATCACCGCTGTCTGATAACCGGAGCCAGTGCCTATCTCCAGCACTTTTTTCAGCGGGCCATCAGCCAAAAGCGCCTCGGTCATGCGCGCCACGATATAGGGCTGGGACAGGGTCTGGCCGTGCCCTATGGGCAGGGCAGTGTCTTCGTAGGCGCGATGCGCCAGGGCCTCATCCAGGAAGATATGGCGCGGCGTGCGGCGCATCACATCGATGACGGAGAGATCGGTGATGCCCTGTTCCATGAGGCGGTTCACCATGCGCTCGCGCGTGCGCGAGGAAGTCATGCCGGAACCGAGTAAATCGTTGGGAGTCATTATTCTTGCTGTCGTCGGCAAATCGTCTCGTAAGGGGGCAAAGCATCCCGTAAAAACGGGAGCTTACAAATCTTTTGCCCAGCGCGACACATCCTGCAGGGCATCATGCCGCGTCAGGTCGGTCAGCAGTGGCGTAACACTCACATAAGCCTCACTCACGGCATGGAAATCCGTGCCGACACCGGAGTCGACCGGCTCACCGGAAAGACCGATCCAGTACGTCTTACGCCCCCGCGGATCTTCCAGCGTCAGCACATCCTTGGCGCGACCGCGATGCCCGAGGCGTGTCACCTTGAAGCCACGCAAATCTTCCAGGGGCATGTCCGGCACATTCACATTGAGGATGGTGCGCTCGGGCAGGCGCAAATGGCTCCAGCCCTTGATCAGCCGCACCACCATGGCCGCTGCCGGGCGATAGGACTCGATGCCGTAACCCTTGGCATGCGCTCCCACCAGCGAGACGGCAATGCCGGTCTTGCCGAGGAAGCGTCCTTCCAAGGCCGCCGCCACCGTGCCGGAGTAGAGGGTGTCGTCACCGAGATTGGCACCGGAATTGATGCCGGAGACCACGATGTCCGGCTCGAAATCGAGAAAGCCGTTCAAGGCGAGATGCACGCAGTCGGCCGGCGTGCCGTTCACTGCCCAGAAGCCGTTGCGCTGCTTGACGGGGCGCAGGGGTCTATCCAGCGTCAGCGCACTGGAAAACGCACTGCGCTCGCTGTCCGGCGCCACCACCGTGACCTCGCCTATCGTGGCCAGGGCTTCGGCCAGGGCTTCCAGACCCGGCGACTGCACGCCGTCATCATTACTCAACAGGAATCGCATTCGCGGCATCTCTCAACTGGACCAGCTCACGCAGCACGCTGGTGGCAAAGGCTCCCGATGGTAAAGCAAAGGCAAGGTGAAGGCTGCTGTCGTCCAGCCAGGTCCAGGACAAATCCGAGACTTTCAGGCGCAGGGCACGGCGCTGGGCATCCACGCCGAAGCGCGACAGACCCGCCAGCAAATCGGCTGCCGGCTGCAATACGGACTGCTCCAGTGCCAGCACCTCATCGCTCACCGCCGACTCGCCGCGACCGGGCATGGGACCGGTGGCATGAATTTCCATTTTCCCCAGGCGCTCAGCCAGTGCGGCATCACCCGGCTCCGGGCGGAAAAAACTGCCACGCCCATCCAGCATCAGCACATCACCCGGCAACATGCTGCTCCAGCTCTGGTCCGCTACACGGCGTCCGAGCACGGCATTGAAAAAGGCCGAGCGCAAAGCCGACAGGGCAATGCTCTCGCGATTATTGAGATGACGGCGCGGCTTGCCGGCCAGCACCTGCTCACCTGCAGCCAGATTGGCATTGTCATGACCAAAGCGCTGCGGCCCGACATAATTCGGCACGCATTCGGCCGCTACATGAGCCAACCGGGCCTCAAGCGCGGCTTTGTCACCACTCACATCACGCAGCACGATGCCGAAACGATTGCCCTGATGCGCGCCGCGCTTAAGCTTGCGCGCATTCCAGGTCTGCTCCAGCAATTCGATATCTTCGTTCCAGACCGCGGAAAAATCCGGCAGTTGGCGCGTGGGAATATGCACGCTGAACCATTGCGTGGTGACCGCACGCCGGTCCTTGAGACCGGCATAGCTCACGGCGTCTTCACGCAGACCGGCCGCCTTGGCCAGCTGGCCGGCCACCCAGGCCGTGTTCTGGTTACGCTTGCGGATTTTCAGAAAGACATGCTCACCCTCTCCGCTGGGCTCAAAGCCCTGGATTTCATCCACGCGGAAATCTTCGGGCTCGGCACGCAATGTTGCCTGCGTCTCAGGCTTGCCAGCGGCATAAGGCAGGTTTTCCAGCAGGAAAGTTGACCAATCCATATTTTTACAATTACCTGAAAGTTCGCTGCCAGAGCCTCACTTCAGAAAAAGCGAGGCGCCTGCGGCGGAGCTCAGCCCGGACTTGCTCCGGGCGTAGCGTGTTGCCGCTGCCTTTGCAGCGGCAAGGTTATAGAAAAACATCGCGGCTAAAGCCCCTTCCACAAAACCTCATGTGGGAGGGGCTTTAGCCGCGATGAAAAAAGCATTACGCCGGAAAAAGCATGACGACAGCGTGGGCCTCTATGCCCTCACGACGTCCGACAAATCCCAGCTTCTCGGTAGTTGTGGCTTTCACGCTGATCTGACTCGCATCCACACCGGCATCTTCGGCAATACGCTGCCGCATCAGCTCGATATGCGGCGCCAGCTTGGGACGCTCGGCCAGCACCGTGATATCGGCATTGCCCAGGGTATAGCCCTGTGCCTGCATCAGCTTGATCACATGGCGCAGCAGGCCACGGCTGTCAGCACCGCTGAAATTCGCATCGGTATCCGGAAAATGCTTGCCGATATCACCCAGGGCCAGGGCGCCAAGAATGGCATCGCAAAGTGCATGCAGGGCAACATCACCATCGGAATGCGCCACCAGCCCCTGATCGTGCGGAATTTTCACACCACCGAGAGTGACATGATCGCCGGGACCGAAACGGTGCACGTCAATGCCATGACCGATGCGGGGAAAAGACTTGCTCATAAACCGGCCTCGGCCTGCAGGCGCAAAAAGGCTTCCGCCAGTTGCAGGTCTTCGGGATAGGTGATTTTCAGGTTGTCACGGGCGCCTTCCACCAGCAGCGGCTTTTCACCGCGCAACTCCACCGCCTGCGACTCATCCGTGACGACAATGCCCTGCGCCTTGGCCGACAACAGCGCATCGCGCAGCAGGCCATAGCGGAATATCTGTGGTGTCAGCGCATGCCAGAGATGATCACGCGACACCGTTTCGGCAACTTCATCACC
>JAVHYE010000100.1:0-8559 GCA_031119295.1 Pedobacter sp. | reverse complement strand
CAGCTTTTCATTTTCCTGCTGCTGTTCCGCCACCGCTGCTTTCAGCTTCTGCACATCACGGACACCACCCTCTCCGAACCAGAGATTGAACTGCAGCGCGAGGAAGGCCATGAGGGCAATCACCAGCAGCAGTTTTCCGAAGAGGGTCTTTTCCATGACGGCGATTTGACTTACTTGAGGCCGCGGAATTCCGCCTTGCCGCGATACGGGGCACGACGGTCCAGCTCCTGCTCGATACGCAGCAACTGGTTGTATTTGGAAACGCGATCGGAGCGGCAGAGCGAACCGGTCTTGATCTGGCCAGCAGCGGTTGCCACGGCGAGATCAGCAATGGTGGCGTCTTCGGTTTCGCCGGAGCGGTGCGAAATCACCGTGGCATAACCGGCTTCCTTGGCCATATAGATGGCGTCCAGGGTTTCCGTCAGCGAACCGATCTGGTTGTACTTGATGAGGATGGCATTGGCCACGCCCTGATCAATGCCCTTCTTGAGAATGGAAGGATTGGTGACGAAAAGATCGTCGCCCACCAGCTGCACTTTGTGGCCGATCTTGTCGGTCAGCAGCTTCCAGCCGGCCCAGTCGGACTCATCCAGACCATCTTCAATCGAGATGATGGGATAACGGTCAGCGAGGTCAGCCAGATAATCCACAAATTCAGCGGAAGTGAAGGTCTTGCCTTCACCTTCGAGGTGGTACTTGCCGTCTTTGTAGAATTCGGAAGAGGCGCAGTCCAGCGCCAGCATGACGTTTTCACCCGGCTTGTAACCAGCGATGGCGATGGCTTCCATGATGGCCTTGAGCGCATCTTCATTGGTGGCGAGGTTAGGTGCGAAACCGCCCTCATCACCTACAGCCGTATTGAGGCCGCGCTTTTTCAGCACACCCTTGAGGGCATGGAAAATTTCAGCGCCGCAACGCAGGGCTTCGGCAAAGGAGGTGAAGCCCACCGGCTCGATCATGAATTCCTGGATGTCGACCGTGTTATCCGCATGCTCGCCACCGTTGATGATGTTCATCATGGGCACAGGCATGGTGAATGACGACTGACCGCGCAGCTCGGCAATGTACTGGTACAGCGGAATCTTCTTTTCTGTGGCAGCGGCACGAGCCACAGCCAGGGAAACAGCCAGAATGGCATTGGCACCCAGCTTGGATTTGCTCTCGGTACCGTCGAGATCGATCATGGCCTTGTCGATGGCGGCCTGATCAAACACGCTGCGGCCCACGAGCAGTTCGCGAATGTCCACATTCACATTGCCCACGGCCTTCTGTACGCCCTTGCCCAGATAACGGGCCTTGTCGCCGTCACGCAGTTCCAGCGCCTCACGCGAACCCGTGGAAGCGCCAGAAGGGGCATTGGCACGACCCATCACGCCGGACTCGAGAATGACATCGGCTTCAATCGTGGGGTTGCCACGGGAATCCAGAATTTCACGCGCGCGAATATCGGCGATCTGGGACATTTTGCTGCTCCTTTAAGAACTGAATCTGGAAAATCAAAACATTGATGAGGTGTCAGACGGCACTGGAGTCAGTGCGTATCCAGCACCGGGAAGCTCTTCACCAGCTCGTCGATCGCCTTCACCTGGGAAAGGAAACCTTCAAGCTGCGACAGACGCAGGGCACAGGGTCCATCGCACTTGGCCTCTTCCGGCACCGGATGCGCCTCAAGGAAAAGACCGGCCAGCTTTTGCGACATGCCAGCCAGAGCCAACTCCGTCACCTGGGCACGACGACCGCCAGCGGCATTGGGCAGACCGCCCGGCATCTGCAGGGAATGCGTGACATCGAAGAAAACCGGAAAGCCGAACTCCTTCATGATGCCGAAACCCAGCATGTCCACGACAAGATTGTTGTAGCCGAATGAGGAACCACGCTCGCAGAGTATGAGCTGGTCATTACCGGCTTCTTCGCACTTGGCCAGGATGTGCTTCATTTCCTTGGGAGCAAGGAACTGGGCCTTCTTGATATTGATGATGGCCTTGGTCTTGGCCATGGCAACAACGAGATCCGTCTGGCGCGAAAGAAAGGCCGGCAGCTGGATGATGTCCGCCACTTCGGCGACGGCAGCCGCCTGATGTGGCTCATGCACATCGGTAATCACCGGCACGCCGAAGGTCTTTTTGATTTCCTCGAAAATCTTCAGACCTTCTTCAAGACCCGGACCACGATAGGAGTGCATGGAAGAGCGGTTGGCCTTGTCGAAAGAGGCCTTGAAGACATAGGGAATCTTCAGCTTTTCCGTAACGCGCACATATTCTTCGCAAACTTTCATGGCGAGATCGCGCGACTCCAGCACATTCATGCCACCGAAGAGCACGAAGGGCTTGTCGTTGCCGATTTCTATCTTGCCCAGCTGAATCACTTTCTGCTGTGTCATGCCTGCTTACTCCTTGCCGGCCTGCTTGAGCGCTGCCTTGATGAAGCCCGAGAACAGCGGGTGGCCATCGCGCGGCGAGCTGGTGAATTCCGGGTGGAACTGGCAAGCCACAAACCAGGGGTGATCGGAGATCTCGATCATTTCCACCAGGCTCTTGTCGGCACTGCGACCAGAAATCCTGAGGCCAGCGGCTTCCAGCTGCGGCAGATAATTATTGTTCACTTCATAACGGTGACGGTGACGCTCAATGATCTCGTCCTGACCATAAAGCTCACGTGCCTTGCTGCCCGGCTCCAGATGGCAGGCCTGGGCGCCGAGACGCATGGTGCCGCCCAGATCAGAAGCTTCGTCACGGCGCTCAACAGCACCCGTTTCATTGCGCCACTCGGTGATGAGGCCGATAACGGGATGTGCCGGATTCTTTTTCAGCTCGGTGGAGTTGGCGCCTTCAAGGCCGGCCTTGTGACGAGCGTATTCAATGACCGCCACCTGCATGCCGAGGCAGATGCCGAGGTAGGGAATCTTGTTTTCGCGGGCAAACTGCACGGCCGTAATCTTGCCTTCCGTACCACGGTCACCAAAGCCACCGGGCACCAGAATGGCATCCACTTTTTCCAATACACCCGTGCCGTTTTCCTCTATGGACTCGGCATCGATGTAATCAATGGACACCTTGGTGCGGTTCTGGATACCGGCATGCAAGAGCGCTTCGTTCAGCGACTTGTAGGCATCGATAAGCTCGATGTACTTGCCCACCATGGCAATGCGCACTTCCTTTTCAGGATTCATGAGCGCATCCACCACACGCTGCCAGTCAGAGAGATCAGCCGCCGGGCGCACACCCAGGGCCAGACGCTCGATGACCAGATCATCCAGACCCTGCTCGTGAAATTTGAGCGGGATCATGTAAATGCTGGGCGCATCAATCGCGAGAATGACGGCCTTTTCATCCACATTGGTAAACAGGGAAATCTTGCGGCGCGAATCTTCCGGAATCTCGTGATCGGAGCGGCAGATCAGGATGTCCGGCTGCAGGCCGATGGAGCGCAGCTCCTTGACGGAATGCTGCGTCGGCTTGGTCTTGGTTTCACCGGCAGAGGCAATATAAGGCACCAGGGTCAGATGCATAAGCAGCGAGCCTTGATAACCCTGCTCCACGCGCATCTGGCGCACTGCTTCCATGAAGGGCTGTGACTCGATGTCACCGGCAGTACCGCCAATTTCCACGATGGCCACGTCATAACCACGGCCACCGTCACGCACGCGCTGCTTGATGGCATCGGTGATATGCGGAATCACCTGCACGGTGGCACCGAGATAATCGCCACGGCGCTCTTTCTGGATGACATCCAGATAAATGCGGCCGGAGGTGAAGTTATTGCCCTTGGTCATACGACCATGACGCAGGAAGCGCTCGTAGTAACCCAGATCCAGGTCGGTCTCGGCGCCATCGCCCGTCACGAAGACTTCACCATGCTGGTAGGGGCTCATGGTGCCGGGGTCGACGTTGATGTAAGGGTCCATCTTGATCATCGTGACCTTGAGGCCGCGTGCCTCGAGCAAGGCCGCCAGCGATGCGGCAGAGATCCCTTTGCCCAATGAGGAAACAACACCGCCGGTTACGAAGATGTACTTTGTCATGAAAAATCCAGACAGCTTGAGAATGCAGGGGTGGAGCCGGCGGCGCTGGGACTGTGGACACAGGGCCTTGAAAACCGGTCCTAAGGACGGGCGGGAATGCTAGCACGAGGCCCCTTGGCGCCACAACGAAGCCGGCTCAAGAAGACAGTAAATCAATGACTTAGGCTCCCCGCGACGAATCCAGTGCAAAGACGGGCTGGCAACATGCCGCAGCCGGTACACGTCCGGCCTTCGGTCTGCTGCAAGCGCCGAGCGGCTTTATAAAAGCTCATGCATAAAAAAAGCCCGCTTGCGCGGGCTTGAAAGCCAAATCCTTTTGCGAAGAGCTCCATGCACACACAGGTAAGAGGCTGGACAGGTCGGGCCATCCATGGCCCAGCGTGTCAACAACGCGATCAGAAGCTGTGGTCGAGACCGAAACCGAAGGACTTGGGATCCTGGGTTGTGCTGGTACCGATCAGAGGAGGCGTCGTGCGCTCCACGCTATTGGTGGTGTAGAAGGCATAGGCCTTGGTGTTCTTGGTGAAGTTGTAGTCAAGACCCAAGCTGGCCGTGGTGCGGTCAGTAGCCTGGCTGGCAGCAGCGCTGGTCTTGGAGTCCGTGGTGCTCTGACCGTACTGGGCCTTGGCAGTCCAGGCCTCAGCAAACTTCAGGGCTGCGCTGACGATGAAACCATCCTGGGACACTTCCCAGCCCGGCACAGCAGCCGTAGCGCCCACATCAGACTTGATGGTCTGGTAGAGAGCACCCAGGGTCAGGCCGATGGGCTTGATGTTGTAGGTAGCGGCAACACGCAGAGCATCAGCTGCAACGCCGCTGGAGTTGGCACCCAGAACCACACCGTCAAAGTTGGACGAGAAGTTGGTGGTCACATCCTTGTTGTAGGCAATGGCAGCCCACAGGGTTTCAGAGTTGTAAACAACCGAGGTGGAAATGCTGTCAGCCAGACCATGGCCATTATCTGCATAGGCAACAGCAGGCGCAGCGGGAGCCGGGGTACCGTCAGCAGCATATTCATTCTGGATCAGCTGCAGATTGATGGTGATAGCTTCAGCAATCGTCGGGCTGGAGTAGTCGATCACGTTGTTGGCACGAGCCGGGCCACCCTGGGCACCGATCACATTGTCGATATCGCCGAGCAGGTCGCCGAACTGGTCAACCTTGCCTTCAGCCTGCTTCAGATAGGTGTCGATACGACCCAGCTTCAGGGTACCGAAATCCGTGCTCTTGATACCCACGAAGCGGTTACGGGCAGCCAGATCAAGGCCGCTGTCGTTAGCTGTCGTAGCTGAGGTGCCATTACCGCCGGGGTTGGCACCTGCACCGGATGCACTGCTGGAGCCAGCCACTTCCCACTCAATCTGGTAAACAGCGCTCAGGGTGGCGGTCAGCTCATCTTCGCCTTTGACGCCAAAGCGGGAGGCATTCGAACGCACTTCCCAGAAAGAATCAGGAACAGCTGTGTTAGTGTCGGCATCCACATTCTGGACAGACAGGTTCAGCTTGCCGTAAACCTTGGGGGCAGCCTGCGCTGCAACGGGAAGAGCCACGGTGGCCGCAACACCCAGGGCGATCAGAGTACGTTTCATTACGGGAGTCTCCTCAAAAGACACTTGCTTGCTTGGATTTTGGCGTCATGGCTGATCCACAACTGGCGGCAAGTATCTGGAGGAAAAATGACGAGGCCGTGTAAAAACGATTACAGTTCGATGACAACCCTATACCTTGTTTATATAAGCTTAGTTTCTTAGCGCTTGAGCCTATTAAACACGCAATAAAAAGGCCCGCTTATGCGGGCCTTTTTACACGAGTAATATTACAGATCAGAACTTGGTCAGCATGCCTACGCCGAACATGGCGTCGTCAAAATCACCAGAGTCAGCATCTGTCTTGGCATAAGCAGCCTGAGCATAGGCCTTGGTCTGCTTGGTGAAGTTGTGATCCAGACCCAGCTCCAGGGTCATGCGCTTGGCATCGCCACCCGCACCAAAGTCTTCCTTGGTGTAGATGAACTGGGCCTTGGCCACATTCTTGTCATCCATACCAAAGCCGGCGCTGAGCAGAACAGCATCCTGATCATCCTGACCGCCCACTACCTCATCCGACATTTCGGAAGTTTGCAGCATGGCGCCGAGCTGCATGGCACCAGCGGTATAGGTACCAGTCAGGCGGATGGTGTCGCGATTGTCTGCAGGATCAAAAACACCGGAATTGACATTCTTGTCATAGGCGAGAGCGGCGTACAGGCCTGCTGCCTCGTAAGCTACGGCCAAAGAAAAGGCATTGGCCAGCTCATTGTCACCAGTGGCAGCACTTTCACCAGGCTGAATAGCCACTTTGGCAGTAATGGCATCAGCAAACTTGGGGCTTTCATAGCCAATCAGGTTGCTCATACGGTTGTCGCCAACTACAGCGCCAAAACCCGTCATATCGGTATAACGACCATCATTGAACTGGTCGACAGAGCCCTGCGAGGACTTCAGCGGGCTGTCATATGCCCCCAGCTTGACCGTGCCCAGCGAGCCCTTGAGGCCAAGGTAACGATCACGGCCCGTCAGATCATTGGTACCTGCTTCGTCTGCCTGAACACCATATTCAATCTTGTAAACAGCGCTGAGTCCGTTGCCCAGAGCTTCCTCACCCATGATGCCAAGACGGGAAGAGTTGGAGTTGACCTGCCAGCTTTCATCGCCATCAGGATTACCGGACACCGTACCAGTTGCATTGGTAGTGCTGGCCTTGTCCACGGAAAGATTAAGTTGACCATAAACAGTCGGAGCAGCCTGGGCCGCCAGAGGAAGGGCAGCGGCAGCAGCAACAGCCAGAGCGAGCAGTTTGCGATTCATGCTTGGTATCTCCTTGATACGCGCTTTTATTGGTTGTGGCTTCGGCCAGGCATCTCTGCCCTGAAAGGCGGCACATGCCTGTGTTCATGCACCGCACTGGCGCGAAAACCTGTCCCGGAAGCTACACCCGACATTAAGAAAAAGCTACAAGCTTATGACAAATAAGTGAATTGTTAATTACATTTAAGGAAGGGAGAGGAAGACAACCCGGCTGAAAGACTGCGCTTCCGGGGGCAAAAGAGCGGTTAATTGCATCGATATGACAAAACCGTGACCCGATTTGTGACAGAGCGCGCTGCGGCGGTCAAGGCTGATAAAGGGAGGAAAGCGGCAGGAAAGGCAGAACTGTGCCGGGTGTCACCAATACCCCGGCCTCGACCAGAGCCAGGCCGTGCGCCCACAAGGCGGAGAGCAAAGCGCCGCTGGATTGCTGCGTATGCGGCTGCAGCCCCTCACCTTCCTGCCATTGCACACGCAAATATTCACGTCTGTCACCCGCCTTGCGCCGCGCAAATCCGGCAGGCAAGGGCAGTGTTATCGGCAACACGCTCTGCTGCCCCTGTTTTGCCAACAGGAACGGACGCGCCAGCAAAAGTGCCGTGACAAAAACCGACTGCGGATTGCCGGGCAGGCCGAGAAAATCCATGCCGTGAATTTTTCCCACTGTCACCGGCTTGCCGGGCTTGATGGCGATTTTCCAGAAATCCAGTTCGCCCTGCGCCTGCAGTGCTGCCTTCACATGATCTTCTTCACCGACAGAAACCCCGCCGGAGGAAATCAGCACATCCGCATTTTGTTGTGCTGCATCGAGAAAAGCTTTTTCGGTTGCGGCGCGCGAATCCGCTACACGTCCGATATCCACCACATCGCAGTCCCAGCCTCGCAGCAAGGCGGACAAGAGCGGGCGATTGCTGTTGTAGATCATGCCCGGCAACCAAGGCTCACCCGGCTCCAGCAATTCATCACCAGTGGAAAGCACGGCAACACGCAGTGGTTTAAATACCGTTACTTGCGCCAGGCCCAGAGAAGCCAGCACGCCCAAGGCTGCCGGCTGCAGGCGCTCGCCGGCTCGCATGACCACACTGCCCTGCGCAACATCCTGCCCGGCAGGACGCACATTGGCTCCACACTCAGGTACAGACTTCAGCAGCACCGAGCCATCTTCGCGGAACTCGCAATTTTCCTGCATGGCTATGGTGTCAGCGCCGGGCGGCAGGATGGCGCCGGTAAAAATGCGGGCAGCGGTTCCAGCCTGCAAAGGCTGGGGGGCATGACCGGCGGCAATACGCTGGCTTATGGAAAAAGAAGAGCTGGCGGGCAAATCAGCATGACGGAAAGCAATACCGTCCATGGCGCTATTGGCTTCGGGAGGCACATTCATGCAGGCCACGACATCTGCCGCCAGGACACGACCGGCTGCCGAACCCAGTGCAATGGTTTCTGTAGCCGGCTGCCTATCACGCGCCAACCTGATCAGGCGTGAGATGGCTTCATCAACCCCCAGCAGGCCCGGCGGATAACAGATCTCAGCCACGAGAGTCTTCGCAGAAAGACTGCTTGAGATGGGGCACGAAATTGCAGGGACGATGCCGGTTATCCAGCTGCTCAGCAATGATCTTGTCCCAGGCCGTACGGCAAGCATTGGTGGAGCCCGGCACACAGAAAATCACGGTGTTGTTGGCCAGCCCGGCC
>JAVHYE010000099.1:9486-13398 GCA_031119295.1 Pedobacter sp. | reverse complement strand
GTGTACATGGTGGCCGGTGCATCCGGCGCAATATCCACCGCAAACTCAAGGCCGCGATGCTGGGCCACATGCTCGAAATTGCGGCGCAGATGATCACCCAGATCGGTCAGCGCCAGCGCTTCGATGACCAGCTCCATCTTGCCCTCCTCGACCTTGGAAATATCGAGGATGTCATTGATCAGGGAGAGCAGATCAGAGCCGGCGGAGTTGATGACGCGAGCATGCTCGATCTGCTTTTCCGTGAGATTGCCCGGCTTGTTGTCGGCAATGGAGTTGGAAAGAATCAGGATGGAATTGAGCGGCGTACGCAGCTCATGTGACATGGTGGAAAGGAACTCCGACTTGTACTTGCTGGACATTTCCAGCGCCTTGGTCTTGTCCTCCAGCACCTTCTGCGATTCGTTCAGGGCTTCGTTCTTTTCCAGCAACTCGTTGCGCTGGTCGGCCAGCAGACGCGCCTGCGCCTCCAGCTCTTCATTGATCACACGCAGCTCTTCCTGCTGCGCCTGCAGGCTTTCTTCCGAGGCGCGCAGAGCCTGGGCCTGCTCTTCCAGTTCTTCATTGGCACGCTTCAGTTCTTCCTGCTGCTCCTGCAAACGCATTTCCGAGGCTGAAAGTGCAATGGCCTGTGCTTCCAGATCATCATTGATGGCGCGCATGTCTTCCTGCTGGCGCTGCAGCAGATCGGCCTGCTCGGTCGTCTGCTCCAGCATTTCCGAAAGCTGGCGACGCGACAGCGAAGAATTCACGGCGACGGCAATGTGCTCGACGGAAAGCTGCAGGATTTCCAGCTCTTCCGAAGCGAATTCGCCCAGACTGCCGATTTCCAGCATGGCGCGCAGCTGGCCTTCATGCAGGATGGGTGTGACCACGATATGACGCGGTGATGTTTCGCCCAGTCCCGAGCTCACCACCAGATAATCGTCCGGCACCCGCGCCAGCACGATCTGTTTCTTTTCCAGGGCCGCCTGCCCCACCAGGCCCTCGCCCAGTTTGATGCGATTGGAAAGATTCTTGCGGAAGGTAAAGGCGTGAGTGCCGGTCAGGACCAGTTCCTCACCATCCGGCATATACAGCAGACCGACCTGGGCATTCAGCGAAGGCACCAGATAATTCAGGATGTTTTCCGAGAGTTGTTCCATGGTGAGATCGCCGCGCATGCGGCTACCCAGCTCGGCCACCGTGGTCTTGATACGCTCGGCGCGCTTGTCATCATCAAAACGGGCTTTGAGGCGGTCACGCATTTTCTGTATGGACTGCAGCATATGCCCCAGCTCATCGCGTGCCGTGTTGACGATGGAAATGCCCCAGTCACCATCGGCAATCTTGTTGGCAGCTTCCACGGCATGATTCAGCGGACCGATGATCATGCGATTGGTAATGAGCAGACTCAGTCCCAGCACAAGGATGGCCACCACCGTGCCCAGCACCAGACCCAGACGCCAGACTTCATTCGTGCTCTTGCGGGCCTGGCTGATTTTTTCGGCAAAGCCGTCGTAAAGGGATTTTTTGGTAACTTCCAGTTGTTCATCGAACTCGCGCTGCAGCAGCCCCAGCTTCTGCAAACGCGGCTTGGCATCTTCCGGCGTTACTGTACCCGCCACCATTTGCCCGGCCAGTTCGGAAGCATGCTGTTTGTAGGCATGGAAACTTGTCACCAGCCTTTGCTGTTCCTGCTTCGCATCCCCTGCGCCTGCCTGCAAATCCCCCAGCATCTTGTCGATGTCGGCAGCCGAGGCCTCGGCCTCGGAGAGGATGAGCTCATCACGCTCGGTAATGGCCGCGGCATAGCTTTCGCGCAGATTGGCAATGCCTAAAGAAACGGCATTGATGCGTTGCAGCGCCGGTACATCGCTGTCCTGGATATTCTGCAGATTGCTGGCGACAGAACTGCCGGCATAGAAGCTGGCACCGAGGTAAAGAAGGAAACCCAGCAGCGCGATCAAGGCAATGCTCAGCACCTTGACGCGTATGGACAGATTATTGAACCACGACATGCAGAAAACCCCTGCGAAACGCCCGTCCCGGAAATGATCGGGGCCTCGGTAATGATGTCTTTTTATACAATGGCTTGGGCTTGTTTTTTGACCTTGGCAATCAAGCGCGCGGCCCCAAACTACCCGGAATCCCGGGAGCCCTCAAGCCCGCACCGCCTCTCAGTTTGCCGCCTATCCGCCGGGCGCTGGCCAGCCGGGAAAAAGGCTGCTTATACTGCCGCCGGCACCACAGCCATTGGGGGCAAGGTTGCTCCCTTAGTTTGCAGGACCAAAACAATAATCGGGGATATTCATGAGAAGTATGAAACGTGCGGCCCTGGCGGTCGCGCTGGCGGGCCTTTGCGCCCAGGCCGCCGCGGAAAACATTACACCCAATCTCAAATTCAACGGCTTTGGCACTGCCTCAGCTGCTGCCGTCAACAAAGACCAGGGCGGCGAATACCTGCGTGACACTTACACCAACTATCTCGGCCTGACCGAAGACCCCAACTACACCCTGGAATCGGTGCTTGGCCTGCAGTTCGACTATCGCATCAATGACAAGACCAGCATCGTCACCCAGCTGGTGGCCAAGGGCAGCGACTATTTCGATGTGAACGCCGAGTGGGCCTATATCGCCTACCAGTTCAACGACAATCTGCGCGGCCGTGCCGGCCATCTCGGCATGCCCATCTTCATGTATTCCGACTCCATCTATGTCGGCCAGTCCTACCCTTGGGTGCGCTTGCCCTCCGAGCTTTATCACGCCATTCCCACCACCAGCTTCTCGGGCGCGGACCTGCTCTACCGTCTGCCCGTGGGTGAAAGCTGGAACTTCAATGCACAAGTGCTGACCGGCGCCTCCAATACGCCGCAGTTCTATACCTCCAATGCCGTGGGCACCAATCTCAGCCTCTCCAACGACAGCCTGCTCATGCGTGTGGGCTACACCCAGAGCAAGCTCGATAACCCGGCTGCTGACAACACTGCACTGCAGGTTGACGGGGAAAAGACCAGCTTTCTCAATGCGGGTTTCATACTGGATGACGGCAAATGGTTTGTGGCGGGCGAATTCGGCCAGCTCAAGATTGATGGCTGGCTTTCGGACTGGAATGCGGGCTATCTGAGCGCCGGCCATTACTTCGGTAAATGGCTGCCTTATGTACTGGCATCTACCACTCATACCTTCAATGAGCAGGACTGCCTGGATACTGGTGCATGTGTTCTTAATATCCCCGGCGTTGCAAATATTGATCGACTTGCCTCCAGCTATCTGAACCAGACCACCTATGCGATTGGCGCCAAATACGCCGTATCCTCCGGACTCAGCATCAAGAGCCAAGTGGACAAAGTGATTCCATCAAGTGGCAGCAATGGCTTTGTGGCCTACCAAGACATCCCCAACCCTGCTCCGGGAGCAATCACACCTTCTCCATACGATGAGTCCACGATGGCTCACAATCCCACCAGCTTCTACGTCTTCACCCTTGCCCTGACGGCAGCATTCTGAGGAGATGACGACCATGAAATTCATTCGCCAGATCCTCATTGCACTCACCCTCACTGCCACCACGGCCTATGCACAGGCCGAGCTTGTGGTTGTCACCAATGCCGGCAACAGCGTGAGCAGCATTCCGCTCAGCCAGCTCAGCCGCATTTTCCTGGGACAGACCAGCGTCTATCCGGACGGCAGCACGGCCATTCCCCTGGATATCAACGGGGAAGCCCGTAACCAGTTCTACCGTGACGTGCTCAAGAAGACACCCGAGCAGGTGGAGAAGTACTGGGCCCGCATGATATTCACCGGCAAGGCCCAGCCGCCCCGTGAAGTCAAAGCAGGTGATGTCAAATCGGTAGTGGCTGAAACCCCGGGCGCCATTTCCTATATGGACAGCAGCAAGGTTGACGCCAGTCTTAAGGTTCTCAAGGTGGATAC
>JAVHYE010000099.1:0-9476 GCA_031119295.1 Pedobacter sp. | reverse complement strand
GGTGGATACCAGCCGCTGAGCCCTGAGCAAAACCCATGAAAAAGGCGGCTTTTGCCGCCTTTTTCATGCCTGCACTCCAGGGTGACAGTCTCGTCGCGTCATCGTGTTGACGCTCTCCCGGACCGCCGATATGATGCGCCTCCTTTCGTTCTGCCCTTCCTGTAAAGGCGGTAGGCGCAAAGACCTGGCTGGGTAGCAAAATGGTTATGCACCGGACTGCAACTCCGTATACACCGGTTCGATTCCGGTCCCAGCCTCCACTTTATTACGTTTGGTGTCGCGCTTGGCGCGCACCAAACACGGTTTGTCCGGCGCATGTCCGGACAAACCTCCCTAAAGGTTATGACGTTTTCAACGCTGACCTTTCCTGACTGCCCGCCTCTCGCGGCTTCAACCTGCTCCACTCTGCCCGGGTGGTGAAATTGGTAGACACAAGGGACTTAAAATCCCTCGGCGGGTGACCGCCGTACGGGTTCGATTCCCGTCCCGGGCACCACTCCTTCGCCGCCTCATCTCCACATTCCCGCCATGCTGGCGTGCTAGACTCGCGCCTTTGCGGGCGCCATTTCGCCCGGGTATTGCTTGCAAGGAGTTGTCCATGCTGCCTGCGGACATCAAGGATCGTGTTGCTGCACAGCTCACGCCGCGTCGTCGCCGTTACGGCCTTGTCTTTCTGGCCCTCTTCATTGTCTGGTCCATTGTCGGGCTGTTTGCCCTGCCCGGCGTCATCGTCAGCCAGGCGCAGAAATTCGTGCAGGAAAAACTGCATCTGGAGCTCAGCATTGCCAAGCTGGAGTTCAATCCCTGGCTGCTGGCCGTACGCATTGACGGCCTCAAACTGAAAGAGCCCGGTACCAGCGGTGAAACCCTGGTCGCTGCACGCAGCATCTATGTGAATGCCCAGCTCTGGTCTTCCATCTGGATACGCGGCGCCAGCCTCGATGAACTGGACTTGCTGGACCCGTATATCAATGCCCGTATCCGCAAGGACGGCACCATCAACCTCATGCAGCTGGTGCCGCCGGATGACCCCGAAGAGCCTGAGAGCGACGCCAACTGGCGTGTAGGCACCCTGGGCATACATCGTGGCCGCATCGATGTGCATGACGACACACGCCCCACTCCGTTTTCGGCTCTCTTTTCACCGCTCAATCTTGCGCTTTCCGACTTAAGCTCACGCCCGGACAAGGACGGCGGCTACACCTTGCATGCTGAAACCGGCGAGGGAGAAACGCTGGACTGGCGTGGGACAGTAGCCATGAAGCCCGTGCGCTCCGAGGGCGAGCTGAAAATTTCCGGCCTCAAGGCCACCACGCCCTGGCGCTATCTGCAGGACGAGCTGCCCATCATTGTGGAGGGCGGCAGCATAGGCATCAGCGGCCATTACAAAATGGTGGCCGACAACGGCCTGGATTTCACGCTGGAGCAAGGTCGCGTCGTGGTGGATGAGTTGCAACTGCTGCAGCGCAACAAGGCGCCGCTCAGCATCACACTCAAGCAGCTGGACCTGAACGGCGTTCACGTAAAACTGCCGGAGCAGAAAGCCGGCTTTGACAATCTCTTGCTTAAAGACCTGCTGATTGCCGACAAGGCCGCCGGCAGGGAATTCACCCGCTTTGGCCAATTGCACTTGCAAGGTGGCAGCTATGAAGCCTCGCCCCAGTCCGTGCATCTGGCACAGCTCAAGCTGAATGAGTTGATACTGGCAGACAACAGTACTCCTGCCCTTATCACCCTGCCCGGCCTCAGCATGGAAAAACTGGCCATGGGTCTGGCGGAGCAGAAAGCACATGTCAGCCGCATCGTGCTGGAAAAAGGCGATCTCTCGGTACGCCGCAACAAGAACGGCAGTCTGAACTGGGATACCCGTCTGGATGAGCTCAGCCGTCGCCTTGCCGACAATCCGCTGCCAGTAACAGCAGCCCCTGCTCCAGCAGAAAAGACGTCCAGTGCCCCGGCAAACAAAACGGCCAAGGAAAAAAATACCAAGCCGGCGCCCGCAAAACCCTGGCAGGCCACACTGGGCGAACTTGATCTCGTCAGCTTCCGTGTCGGCATTGAAGATGATGTACCGCCGGGCGGTGTGAAAACTTCACTCGAAGACATCAATCTGCGTATTTTCCCGCAGCTGGATGGCAATGCGCCGCATGTACTTGAAGGCCGTATGGCCATAGGCACAGGCGGCAATCTCGGCTTCAAGGGCAGTTTCAACGAGCAGCCACTGGCTGCCAGTGTTGATCTCGACCTGCAGGCACTCAAGCTGCCGCCCTTTGCGCCCTATTTTGCAGACAAGGCTCGCTTTGCGCTGGAAAGCGGCAATCTGGATGTGAAAGGCAAATTCAATTTCACGCAGGCAAAATCCACAAAAGCAGATTTCAACGGCAGCGTCGCCATACAGAAATTTGCCGCCAATGATCTGGATCAGGATCAGCGCTTCCTGGCCTGGAGCAAGCTGGCTGTGAATGGCATCAACTGGCAGATGGAACCGGGCAAGCTCAGCATACGTGAGGTGCTGGCCGACAAGCCTTTCATCCGCGTCATCATCGGCCAGGACAAGACCATCAACCTGAACCGTATCCTGATTGCAGAAGAAACACCTGCAGCAGCAAGTGGCACTGAAACCAGTACTGCAGCAACAAGTGCTGCTCCCAAAAAAGAAGAGCCGCCTTATCCACTCAGAGTGGATCGCATACGTTTCAATGACGGCGCCATGCTCTTTGCCGATTTCACGCTCAATCCGCAATTTGCTACCGGCATACAGTCGCTCAATGGCGATGTACGCAATATTTCCACCGATCCGAAATCACGCGCCAAGGTTGATCTCAAGGGTCGAGTGGACCAGTACGGTAAAGCCGACATCAATGGCGTGATCAATCCGGTATCCAGCGATCTCTATACCGATATCAAGGTGCAGTTCAGCAATCTGGAGCTCACCACACTCACGCCCTATTCCGCCAAATTTGCCGGCTACCGTATCGACAAGGGCAAGCTGTCCATGGATCTCAATTACAAGATCGAGGACCGCAAGCTCAATGCCACCAACAAGGTGGTGTTCAACCAGCTGACGCTGGGTGAGAAAGTCGACAGCCCCGATTCCATTGGTTTGCCGCTGAAGCTCGCTGTCGCGATTCTTAAAGACAAGAACGGCGTGATCGATCTGGATGTGCCCGTTACCGGCAGCCTCGATGATCCGAAATTCAAAGTCGGTCCCATTATCTGGAAAGCCTTCCTGAACCTGCTGACCAAGGCCGCTACAGCGCCCTTCACACTGATTGCCGGTCTTGTTGGCGGTGGCGATAATATGGATGCCATGATTTTCCCGGCGGGCCAGACCACGCTGGCACCCGAGGAAACAGAAAAGCTGAACAAGCTGGCCAAGGCACTGGCAGAGCGCCCGGCACTGGGCGTGGAAATCCGTGGCGCTTTTGATCCCGCCGCCGACGCCCTGGCTGTGCGCACCACCAAGTTCGACGCTGTATATCTTCCCCGTCTGGGTGACAGCGGCAAACCGCGCAAAGTGCTGGAGGCCATGTACAAGGAAAAGCTGGGCAGCGAAGCCATGGAGCAACAGCGCGCACTCAGCTTAAAGCCTGCCGCTGATTCCGCACAAAACAAGGAGCAGCTGCAACTGGCCGAAGAAAACTATGCGAAAGTCTTGCGCAATGAGCTCATTGCCCGCGAGACCGTGCTGGAAGGCGATCTGCGCCAGCTCGCCCTGCAGCGCGCCAGCGTGGTTCGCGCACAATTGGTGGATGTGGCCAAAGTGGAAGAGTCGCGTGTCTTCGTGCTGGAGCCTGTCACTGTGCAGGCTACGGATGGCAAGATCGTGATGAAGGTCGGACTGACGGCACAATAAGCCCTGTAACCGCCCAAAAGAAAAAGCCCCGTTCAGGGGCTTTTTTCATGGGGAGTTTCGTAAGGGTTCTCCTTACAGAAAATCCGCTTCTTCTCCAGCGTCAATTTCTTCACGGCATGCTCGGCGCGCGAAGCGCTGGAACGGTCTTCATGCTGCGTTACGGCCAGAATACGCCGAGGCGGCCGTGATCGCGTATAACGCGCGCCTTTGCCACTGGCATGGGCGGAAAAACGTTTTTCCACATCCACCGTGATGCCGGTGTAAAGACTGCCGTCACTGCACTCCAGCACATAAAGAAACCAGGGCTTGCTCATGCGAGCCTGTCCAGCCACCAGGTTTCCATCTGCCCCTTCCCTTTCACCTCTATGGTGCCGCGGCACTGCAGGGAGAAACTGCTTTCAAGTTGTCTCATGGTATCCGCGGAGACATGAATGCGGCCTGGCTCGCCTTGCGATTCCATACGGCTGGCCGTATTCACCGTATCACCCCAGACGTCATAACTGAAACGAACCGTCCCAATCACGCCCGCAATCACCGGCCCCGTATGCAAACCAACACGCAGCTGCAAGGGAATACCGGTTTCCTCGCGCAAGCTGGCTACCTCATTCATGAAGCTCAGGGCCAGCCCGGCCATGACAGTCGCATGATCGGCGCGCGGCTCCGGCGCTCCGGAAATCACCATATAGGCATCGCCTATGGTTTTTATCTTTTCCACGCCAGCAGCCGCTACCAGCGCATCGAAACGGGAAAAAACCTGCTCCAGCAGATTCACTACCTGCTGTGGCGACTGACCCGCCGCCCAGGGCGTAAAGCCGGCAATATCGGCAAAGAGCACCGTTACATCCGGATGATGATCCGCAATATGATGACTGCCCTGTTGCAGACGTCCGGCAATGGTTTTCGGCAGGATGACATGCAAAAGACGGTGCGAACGGTCGCGCTCGGCCACCAGTCCTGCCTCACTCTGCAGGACTTCACGGCGGAAAACACCCAGCAAAAGCAGGATGCAAGTGAAGGCGGTGATCTGGTTGCCGATCTGGGTGAGTGTCAGCAAAGGTGGTGGCAGCGGAGAGAGATCAATACGCGGTGCGCCGGAATACATCTGGCCTGCCAGCAGAATCAGAAGTGCCAGCACGATATAAAAAAAGCGCAGCCACTTTTCCGAACTCGTAAACAGCGTGACAGCCAGCGCGGCCAGCACCACGCCGAATACGGCAATGCCTAGTGCTTGCCCGGTCAGCCAGACCAGAGTCACCAACTGCACACTGAGCGTAATCATCAAGCAGTGTCGTGCTGCCCTGTCAGCTCCCAGTGATGCTGCCCACATGCCACAAAGATATCCTCCCAGCATGAGACTGTTCTGTATCAGCAGGGCCTTGAGATCCAAGCCGGCAAAAATCAGGGAAAGCAGGATATAAAGGCCACTGAACACAGCTGCCAGTCCCAGTGAATAACGCGCCAGGCGTGCACGCCTTTCTGCATCTGCCGCCGTCACCTCAGGCGCATCACCCAAGAGGCTCAGCCAGAAGCTCCGGTCGGGCCGACGAAACCATGAGGCCGGATGACTGGCATCTGCCTTTCTTTCTTCCACGTTTCGCCTCCGCTTTTTCTTGTTCTAGTCCGGCGCTTGTTCTGCCTGTTCTTGCTCTGCCAGCCATTGCAGTACACCCTGCCCAGCTACACGGCCGCTGGCAAAACAGGCTGTGAGCAGATAGCCGCCCGTAGGCGCCTCCCAGTCCAGCATTTCACCGGCACAGAAAACGCCGGGCAAGGCTTTCAGCATCAGGCCCTGATCAACTGCAGAAAACGTCACACCACCGGCAGTGCTGATGGCCTCGTCCAAGGGGCGTGCACGTACGAGGCGCAATGAAATCTGTTTCATGGCCGATGTCAGCTGCTCGTGATCATCCAGCTGATCGGTTGTCAGCTGCTCACGCAGCAAAGCGGCTTTCACACCTTCAATGCCGACGGTCTTGCGCCAGTGGTTGGCACGTGAATCCTTGCCGCGCGGTCGCGTCAGCCCCTGCAGGAGATTGGTCTTGCTGCGATGCGGTGCCAGATCAAGATACAGGATGGCCTCGCCATCACGATTGATGAGCTCACGCAGTGCAGAAGAAAGCGCATAAATCACACTGCCTTCGATGCCGCTTGCAGAAAGAATGCATTCGCCCTCCCGGCGCAGCAGATGCCCATGAATATCCGTGCATGAGGCAATCACAGACTTGAGTGGCGCACCGGCGAAATTGCTGCGCAGGAATTCGCTCCATTCGATGTCAAAGCCGCAATTGGAGGGCTGCAGCGGACTGACATCCACCCCCAGGCTTTCCAGCCAGGGCAGCCAGCTGCCATCCGAACCCAAACGCGCCCAGCTACCACCACCCAAAGCCAGAACAACAGCATCAGCATTGGCTGTTTTTTCTCCATCAGCTGTGTGAAAGCAGAGCTCACCACTTTCATTCCAGCCACAAAAGCTGTGGCGCTGATGAAAGCGCACGCCGGATGCACGCAGCCTATGCAGCCAGGCACGCAGCAAGGGTGCCGCTTTCATATCTGTGGGAAAGACACGGCCCGAAGTACCGACAAAGGTTTCTATACCAAGCTCATGCACCCACGCCTGCAAAGCATCGGCATTGAAAACATCCAGCCAGGCACGCACTTCGGTCTGCCTGTCACCATAGCGCGGCACAAAATGCTCAAAGGGTTCGGAGTGCGTGATATTCATGCCGCCCACACCGGCCAGCAGGAACTTTCTCCCCACCGATGGCATGGCATCAAAAACATCAACGGCCACGCCGCCCTGTGCCAGCACTTCGGCGGCCATCAGGCCGGCCGGGCCGCCACCGATGACAGCAACGCGGCGGGGCTGATCAATAGGCTGTGCATCACTCATGGAAAACTTCTTGGGCCAGGGCCTGTGGAAAGCAGGGAGGGATTATCCTTTCTTTTTCACCAGCGTGCTGCGCCGTTTGAGACCGGATATTTCCGCTGCACCGCTCCAGGGCCGCAGCCCCAGTGCAATACCGTAAAGCGAGCGCTGCTCGGGTGGCAGATGGGTATCCAGTTCGGACAGCTCGTAAAACTCGGCAGCAAGTCTATCCAGCTTGCGCTGCAGCATGGCAGCAGACGATGCCGAAAGCTCACCCACCTCGAAGCGGAAATGACCGCCATGCTCGTCAAAGCGCACGGAGAGGAAATCACTCACCATGGCCTCGCCCAGCTTTTGCCGCAGTGGGCCGTTGGGCCGGTGCCGCACCTGTCGTGAAACACGTAAGCGCACACGATTCCCCGGCAAAAGCTCGATCAGGCCGGCCCGGTCCAGTTTCACCATAAGGCGTATGCATTCCGGCTCGGTCAACTCGTAGTCCCGCAGGATGTCGCTCATCTCGCGGTTATTGAGCAGCAGATAGAACAGACCCAGCAGCTTGCGATCCGCCGCCAGCAAGGCCTCTTGCGCCACGCTCATCTGGCGCACGGCCTCGGATTCGCCGCGCGCCATACGCGCCAGCTCGAAGATATCCATATCCAGCAGGCGGCAAACTTCTTCCAGCCTTTGCAGGGTGAAGGTCTTTTCCGAAAACAGGCGCTTGATACTGGCTTCGCTCAGGTTCAAGCCCTGAGCCAGGTCTGCATAGGTTTTGCCCCGTGACTTCAGGACTTTCTTGAGGGTGCTGATCAGCTGCTCGGAGCTGGCCATAGCGGGTCTCTCTTGCCACAAAAGGAGGATTCGTTCCGGACGATAATCCATAAGGTATCGAAATCCAATACCGCCACATTACGGTATTTATTTCCTGCCCTGCCCTTTGCATCCTGCGCCCGTCCCCAAGCCGTCATGGCCATCCGGCCCGGCAAGGACAAAGCCCAATAGCAGGAGCACATCATGTTTCTCATCAAGTTCTTCTTCACGGTGTTCATGGCGGACTTCGTTTCCGGCCTGGTGCATTGGCTGGAGGACGCCTATGCCCGGCCCGACATGAAATTCGTCGGCCGGATTGCGGAAGAGAATCTGCGTCACCATGCAAGGCCACGCGAATTCATCAGCAAAAGCTGGTGGGAAAGCTCGAGTGACCTGTTGCTGATTGGTCTGGTCGCTACGTTGATCGCCCTGCTGACCCACACCTTCAGTGGCTGGTTACTGCTCTTTGTGGTACTGACCATCAATGCCAACCAGATCCACAAATGGGCGCATCAGGGGCCACGTGAAAATCCGCGCATCGTGACCTGGTTGCAGCAGAAGAAAATCCTGCAGACACCACGTGAGCACGCCAAGCACCACAGTGGCAAAAAAAACACGAATTACTGCGTGATCACCAACTACCTGAACCCGGTGTTGGAGAAGGTTGGCTTCTGGAAAGGCATGGAAAATTCGATTGAGTTAATAGCCGGCATCAAGCGTCGTACGGACATGGAATATGCCGTCATTCCGGTGAAACGCTGAGCTGACAGCAATAAAAAAGGCCGCTTGCGCGGCCTTTTTTATTGGGTACAACAATGGAATCAGGCTTCGCCCTTCAACTGCAGACGCGAGCGGTGCAGCACTGGCTCGGTGTAACCGCTGGGCTGTGCGCAACCATCAAAGATCAGCTCGCAGGCGGCCTTGTAGGCGATGCCGTCGTAAGACGGTGCCATGGGCGTGTAAAGCGGATCATTGGCGTTCTGCTTGTCCACGACTACGGCCATACGCTTGAGCACTTCTTCCACCTGAGTCTTGCTTACCACACCGTGGCGCAGCCAGTTGGCGATGTGCTGGCTGGAAATACGCAGCGTGGCGCGGTCTTCCATCAGGCCGACGTTATTGATGTCGGGCACCTTGGAGCAGCCCACGCCCAGATCCACCCAGCGCACCACATAACCCAGGATGCCCTGGGCATTGTTTTCCAGCTCGGCGAGCTTTTCAGCGTCGCTCCAGTTGGTGCTGGCAGCCAGCGGCGGATTCAGGATGGTGTCGACCGGATCCTGCGGCACATTCTTGAGCTCGTCCTGACGCGCCTTCACATTCACCTTGTGATAGTGCAGTGCGTGCAGGGCAGCACCGGTCGGGCTCGGCACCCAGGCGCAAGTAGCACCGGCATTCGGATGGGCCTGCTTGGTAGCCAGCATTTCCTTCATTTCATCGGGCTTGGGCCACATGCCCTTGCCGATCTGCGCTTTACCCTGCAGACCGCAGGCCAGACCGATGGAGACATTGCGACGCTCGTAAGCAGCAATCCACTCCTGCTTTTTCACATCGTCCTTGCGCACCACGGGACCCGCTTCCATGGAGGTATGGATTTCATCACCGGTGCGATCCATGAAGCCGGTGTTGATGAAAATCGTGCGCTCGCTGGCCTGACGGATACATTCCTTCAGGTTCACGGAGGTGCGACGCTCTTCATCCATGATGCCGATCTTCAGCGTGTTCTTGGCAAGACCCACGGCCTTTTCAGCCGCAGCAAACAGCTCGACCGCAAATGCCACTTCTTCCGGGCCATGCATCTTGGGCTTCACGATATAGGTAGAGCCGGCACGCGAATTCACCAGAGCCGGCTTTTCCGTCAGCACGCGCTTGGTGATGAGGGCGGTGATGAGTGCATCCATGATGCCTTCATACACTTCTTCGCCTTTCACCAGCACAGCCGGATTG
>JAVHYE010000098.1 GCA_031119295.1 Pedobacter sp. | reverse complement strand
CCGCCGAGCGGGCCGGTGACATAGGCGCAGGCCGGGCCGTTGTAATCCTTGATCAACGGATTGATCTGGAAACATTCGAGATTCGCGAGCTCGGCGCCGGCGTGATAGGCCATGGCATAACCGTCGCCGGCATTGGTGGGATTTTCATAGGTGCCCATGAGATAGCCGGAAGACGGCAGCCCGAGGCGGCCAGCAGCGCCGCAGCAAAGAATCACGGCCTTGGCGCGTATCACCTGGAATTCGGCACTGCGGCAATCAAAACCCAGCACACCATTTACAGCGCCTTCCGCATCAGTCAGCAGGCGCGTGGTGACAAAACGATTGGTGATGCTGATACGCCCGCGCTTGAGCTGGCGGTAGAGCACTTTCTTGATATCGTGACCTTCCGGCATGGGCAGCACATAGGAGCCCATGTGATGCACTTTCTTTACCGCGTAATCGCCGGTCTCGTCTTTTTCGAATTTCACGCCCCATTTATCCAGCTGCTCGATCGTCTTGAAGCTGTTGCTGGCATAGGCATAAACCGCCGCCTGATTGACGATGCCGTCATTGGCGATGGTGATTTCCTTGGTGTACTGCTCGGGTGTGGCATGGCCGGGAATGATGGCGTTATTGAGGCCATCCATGCCCATGGAAATGGCGCCGGAGCGTTTCACATTGGCCTTGTCGATCAGCAGGATGCGCAGGTCCGGATTTTTTTCCTTGGCTTTGAGGGCGGCCATGGGGCCGGCCGGACCGCCCCCCACGACAACAATGTCGTACTCCAGGACTTTGGTGGCTCCGTTTTCCGGGCTGGCTGAGGGCGAGCTTACAGTCATTTTCTTTCAACTCTTTTTGCGGGCACGTGGTGCCGGCTTGCGATCAGTGCGCAGGCGATACTGGAAGGCATCGCCGCGGTAATAGAGGTATTCGAAATCCAGTGGCTGGCCTTGGGCGTCATGCGTCAGGCGCTCTATACGCAGCACGGGGCCACCCTCTTCCGTGCGCAAGGCAGCGGCGAGGTCTTCATCGGCAAGAATGGCGTCTATGGAAATATCGGCATGGCCCAGCGCAATGCCGGCGTCGTTTTCCAGAATGAGGAAAATATCGCGGGTGACAAGATCAGCTTTCTGCAGTTGTTCGCCAAGGGCGCGCGGCACCCAGGTGATTTCCTGCGACAAGGGCTCACGATTGAGCAGACGCAGGCGCCGGATTTCCGTGACGGCATCGCCCTCTTTCAATTGCAGGCGAGCGGCTACCGTGGCATCGGCCTTGATATGACGCAGGCCCTGCAGCTGATTGACGACTTCATAGCCCATGCCGGACATGGCTTCGGCCAGGCCCTGCAGGCTGCTCACATTCTGGAAGGCCTTGGGCTTGGAGACGAAAGTGCCCTTGCCATGCAGCTTGAACACCAGCCCTTCTTTTTGCAGATCACCCAGAGCCTGACGCACGGTAATGCGGCTGACATTGAACATGGCGCCCAGCTCGCTTTCCGAAGGCATCTGGCTGTGCGGCGCATAAGTGCCATCCAGAATGCGTGCGCGCAGCAGCTCGCGGAGCTGGCTGTAAAGCGGTTGGGTCGAGAGGGGAACAATCTTCCCCAGAGGGTTCTTCATCGAGGCGTCATCTTGTCATAACAAGTTGACGCCATCTTAGAAAAGCGGGAGGCCCGCTGAGAAATACCGAATTCGAATGCGCTAATAACTTTCAGATAGTCACGGAAAAGTCATTTCCGCGTCATCGCAAAAATACTGCCCTGCAATACAGAGCAGCTGAAGTTAGCGTGCAGAGTTTTTACTAGCAGAAAACAGCGCTGCCTTAGGCTTAACGCTGCAGGGACTGCAGACCGCGCAGGGCCTCGGCCATCTTGCCTTCCAGATCACGACAAAGCGTGCGGGCATCGCGCCCGTTGAGAGGCTCCAGCGGCAGCACCAGCACTTCGACCACGATGCGATGATTGCTTTTGAGGATTTCCGTGGCGTGGGAGAGGAATTCATCATCGCCCACAAAAGGCACCAGCGGATGCAGGCTGTCCGTTTCATCGCGATAGCAGACCAGCACGGGCTGCACCGGCACATCTGCCTCTATCGCGGTGGCAAACAATTTGTGGAAAAAGCGTTTGAGCTTGTGGCCATCCGTCGTGGTGCCTTCCGGAAAAAAAAGCACATGACGGCCTTCACGCAGATGTTCAGCCAGTTGATTGCCGACCTGCCTTGCATCACCCGAGCCGCGCTGGATGAACAACGTACCAGCCACCTTGGCCAGCCAGCCCACAACAGGCCACTTCGCCACTTCTGCCTTGGACAGGAAGTTCACCGGGAAATGCGCACCCAGCACCGGAATATCCAGCCAGGACACATGATTCGATATCCAGAGTGCGCGGCCGCCAACAGGCTCGCCATGCACGCGAATATCAACATTGAGAATGTTGCAGAAGCGGCGATGCCACCAGCGTATGACCGGGCGCTGGTATTCACGGTATTGCACAAAGACGGCCCCGCAAGCCACGGCCAGTACAGCGCCTTCCACCAGATGCAGACCCAGGCGGGCAAAGCGGTAATAGAGGCGGAGCCGTGCTGTCAGGGAGTCGGAGTGCTGCTGTGCCACGAGGAAACGCCTTTGCTGGAGATGGGCAAAGGCTAATGCATCCTGGGCATCGGCAGCAAAGCTTGAGGGCAGTCCCTCAACCGGTATTTGCGGCATCTGCGACATGGGCAGACGAACTCAACCGGCCTTGAGGAAGCGCTGGGCATAGCGACCAGCCAGGGCCGATACATCCAGCAGGACGAAGACATCGGCACAGTGGAACTCCGGGTCCCAGCAAGCCTCACCACCTATCTTGCAGCCCATGCGCAGATAGGCCTTGAGCAGGGGCGGCAGGCTGGCCTTGCCCGTGCTTTCGGGGGCATCGATGCAGAGACCGCGATGAGGCACTACACGCAGTGATTCCTCCACGAAATGCTGCTGCCGCAGCTCGGGCATGATGGCGGCGAAATTGTGGCCACCATCGCGCAGGCTGATGCTGGCGCAGCCCAGCAGATAGCTGAAATCCTGGGAGAGGAGATAATCCGCCAGCGCCGACCACAGTACCGTGATGGCCGCACCGGAGCGGTAATCCTCATGCACACAGGTGCGACCGATTTCCAGTACGCGGCCTTCCAGCTTTTCCATGGCTGTCATGTCGAATTCATGGGCCGAGTAGAAACTGCCGGCCAGACGCGCTTTTTCACGGGTGAGCAGACGAGTAGTGGCAATCAGCAGGCCATTGGCCACATCGTAAACATTGAGATGTTCGCAATAATCATCGAAGCCATCACGATCCAGACCGTCCGGATCATCAAAGCTCACACCGAATTCGGCAGCGAAAACTTCAGCGCGCAGGCGCTGGGCCTCGCGCAATTCGCTGTCATTGCGCACGAAGCGGGCTTCCAGCCGTGGCTTGTTGCGTTCCGATGCTGCAGCCGGCAGCATGGCCGACTTGATTTCATGCTGATTCAGGGCAACCGCCTGCATCATTCCACCCTCATGTCTTCTTCTCATGGTTGTCATATTCGACAGAGCCCGTGTAGGAGACGTGACAGAGTGGTTAAACTTTTGCGACAGCAGTGACTGCCCGGCCGATACGACATGCCTGACCCGGCTTACCTTTTTCTTTATCTTGTTATTGGCGCGGCTGCCGGCCTCACGGGCGGCCTGCTGGGTGTGGGCGGAGGCCTCATCATCGTGCCGGCCCTGGTACTGGCCTTCACGCATCAAGGTTTTGCACCCGTGGTGCTGACACAGATGGCCCTGGGTACTTCCCTGGCCACCATTCTTTTCACTTCATTGAGTGCCGTAAAAGCCCATCACGCACACAAGGCGGTGCGCTGGGAACTGGTGCGCGCAATTGCACCGGGGCTCGTCATCGGCACACTGGCCGGTGCCGTGGTCGCACATCTGTTGCAGGGTCGCACCCTGCAACTGGCCATCGGTGTATTTGCCACTCTCATGGGCCTGCGCATGTTCACGGGCTGGCAATTTCGCTCGCAAGACAAGGAAGCAACACCCTTGCCGGGCCGCAAGGGACTGGCGGCCGGTGGCGGCATCATCGGCGTGGCCTCCGCCATTTTCGGCATAGGCGGCGGCAGCATGACGGTGCCCTGGCTGAATCATCATGGCGTGCGCATGCAGGAAGCCGTAGCCACTTCCTCCGCCTGCGGTATCGCCATCGCCGTTGCTGGTGCCATCGGCTTTTTCAGTACCGGCACACAGGCTGCGCAAATGCCACCGGCGACACTGGGTTATCTCTATCTGCCGGCCTTGATTGCCATCAGCCTGACCAGCATGACGACGGCGCAGCTGGGCGCAAAACTGGCACATCGTCTGCCAGCGGCCACCTTGAAAAAAGTCTTCGGGGTTCTGCTCATCGTTGTCGGCAGCCATTTCATTTTTGGCCTGCACTGACTTTTTCATGCGGTGAAAACCTCAGGCATCCACCAGCACAACAGGCCGGAAATGCGGCACTAGCAGGCGCACGAACTCACTGGTGTGATGCCGCACATAACTGCCCTTGCGCAGCGCAATCTTGGCCGCATGCTCGCCAAAAAGATGGCCGGCCGGCAGCGTGACCAGACTGAAGTCCTTGGTCACCTCATAGGCAATGCTGGGAATGATGCCCACGCCCAGCCCGGCCTCGACATAGGTCTTGATCACATCGGCATCGCGCGCATCCAGCAGCACCTCAGGCTTGAGACCGGATGCGAGAAAGGCCATGTCGATGGCAGAGCGGCCGGCAATACCCTGCTCCGTCATCACCAGGGGATAAAAACTCAGGTCCTTGAGGCTGAGCACTTCCTTTTTGGCCAGTGGATGACCATGTGGCACCACCACCAGATGATTCCAGCGGTAGACCTCGTGTACGTCCAGCCCGGCATGAAGCGCCAGTGCCTCTGAAGCCACACCAACATCAGCCTCGCCCGAAGCCACCATCTCCGCAACGACAGCTGCATCAACCTGCTTGATGATGAGAGGGACACGCGGGAAACGCTGGCGAAAAGTCATGATGGCGGCCACGAGGGCATAGCGCGCCTGCGTGTGGGTGGTAGCAACAACAAGACCGGGAACTCCCTTTGCGGGAGTCGTACTGCCTGAACTCAATTTCTTCCCCTGAAAAATATCCGGCCGAAATAATCCGGAAAAATCACACAAAAAATGCGGACTTCAAAAAGCCCGCATCAGGGGAGGCAAGATAACAAGAGCAGACGGAATTCCTTAGGAACAATTCCGCATCGTGAAATTCATCTGAGGAATATGGAACGGGAAAGAAATTTTCATGTCACGACAAAACGTGATGCCGCTCACATCGCTCCGGAGAAATCTGCGAGCAGGCATCATGGTGCCTGTGTGATTTTTAACCGGTATTGCGCAAGCCCGCGGCAATACCCGCGATGGTGACCATCAAAGCATGATCGTAGGACTTGTCCTGATCACCCGCCTGACGGCGCCTGTGCATGATTTCCGCCTGCAGCATGTGCAGGGGCTCGATATAAGGTGTACGCACATTGATGGAGCGGCGCAGCACCGGATTATTGGCCAGCAGCTCCCGCCCATTGTAAACACGACGCAGGGCATCCACCGTGATCTGCAGACGGTCACGCAACTCCGCGCCCAGCTCGCGCAGGCGCACATCATCACCGGCCAGACGTTCCTCGTAATACGCAACGATGGAAGCATCGGCCTTGGCCAGCACCATCTCCAGCATATCCAGCACGGCATGGAAATAAGGCCACTTTCTTTCCATTTCGCTCAGCAGTTCTTCACGCCCGGTATCCATGGCCATATTCAGTGAGCGGCCCGTGCCCAGCCATGCGGTCAGCATGAGACGCACCTGTGTCCAGGCAAATACCCAGGGAATGGCACGCAAGGATTCAACACCGCCACTGGGTTTGCGTTTGGCCGGACGTGAACCCAGAGGCAGCATCTGCAATTCGGTTTCCGGCGTAACGGTGCGCAGATAACGCACGAAATCCGGCGTTTCGCGTACGGTTTCGCGATAGACCGCCAGGGAAATCTCCGTCATTTCATCCATAAGTGCACGCCATTCCGGTTTGGGTGCCGGCGGTGGCAGCAAAGTGGCCTGCAAAGTCGCCGAGGCATACAAATCCAGGCTACGCATGGCGATGCCATGCATACCGAACTTGAAACGTATCATCTCTCCCTGTTCAGTGACGCGTATGGAGCCCTGCACCGAGCCCGGCGGCTGTGACAGCAGAGCCTGATGCGTGGGCGCACCACCACGACTGATGGAACCACCGCGACCATGGAAAAGCGTGAGCTTCACACCATGTTTCTGGGCAACAGCAGTCAATGCCTCCTGCGCACGATATTGCGCCCAATTGGCCGTGAGAAAGCCGGCATCCTTGGCCGAGTCTGAATAGCCGATCATCACTTCCTGATGACCATTGATGGCTTCGCGATACCAGGGAATAGAGAGCAGTGCGTCTATGCAAGCAGCTGCGCCGTCGAGATCGGACAGGGTTTCGAACAAGGGCACTACGCGCAGCAGGCGCAGCACTTCGGCTTTCTGCTGCAGCAGCATCACCGCCAGCACATCGCTGGGCGATTCCGCCATGGAAATCACATAGGCGCCGAGAGAATCCGCCGGCTGACGGGCCAGCAGATCGAACGTCGCCAGCGCTTCCTGCACATCGGGCGAGCACAGTGCCGAATTTTCTGTCGCCTGCGGATGCTCGGGCAAAAGCGGTCGCGGATTCTGCAACTCTTTCAGCAGGAAGGCCTGACGCTGTTCTTCATTCCACTCCGCATAGGAGCCCAGCCCCAGATAACTGGTGATGGCATCAATGGTTTGCGTATGTCGCGTGGATTCCTGACGTATATCCAGCTTGAGCAATTCCACACCAAAGCAGGCGAGACGACGCAGCACATCCAGCAGATCGCCATTGGCCAGCGTGCTCAGTCCGGTGCTGCAGAGGGAGTCGTAACACAGCTTGAGCGGCTCGAAGAGCTCTTCGGAATGCAGATAGATATCGCTGGCGTCGGCATTTTCATCCTGCAGCGCCGCATCGGCCCACTGGCGTGTGCGCGCCAGACGATGGCGCACCTCACGCAAGAGATCACGATACGGTTCACGACTGTCTTCACCCACGCGTGCACGCAATTCAGGACTGCAATGCGCCATGGAAAGATCAGCACGCAGTGCGTCTATGTCCTTCCAGAAAAGATCGGCTGCCATCCAGCGCGCCAGCAGCAGCACTTCACGCGTGACGGCATGAGTGACATTGGGATTGCCGTCACGATCGCCCCCCATCCAGGAAGCAAAACGTATGGGAGAACGTTCTACGGGCAGATGCCAACCCGTGGCTTCAAACAGGGCCGTATCAAATTCACGCAGGAAATCCGGCACGGCATGCCAGAGGGTCTGCTCGATGACGGTAAAACCCCATTTGGCCTCGTCCACCGGGGTCGGACGCGACTGGCGGATTTCATCCGTGCTCCAGGCGGCAATCACATGGCGACGCAGTACAGCCAGCTCCTGCGCACGCTCGACCGGCGTCAGACCACGATCCAGCTTCTCCAGCGAATCGGTGATGGCATCGTATTTCTGGATCAGGGTGCGACGGCTGACTTCCGTGGGATGGGCCGTCAGCACCAGCTCTATCCCCAGCTTGTCCACGGCGGCAAGAATGTCTTCCTTGCTGCAGTGGTGTGCGGCAAGCAGTGCAAACAACTCGCGCACCGAGCCCGGCTGCGGCGGCTCGTCACTGCGCCAGTGATGGGCACGGCGCCGGCGCACGCGATGGTATTGCTCGGCGATATTGGCCAGGTTCAGGAATTGCGTGAAGGCGCGCGTGACCGGCAGCAACTCCTCATCCGCCAGCCCCGACAGTACGCGTGTGAGCTCGGCCCGTGCCTCGACACTGCCGTCACGCGCCTGTTTGGCGAGACGACGTATATGTTCGATCTTGTCGAAGAAAGCCTGGCCTTCCTGCTCACGCAGGGTATCGCCGAGCAGATTGCCGAGCAGGCGCACATCATCGCGCAGGGGGGAATGGGGATCGCTGGTGCTCACCGAAAACTTCCTGATGGCTGGAGGGGTGACCGGAAGGTCAAATGTTACGACGAAGCCAGCACTTTACGAAGCCTGACCACTGCGCAATTGCAGGGGCGACCACTGTGCCAGCTTGTCGGCCAGGAGGCGCAAATTCAGCGGCTTGGACAGATGATCATCCATGCCGGCGGCATAGCAGTTGTCGATATGGTGCTGGGTGACATGGGCACTGATGGCCACGATGGGCACGCGCGCCCTGCCCTCACCCTGCTCGAAGCGACGGATTTCCCGGGTAGCCACATAACCATCCATGACCGGCATCTCGCAATCCATCAGCACCAGGCTGAAGCCGGGCCGGCTGCGGCGGAAAGCGGCCAGCGCCTGTTCACCGTTTTCCGCCAGCTCCGCCTTGATACCGAAACGACGCAACAGCCCTAGGATCACGACCTGGTTGGTACGGTTGTCCTCCGCCACCAGCACACGCAGACCGGGATACTGCGGCACCTCTTCGCGGCCGGAAACAGACTCCTCTGGCTGTTTGCGCAATACCGCGAGAGCAGCCTGGCGCAGCTCACGCGCCAGTACCGGCCGCGAGAAAGCGTGGGCGACACCAGCATGCACCAGTACCCCAGGACTGGGCTGCATTTGCGGCAGGGCAAAAAGCAGGGTCTGGCAGGTGCGCAGTTGTGGATCACGCATGAGACGACCATGCAGGGTAAGGCCGTTCATGTCCGGCAATTGCAAGGCTGTGGCCACAAGCGTAAAAGGTCGGCCCGCGGTGGCTGCCTCCTGCAAGCGGGTAAAAGCCAGTTCACCACTTTGCACTGCCTCTACGGCAAAACCGCGCGTGCTGGCCTGCGCCGCCATGACCTCGCCAAAACGCGGCTCACCATCCACCAGCAATAAGCGCACGGGTGGCAGCTCCGCCGGCCAGACCGAGCGCTGGCGAGCACCCACAACCCGGCTCATGCGCAGACTGGCGCGAAAAGTGGAACCACGGCCGGGCTCACTTTCCGCCACCAGATCGCCACCCATGAGATTACAGAGCTGGCGACTGATGCTGAGGCCCAGACCCGTGCCGCCATATTGGCGCGATGTAGAGGCATCCGCCTGAACAAAGCTGTCAAAAATCTGTTCACGCTGCTCAGGCGCGATGCCTATGCCGGTATCGCTCACCGAAATCACCAGCAGACTACTGCCCTCGCCATCTTGCAGGCTGACGCCCACCTCTATGCTGCCACGCTCGGTGAATTTCACGGCATTGGAAATGAGATTGGTGATGACCTGCCGCAGACGCAAAGCATCGCCGATGATTTCCGTAGGCACTTCATTGGCAATGGAACACAGCAAAGTGAGCTGCTGCTTGTAGATACGGGCGCGAAAAAGATCCAGGCACTCCTCCAGCAGCATGTCCAGATCCATGGGCGCCAGCTCGAGATCCATACGCCCCGCTTCTATCTTGGCGTGGTCCAGCACATCATTGATCACCTCCAGCAGGGCATTACCGGAGGACTCCATGGTCCCGAGGATGCGGTCCTGCTCGGCATTGAGGCCGGTGGTGCGCAACAACTCCGCCATACCCAATACACCGTTCATGGGCGTGCGTATCTCATGGCTCATCATGGCCAGGAACTGGCTCTTGGCCTGGCTTTGCGCCTGAGCCAGCAAAGCCTCTTCCCGGCTGCTGGCTTCCGCGGCCTTGAGCTGACGCAATTGCAGACCCAGTCCCATGAAAAGCAGGGCCATGGAACACACCAGGCCTGCCTTGATACCGACGATGAAAAAATCCAGGAAGGGAATGAGCGCAAAAGCCGCCAACACGGCTGCAATGGCATTGAAAAGGAAGATGAACCAGCCCAGTACGAAATAGAGGCCTACGGTGCCGGCACGGGGCAGCTCCACCAGGCCCATGGCCAGTATGCAGGCTCCGACAAGCACCCCCAGAGCCAGTACAGCCATGGCCCCAAGGCTGGGCCCCAAGAAAGGCAGTACCAGCAGGCAAACGATGCAGAGCAGCATCAAGCCACGCGCCATCTGCCACCAGCGCGAATGCACAGCAATCTTGAGGTACTGAACAGCGAAATACAGATATAAAAGATCGGCCAGACCCACTGCATAAGAAAGCATGAGGTTCTGCCAGAGACCGGTCACCGGCCAGAACTGGAACACCAGGCCATCTATGCACAGCAGGTAAAGCACGGTCGGGAATAGTGCGAGCGCGTAATAGAGGAAAAGTTTTTCACGCGCGCTGACAAACAGAAAGAAGCTGTAGGCAATCAGCAGGAACATGGCGCCGTAAAACATGCCCTGCCAGAGCTGGGCCCGGCTCATATCGGCCCAGAATTCATCGCCGGTATAAAGCCGCGCGGGAAAAATGATATTGCTGGATGAAGTGACACGCACATAGAAATCGGTACGCGATGAAGGCGCTACCGTCAGCGGCAAAGCCAACTGACGCAGCTTGAGCGCTCGCTGCGACCACTCTTCACTATCACCGCTCAGTTGCTGCCGGTAGCCGCCCTTGCCATCCGGTGCGTACAGCGCCACATGATCCAGCAAGGGAAAATCCAGGAAAAGGATGCGCTCCTGCGCCTGCGGCAAGGGATTATCGAGAGTGAAACGGAACCAGTAAGCGGCCCCGGGATCAAAGCCCCAATTGGGATTGTCTTGCACCGGCTGGAAATCCGGTGCTTTTGCAATGAGCTCTGCCAGTGAATAGCGGCCATCGGGGTCGCGCCAGAAGCTGGTATAGGGCGTGAGGCGTATATTGTCGCCAGCAGACAACAGCAAGGCGGGGGTGGCCGGCGCAGATGACTGACTTGCCATGGCCGAAGCGGCGGCGCTGCACAGCAGTGCCAGCAATATCCCTCCCAGGGCAAGCATCCGTCTCATCGCATGGCATCCTGTCCCTCGTGAACGGTGTTTTCTATACCACAGGATGTGCGGCAATGGCGGTCAAACTGTGACCCGCCCGCCTCCGACAACCGGTATATGCCTTCTCATTTTACGGGGCGATTGCTAGGATTGCCCCGCCCCTGCCTGTGCGGGCCGACCGGCCTGACACACCCGCTGCAACACAAGAAGTAGACCACGGATTGCGCATGAACTCCCTGCTGCCAGAAAACATCAAGCCTATCGCTCCCGAGCAATTCCACGAGCTGCACCTGCCGCAATGGCATCTCGCACTGCGCATTTCCCTGGCCATGCTGGCACTGGCTTATGCCTGGTTCGTCCCGGCTCAGTTGCTGCTGATTACCTATACGGGCTTTGTCATCGGCGTCATTCTTTATATTGCTGCGCAGAGCCTGCTGGGACTTTCCATCATCCTCAATCGTGCCAATCCGGCGCTGCTACATGCCATCACCTATATCGATGTCATTGCTGCACTCGGCCTGCTGATCAATGATCCCGCCGTATTGCCCCCCACGATTGTTTTCTCTGGCGCCATGCTGGCGCTGGCTGTGGCCCAGCACCGCCTGAAATCATTTACGGCCGTATTTTCCGTCGTGCTCATCTTGTTGACTGGCACACTCATCCTGCGCCAGCAGCTGCTGCATCAACCTTATGACATCTATTTTGCGGCCATCACTCTGTTTGCACTGGCCTCGGCCTGCGCCACGCTGATTCTCTCCGCTCATGCCGAAAGCCTGCGTCTGCGCGCGGCCCGCGTAACGGAAACGGATCCGGTGACCGGCCTCGGCAATCGCTGGACATTTTACGAAGCCGCCAAATATCTGCTGCCCTATCACCAGCGCAATATGACGCCCATGGTGGTGATGTTTGCTGAAATCGAAGTCACCAAGCGCAAAGGCAAGAAGGTCGGGAAGTCCATCAACCAGTATCTGCTGAAGCAGTTCGCCAGCATCACCGACCAGCGCCTGCGCGGCTGTGATGTGGCTGTGCATTACGGCCGCAACGAATTCGCCTTCCTTTTGGTCGATACCACCACCAAGGATGCCGAGACCATAGCTTTCGACATCCAGCAGCAGTTCGATATCTGGGCCAAGCAGAAGGACCTGCCCGCCTATGTGCATATCGGCATGTCGGTGGTGCCCAATCGGCCAGTGGCCCTGGACCAGATCCTGATCAATATCAACTCGGCCCTCTACCGCGCCCGCCAGTACAAGAAAGGGGTATCGGGAGCCGTCTTTGCCGACCCGGAACAGACCCGCTGAGCAGCAGACCCATCAGCCCGGCAAGAGCTGTTTTTTCCGGGAAAATCGGGGGCCGGCGCCGTCTGGCCATGGTCACTGTCTTGTCAAACAAAAGTGATGCAAACGCAAAATCGCGATGCTAATATCTGCGCGCCGATTAGTTGGATGCTAGGTAATCTGGGCGTTGTGCAGGCATGGAAATGCCGCGGGCGCCAGTGGTGCATTTAGCATAGTCGTCAAACACGCAACCCCTGAGAGAGACATCATGCAAATCAAGAAGATCGCCGTTTCCGCCGCTATCGTTGCCGCCCTGGCCATCGCTGGCTGCGCCAAGAAAGAAGAAGCTCCTGCTACCGAAGCTCCTGCCGCCGAAGCTGCTGCTCCTGCTGCTGAAGCTGCTCCGGCCGCTGAAGCTGCTCCGGCTGCTGACGCCGCTGCCGCTCCTGCTGCTGACGCTGCTGCTCCGGCTGCCGCTCCGGCCGCTGAAGCCGCTGCTCCGGCTGCTGCCAAGTAATCAGACCCTTTCCGGTCTGATGCAAAAGGGGTGCTACGGCACCCCTTTTTTATTGCCCAGCCCCACGCTTTCCACAGCACCAAACAGCCCTACCAGACAGGAATGCCCCCATGACCCTTTGCCCCTGCGGCTCCAGCCAGGAAGCCGTGGCCTGCTGCCTGCCCATTATCGAACGTCGCCAGCCCGCGCTCACCGCTGAAGCCCTGATGCGTGCGCGCTATACCGCCTACGTCAGGCATGATGTCGACTTCGTGCTGGAAACCACTCACCCGGACAGCCTCGCCGATAGCGATATCAATGCCATGCGCGCCTGGGCTGAACAGTCGGAGTGGGACGGTCTGGATGTGCTCTCGACCAGCAAAGGCGCCGAGACGGATCAACAGGGCGAAGTAGAGTTTGTTGCCCGCTACCGCCTGCAAGGCGTGGCGCAACGGCATCACGAAAAATCACTATTCGTAAAAAAAGACGGCATCTGGTTTTTCAAGGATGGCGAAGTGCTGGCCAGCGGCCCCGCCGAAAAACCGGCCCCGGTGATCAACACCAACAAGCACGGCCGCAATGATCCCTGCCCCTGTGGCAGCGGCAAGAAATTCAAGAAGTGCTGCGGCGCCTGACGCTTAGCTACTGGCCTTGGGCTGGCAGCGCTGCTTGAGCAGAGGCGTATCGATACGCAGCCAGCCACAAGCCACCATTTCACGGTGCCGGGCCACTACCTTGCCCCAGA
>JAVHYE010000216.1 GCA_031119295.1 Pedobacter sp. | reverse complement strand
TGCTGCCTCTCAAGCTCAAGCCGCATCTCATTGTGAATCGCGGTATTGCCCGTACCTTCCAGAACATACGCCTGTTCCAGCATATGACGGCGCTGGAAAACGTGATGGTGGCACAGCACGGCAAAACGAAAACCGGTGTACTGGGGGCCATTCTGCGTCACTCGCGGGCACGTGCCGAAGAAAAAGCCATTCGTGAAAAAGCCAAAAGCCTGCTGGCCTATGTGGGCATAGAAAAGTCCGCGGGCAAACTGGCGAAAGAGTTGTCATACGGCGATCAGCGCCGGCTGGAAATCGCCCGCGCTCTGGCGACACAGCCGCGCCTGCTGGCGCTGGATGAGCCGGCCGCCGGTATGAATCCCACGGAAACCGAAGGCCTGCGTGATCTCATCGCCCGTATCAAAGCCGACGGCATTACCGTTCTGCTGATCGAGCATGATGTGAAGCTGGTGATGGGCTTGTGTGATCGCGTGGCCGTGCTGGATTTTGGTGAAAAAATTGCCGAAGGCACGCCGGCGGAAGTACAGAGCCATCCCAAGGTGATAGAAGCCTATCTCGGGACGGGGGCCGTATGAGTCTGCTCGTCCTCGACAATCTCAGCATCGCCTATGGCGGCATCAAGGCCGTGAAGGGCGTGAGCCTCACCGTGGAAGAGGGTGAACTGGTCACGCTGATAGGTGCCAATGGCGCTGGCAAGACCACCACACTGAACACCTTGGGCGGATTGCTGACACCAGCTTCCGGTTCCATCAAATATGCCGGTAAGGATTTGCTGGACATCCCCGCACATGACCGTGTGCGCGAAGGCTTGGCACTGGTGCCGGAAGGGCGCGGCATTTTTTCCCGCCTGACCGTGCGTGAAAATCTGCAGATGGGTGCCTTCCATCGTCACGATAAGACGGATATTGCCGCTGATCTCGAAAAATCTTTTGCCTTGTTTGCGCGCCTGCGTGAGCGCGAAAGCCAGTTGGCGGGCACGTTGTCCGGTGGCGAACAGCAGATGCTGGCCATCGCCCGTGCCCTCATGAGTCGCCCGCGTCTCTTGCTGCTGGACGAGCCCTCCATGGGGCTTGCCCCGCTGATGGTGGAAAAGATTTTCGAAATCATCCGCGAGATCAACGCCCAGGGTGTAGCCATCCTGTTGATCGAGCAGAATGCACGCCTCGCTTTGGCGGCAGCGAAACGCGCCTATGTCATGGAGTCGGGCAGCATCACCCTGTCCGGTCCGGCTGCCGAACTGGCGGCTGACGAGCGTGTGCGCGCGGCGTATCTCGGGCATTAATTTCCGGCAACGGTTTTCTGTGCAAACTGCAGGAAAGCCTCTGCTGCCGGTGACAAGCGCCGCCCTTCGCGCATTACAAAGCTGAAGCGTCCCGCCAGCGGAAAGCCCGTTACCTTGAGCTCCACCAGCCCTTCACTGCCTTCCAGTGCATGACGGGACAAGACCGTCACCCCCAGCCCACCGGCCACCGCATGCTTGATGGCTTCATTGCTGCCCAGGGCCATGGCCACGCGCGGCTGGAAGCCTTCCTGCTCGAAATGTGCTTCCACGATAAGACGGCCGCCCGAGCCCGCTTCGCGCAAAAGCCAGCGCTCGTCTTCCAGTTGTTTCAGGCTGCATTTCTTGCTGGCAAGCCTGTGGCCGGCCGCTGCAATCACCACCAAGGGATTGTCCACAAAGGGCAGCACCCGCAGGCGCTTGTCCTCGGGCGGCACCATGATGACGGTGAGGTCGTCCCGGTCCTGTTCCAGACGCTCGAGAATGGTGCTGCGGTTTTCCACCGCCAGCTCCACTTCCACGCCGGGATGAGCATCGCAGAAGGGGCCAAGTAGCTGCGGCAGCAGGTATTCGGCCGTGGTCACGGCGGCCAGGCGCAGGGTGCCGCGGCGCAGGCCCTGCAACTCCGCGATGCGTGACTCGAAGCGGCCCCAGCTGGCAAACATCTCGCGCACCGTCTCCTGCAGTTCCCGTCCGGCCTCGGTCAGAGCCAGCTTTTTGCCCTGCTGCTCGAAAAGGGGCAGGCCCACGCTTTCGGCCAGTTCCCTCAACTGTATGGAGACCGTGGGTTGGGAGGTATTGAGCTCGCGGGCGGCGGCGGTCATGGAAAGCAGGCGGGCCGTGGTCTCGAAGGCCAGGAGCTGCTGGTTGGTCGCCCGGATCAGGGCCTGTTTGTGCATGGCAGTTCACGCATAGATAAAAAACTATGTCTTTAATGGAAATAAGATATTTTCATAAATGCCTGAAATTGCCTAGAGTGGCGACCCTGGCCGGGGTGCACCCCGAATCCCACGTATTGCAGGCAAGCCATGAATCTCTCTGAACAGCGGCTCACCCATCTCAAGCAGCTTGAGGCCGAGTCCATACACATCATCCGCGAAGTCGCGGCCGAGTTTGAAAATCCGGTGATGCTCTATTCCATTGGCAAGGATTCCGCCGTCATGCTGCATCTGGCGCTGAAGGCTTTTGCCCCTGGCAAGCCGCCGTTTCCCCTGATGCATGTGGACACCACCTGGAAATTCCAGGAAATGATCCGCTTCCGCAATTACATGGCGGAAAAGCACAACTGGAACCT
>JAVHYE010000004.1 GCA_031119295.1 Pedobacter sp. | reverse complement strand
GTTGTGTATCAGATTATCCTTGAAAGCACCCTGCTCCATGATGAGGAAATGCGTGTTATCCACCGCAACCAGATCGCCCAGCTTGGCTTTTCCGGATTTTCCATCCTGCCAGTCAGCCGGATTAATCGGATAGGCAAAGGTTTTTGTGGTCGGTGTTGCTTCGCCGCTGCTGCGATCGATTTCCACAATACGCGTGAACAGTGCCTTATCCTTGACGGACTTGCTGCTGGCATCCAGAACATCCAGTGTGGACTGCACCATGGCGTAGATTTTTCCGTTCGGCGTGATAGCCAGTCCTTCACAACCACGGTTGGGCTGACGCTTGGCAATTACGGCCGGCAACTCCGCACCCGGCTTGTACTTGCGCACGATCTTGCCAGTGGCCAATTCGATCTTGGCCACGAAGGGACCATATTCATCGCAAGTCCAGGCATAGGCAGGATTCAGCGGATCTTTCACCAGCGCTTCCGTGTCCATGCCATTGCTGTCGAAAGGCAGCTTCGTGGTCAACGTTTCATCCAGCGCCACTTCACCACTCGCACCCACCAGACCACTTTCCACGGGGCGACCGGAAATCTTGATGCCGGCAATATTCAACTCACGCGCATCGCTGACCACCACGCCCTTGTTGCCAGCCGTATCCACCGTGAGCTTGACGATAGTGGGCGCAAACGTCGGCACCGGGAAAACCTTGGTCGCCGTTTTCTTGTCGGAAAGCAGGATGGGAGAGTCGGCATTGGGGCCGCGATCGGTGATGCCGTAGAAAGTCAGCGTAGCGCCGGATTGAGCATCAAAAGCTAGGCCCGAACCCACGGCAAGAGGAAAGCCCTTGGGAAAGGTTTTTTTCAAGACAGGGTCAGCGCCTTCATAAGGAACGCGGTTATCGGGCACGACAAAGCGTTGCACGCTTTCGACCACGCCATCGTTAAAACTGACCTTGACGCTGCCCAGCGTTTCCGACTCCGTCTGGCGCATATGGTCCAGCGCTACGTCAGCTGCCACCACATCCGTGCTGATGCCGGCAGTAGTCAATGCCGTGCCGAGAGCTGTCACGAAAGAAGCGCTATCCTGACTGAAACCTACGACCGCCGACTTCAGCTTGTCGCGAGTACCGCTGCTGATCTGTATGCCATTGCTGGCATCGCCGTCTTCATCCAGGGTCTGCAGGAAAATGGCGCGATTCACCGACACATTGCTGGGCTGGCCGCTGCCATCCAGACCGTTGTCCAGATCCTTGAGCAGGAGCTTGCCCGTTCCTTTGGCACTGCCAAGCACGACACCACCAACGCTGAAGGTGATGGTCTCGCCCGGACTGTAGTTGTACTCGCCATTGCTACCCGTGACGCCGCTGTTCTGGGAGCCCTTGTAGCTGATCCCGCTGACGGCAGAGTCCAGGAAAACGCCTGTGGAGGCATTGGCCGCGGTCTTGTTGTCATCATCGCTACCGCAAGCCGCCAGAAGACTGGCCACCACAGCAACACTCAGCAATTTCATGCGCATGAATGCATTCCCCCTCTTGAAAGGGCGGCATGCTAGATACGGCGGGTTACGACGCCGTGAAAGTCTCGTGACAGCTTTGTCTTGTTAGGACAGGGCCATCTGCCTACCATGCGCCCAGTCAAAACCAGCCAAGACAGGAGTGCGCCATGATTTTCCAGAACCTGCTGGAGCGCCTGAAAAAGGGCGAAGCCGATTTCGAAGACGTGATCGCCTATGTGAACGATCATTATGAATACACGCCGACCCGCTTCACCAATGGCCGCGGCGCCGATGCCGTCGTGAATGAAGCCGGCAAGAATGAAGGCTCCTGCCGTCTGTTTGCCCTGGCAAAGATCAAGGACCTGTCGGAAGCAGATACCGTGCAGCTCTTCGGCCGCTTCTACCGGGACGATGTGCTGAAAAACCCGCAGGGCACGGATCACGGCAATATCCGCACCTTCCTGCGCGAAGGCTGGGCCGGCATTCATTTCGACGGCGTGGCCCTTGTGCCCAAGGAAGATTGAGCCAAAGCGCGGTATAAACCGGAGACACAAGGGCGCAGCAATGAAGCCACGCCCCGCAATGCAGCATCACGACATAGGGAAATCAGCATATGAGCGCTAATGTGTTCTGGGCCTGGCTGCACTATCTCGCGGTTTTCGTATTGTTCAGCACGCTGGTGGTGGAGCATCTGCTTTTCCGCCCTCAACTGGATGCGGCGACAGCAAAACGTATCGGCATGGTGGATGCCATTTACGGCCTCTCGGCTGGTGCTGTCCTCATCACCGGCTTTGTGCGCATGGCGTATGAAAAAGGCTTTGCCTTTTACATGCAGCACTGGGCTTTTTATGCCCTCTTCATCCTTTTCGCCATTGTCGGCCTGATATCGATTTACCCTACCGTGGTTTATCTGCGCTGGCGCAAGGATTTGCGTGAGGGCAGGGCACCGGTGATTGATGCCGAAACTGCACGCCGCATCACCATCATCCTGCGTGCCGAACTGGCCCTGCTGCTGGTCATGCCCTTGCTGGCCGCGTGGATGGCACGCGGCTGAGCATTCCTTTTTGCTATACAGACCATGAAATCATTGCATTGGCCAAGCCCGTCTTTCCGCTCTAGCTTCTTTCCTGTCAGCTGCCTTTGCAGCAGCAGGAGAGAGCCTCATGAACAATCCCAGCCATGACAGCAATGTCACCCGGCAATTCGGCGAGCAGGCCGAAGCCTATCTTTCCAGCCAGGTCCACGCGCAGGGCGAAGACCTGACGCAGCTGGCGACTCTCGTCAAAGGCCACACCACAGCACAAGTGCTGGATCTGGGTTGCGGTGCCGGACATGTGGCCTTTCATGTGGCTGCTGCCGTAGCACATGTCACCGCTTACGATCTTTCTGCCGAGATGTTGCTGACGGTCGAAAAGGGTGCTCGCGAAAGGCAGCTGGCGAATATCAGCGTGCAGCAAGGTACAGCGGAAAAGCTGCCCTTTGCCGATGCCAGTTTCGACTTTGTATTCAGCCGCTTTTCCGCCCACCACTGGCGCGATGTGAGCACCGGCCTCCGCGAAGCACGGCGCGTGCTCAAAGCGGGTAGCACTCTGGCCATAGTCGATATTGTTTCGCCCGGTCATGCCCTGCTGGATACGCATTTGCAAACCGTTGAGGTGCTACGCGACAGCTCACATGTGCGCGATTACAGCCTGGGCGAATGGTCTCGTCTGCTGAACGAAGCCGGCTTCATCGTGCAGGACGTGAAACTGCGGCGTTTGCGCATGGAGTTCGCCAGCTGGATTGCCCGTATGCGCACGCCTGCCGTATTTGCCAATGCCATACGCCAACTGCAGCAAACCGCCCCGGCAGAAGTGCGTGAGCATTTCAGCCTGGAAGCCGATGGCTCATTCACGATTGATTCGGCAACACTGATCTGCCGCTAATGAAAAGGGGCCTCGCAAGCGGCCCCTTTTCTCATCACGACAAAAGCCCCTCAGGACTTGGGCTGATTGGCATTCCACTGGCTCACGCCCAGGAAAATCACGCGCAGCTGTTTGCTGGCACTGTCCACCAGCAAGGCCTCTTCCTCGGGCCTGTCATTGGGCAGCTCGAGAATCTGCTCGGTGACCATGACCATATTGTTGACGATGAGTTGGGCGATCATCTGCAGATCATTGCTGGTGACACGGCGCTCGGCCACCAGCAGGGCAAGATCGGTCGCCAGCTCGCTGACAAAAAAACGCAGCTCGTTGCGTATGGCCAGGCGGGTGGTGGTGGCACCGGAAAAATACTCGCGTATGGCAAAGCGGAAATAACGGTCCTGCTCACGCACATAGCGCACATAAAGCGCCATGGAGTTGCGTATGAGCTGCTCGGCCGGCAGCGGCTTGCCACGCACCTCGCGCATCTGCGCGCGCAAGGCACGGAAAGACTCGTCCACCAGCTCCAGACCCAGGCTGTCCATACCGCGGAAGTGGCGGTAGAAGGCGGCCGGCACCACACCGGCGGCCTTGGTGACCTCGCGCAGGCTGAGACTGGAGAAGGTGCGGTCCTCACCAAGCAGGTCCAGCGAGGCCTCGATCAAGGCCTGACGGGTACGGGAACGCCGCGCCTCATGGCTGCCGTCCTCGCCTCCTTCAGCCCCTTCTTTGCCCCGCTTTTTGTAAACAGCCATTCATTACCCCTGCCTTTGTGAACACAGGCAATCCCATGCCTCACTATAAATTACATATAAATCAGTGCCATAACCGCTCGTCAGAGATTTAGTGAACACGTGTTGACTAAAAAGCCCCGAAACGGTTTCATGTGAACACTTGTTCACAACCCGTCCGGCAGCCACCTCGCCACCGGATCAAGGAGCCACCGATGTTGAACTTCAACCTCATCGACCAAGCCCTGAAGAGCCCCCTGGCTCGCATCCTCTCCTGGCCGCACAGCCCCGAGAGCTATCTCGAATTCCTGGCCCCCAATGTGGGTGGCCGTGCCATCAAGGCGCGCGTCAAAGCCGTGAACCAGCAGACCGCCCGTGCCGTCTCCCTGGTGCTGGAACCCAATCACCGCTGGAACAGCCACCAGGCCGGCCAGTATGTCACCCTGACCGTCAGCATCAATGGCCGTCGCCACAGCCGCTGCTTCACCGTCTCCCATGTGGAAGACGGCTGCCCCGTGGTCACCATCCAGTCCCGCGAAGGCGAGGGCGACAGCCAGATCACCTCGGTATCACGCTGGGCCAATGAGTCCGTGTGGGTGGGCGACACCGTGGAAATCAGCGCTGGCGCCGGTGACTTCGTGCTGCCCGCCAAGCGCCCCGAACACTTCCTTTTCATCGCCGGCGGCAGCGGCATCACGCCGGTACGCGCCCTGACCGATGAACTGGTGGCCGAAGGCTATACCGGCCAGATCGATATTCTTTATTACGTGCCGGCCAAAGTGGACGCGATTTTCCTCCGTCACCTCGAAGCTGTCACGGAGGCCTTGCCGAATATCCGCTTGCACCTCGTCTGCACCCGTGAAAAAGCCGAAGGCACTGCCCTGCGTGGCCACTTCAGCGAATTCCATCTGGCCAGCATCGGTGCCGACCTCGCCAAAAGTGCCGCTTATGTCTGCGGACCAGCTGCCCTTATCGATGCGGTGGAAAGCCACTGGCAGCAAGCCGGCCATGCAAACCGCCTGACCATGGAACGCTTCCAGGCAGCAGCACGCCCTGTTGCAGTGGAAGGCGACGCCCAGCCCGTGCTTTTCAGCGACAGCAATATCACCAGCACCGCACCCGGCATGACCCTGCTGGAAGCGGCTGAAGGTGCCGGCCTCAATCCCAGCTACGGCTGCCGTCAGGGCATCTGCCGTACCTGCACATGCCGCAAGACTTCGGGCCAGGTGCGCGACATACGTACCGGCGAAATTTCCGATGCCGGTGAAGAAGACATTGCGATCTGCGTCAGCGTGCCTGTCACGCCTGTGACCCTCGCTCTCTGATTTTGGCCAAGCCAAGGAATATGGAGTACCTGACATGACCAGCATGAATAACAGCAGCATCAAGAATCATCTCGACACCGTGATCGGCCGCCGTCTGAGCGCAGAACAGGTGGAAGCGTTTGCCGCTGAAATCGAAGCCCTGCGTGCCCGCATCACGGCCGATCTCGGCGAAAAGGATATTGCCCATATCAAGCGCATCATCCGCCTGCAGCGTCGTCTGGAAATCGGTGGCCGCGCCGCCATCTATGCCGGCATCGTGAATCCGCTGGCACTGGCTGTTGGTGTGGGCGCACTGGGTGCCGCCAAAATCCTCGATAATATGGAAATCGGCCACAACATCATGCACGGCCAGTATGACTGGACCAATGATCCGGAACTGCGCGGCCGCAAATTCGAATGGGACAATGTCTGCCCCGGTGACCAGTGGCGCCACTCGCACAACTATATGCACCACACCTACACCAATATCGTCGGCAAGGACCGCGATGTGGGTTACGGCATCCTGCGCATGGCCGATGAGCAGCCCTGGCATCCGGGCTATCTCTTCCAGCCGGTTTACGCCTTCCTGCTTGCCGTTCTGTTCGAATGGGGCGTGGGTGTACACGATCTGGAGCTGGCCGATGTAGCGCGCGGCACCTGGAAGTGGAGCGAGAAGAAAGCCATGGTGAAAGACTTCTTCAAGAAGGCCAATCGCCAGGTGCTGAAAGACTATGTGGTGTTCCCGCTGCTGGCCGGCCCTTTCTTCCTGCCCGTGCTGCTGGGCAATGCGGCCGCCAACATCATCCGCAATATCTGGGCCTTCCTCATCATTTTCTGCGGTCACTTCACCGAGAATGCTGAAATGTTCACGGAAGCCGAGTGTGAGAACGAGACCAAGGGCGAGTGGTATATCCGCCAGCTGCTGGGCTCCAGCAATATCACCGGCGGCAAGTGGTTCCATATCTTCTCCGGCAACTTGAGCCACCAGATCGAGCACCACATGTTCCCGGACATTCCTGCCAACCGTTATGAGGAAATGGCCGTGGAAGTGCGTGCCATCTGCGAAAAGTACAATCTGCCCTACAACACTGGCAGCTTAAGCAAACAATTTGGCACCGTGGTGAAGCGCATCTTCCGCTTATCATTGCCGTCCTTCAGCAAGCCTCAGGAAAGCGCTCTGGCCTGAACACCGGTCCAGCCCTCCTGAAAAGCGCGCCCCACGGGGCGCGTTTTCTTTGCGGCCTGCCATGGGCCGCCCGTCCTTCAGTCCTGCCGGCCCCGATAAAAACGGACAAAAGAACAGGGACCCGGGAATGACTGCCTTCCTGCCACTGCCTGCCGAAGCCGGCGCGCTACGCTCACCTTATCGTCTGAATAAATCTGACTGTGATGCGCTGGGCGCTGAGCTGGACGCCATACGCCGTCGCGTCATGGCCGATCTGGGCGAAGCTGATGTGCGCTATATCAAACGCATGGTACGCATGCAGCGCAGTGCGGAAATCAGCGGCCGCCTCGTCCTTTTTCTCGGCTTCCATCCTCTTGCCTGGTGTGTTGGCGTCTTGCTGCTGGCCCTGTCGAAAATTCTCGACAATATGGAAATCGGCCACAACATCATGCATGGCCAATACAACTGGACCAATGATCCGGCGCTGCGCGGCAAGAGCTTCGAGTGGGACAGCGCCTGCCCCGGCGAACAATGGCGGCACTCGCACAACTACATCCATCACACGCACACGAATATTCTCGGCAAGGACCGCGATATCGGTTACGGCATCCTGCGCATGGCCGATGCGCAGCCCTGGAAACCCAAACACCTCTTCCAGCCGGTACGCGCCTTTCTCATGATGCTCATCTTCGAGTGGGGCGTGGCCATGCACGATCTGGAAATGGACCGCTTGCGCAGTGGCGAAGTGAAATGGCAGGACATGCGTGGCCGCTTCTGGCAATCCATACGCAAGATGGGTTGGCAGGGGCTCAAGGATTATGTGGTCTTCCCGCTACTAGCCTTTCCGATCTTCCTGAATGTGCTACTGGCCAATCTGGCCGCCAATCTCATCCGCAACATCTGGGCCTTCATCATCATCTTCTGCGGCCACTTCACTGATGAGGTGGAAATGTTTACGGAAGAAGAAACCCGCCATGAAAGCCGTGGCCAGTGGTATGTACGGCAGATGCTGGGCTCGGCCAATATTTCGGGCGGACGGCTTTTCCATATCCTCTCCGGCCATCTCAGCCACCAGATAGAGCACCATCTCTTTCCCGACATGCCGGCCCATCGCTACGCCGTGATTGCGCCAGAAGTCGAAGCACTCTGTCAGCGCTACGGTCTCCCCTACAATACCGGTCCGCTTTCTGCGCAATTTTTCACGGTCATCCAACGCATCCTGCGCCTTTCTTTTCCCTCCGCAGCACCATCGCACTCACTCTGCAGCGACTGAATTCTCCGCTCATCCCGAAAAAAATACCGGTGACCGCCAAAGCGCGACCACCGGTATTTTTTTGAGGACGAACTACTCAGTAGTTTCCACAATCCGTTTGGGAAATGCCCGCTGCTACCCTCGGGACTCTCCCTGATACGGATGTCTGGTCATGCTTGTCATCATCAGCGACTTGCATCTTACCGACGGCAGCACCTGTGAAACCATCAATGCCGGCGCCTTCCGGCAATTCATACATATCCTCTCCAGCCAGGCCGAGTCCGCCTGCTGGCGTAAAAAGCCGGGCCATAACGAAGGCGTGTTTGAAACACTGGAGCGCATAGACCTCATCCTGCTCGGTGACATTCTTGACGTCATACGCTCCAGCCACTGGTTGCAAACCCGGCAGCGCCCCTGGGACAGCAGCGACAGCCTGGTTGATGACGTCACCTCCATTACGCGGCGCATCCTGGCACATAACAGCGAAGCCTTTGCCTGCTTTCGCGATCTCAATGGCTATCTGCCCATCATTGCCTCGCATACCCACGAGGCGCACAACATCCCGCTGCACATCCACTATCTGGTGGGCAACCACGACTGGTTCTATCACCTGCAAGGTCCGGGCTGGGATGCTTTGCGTGGAGAGGTCATCCAGGCGATGGCGCTGGATAATGTGGCCACGGAAATTTTCCCGCACACCCTTGATGAAAACACACGCATAGCCGGTATCTGTCACGAGCACCGCGCCCATGTACAGCATGGCGATATTTTCGACGCCGTGAATTACCAGAAAGACAAGGGTCGCGACGCTGCTTCGCTGGGCGATGCCATCGTCATAGAAATCCTGAACGGCTTTCCGGAGCGGGTGCGAAGAGAACTGGATCTGGCCGATGACAATCCGCTTTATCTTGCCTTCAAGGAAGCCGACAACATCAGGCCCTTGCTCTCACTGCCGAATTATTTCGCCATGGCCACCAGCCATTTCGGCAATCTTTCCCAGCGCCGGAAAATCCAGCAACTCTGGACCGAGGCCAGCGACCCTCTGCTGGATCTGCGCTTTGTGCGTGAACTCGACAAACCCTGGCAGCTGGATACGGTGGATGCGCTACAAGCCATGTTCAGCCTGCAGCGCAACCTGCCCATGACCGTGCAAGGCCAGCTCGCCAAACTGATCGAGAAATTCACCAAGCCGGAAAGTTACCGGCGCGAGGCTGCGGCCGAAGCGGAAATAAAAAGCGGCCGTGCCGACTTTGTTGTCTATGGACATACCCACCATGCCGAAATGGTGCCGCTGGCTGTAAGAGAACAGAGCGGACTGCGGCAAGAACAGGTCTATATCAATACCGGCACCTGGCGGCGTGTGCATGAGCAGACACAAACCCTCATGACCGGTTTTCCCTTCGTGCACTTCCACGTCATGACTTACGCCTTTTTCTACAAGGGCGATGAACGCTTCGGGCGCCGCCATGAAATGTGGCAGGGCAGTCTGGGCTGAGCCCATCAATCCATACAAGGAATCTTCATGAGCACGGAAATCCGGTTTGATGCCATCGTCGTCGGCTCCGGCTTCGGTGGCGCCGTCACGGCGGCGCGCCTGGCCGAGGCTGGCTGGAAAGTACTGGTGCTGGAGCGCGGACGCCGCTGGCTGCCGCAGGACATGCCGCGCGGCCCCGGTGATGACTGGTTCTACGATGTGGACGAGCCCCACAAACAGAATGGCTGGCTGGATTATCGCTGGTTCGGCGATATGTCAGTGGCCATGGGGGCCGGCGTGGGCGGCGGCTCGCTGATTTACGGCAATGTTTCCATCATTCCGCCGCGCACAACTTTCGACAAGCACTGGCCCGCAGCCATCAATTACGATGCGCTGCAGCCGCATTATGAAACCGTTGGGAAAATCCTGAATATTCAGGAGATGCCTCTGGAGCAAGTACCCAAACGTTTTGATGCCATGAAAAAAGGTGCCGCCGCCATAGGTGCCTCCAGTAAATTCCAGCTGGTACCTCTTGCCGTGACGTTTGACCCACGCTGGGACCGCAATGCTCCCGACCCCTATAACGATGACAAGTCCCATAAATTCATCAATGCCCAGGGGCGCGAACAGGGCACCTGCAATCACTGCGGTTTTTGCTGCTCAGGCTGCCATCTCAAAGCCAAAAACACCCTGGACCTCAATTACCTGGCCATTGCCGAAGATCATGGCGCAGATATACGTCCGCTGCATGTGGTGAATAGCGTGGAAAGGCTTGCAGACGGCTATCGGGTCCATGCCATCCATGTCGATGGCGGGAAGTCCAGAGATATCAGCTTCACCGCAAGCAAGGTCATACTTTCCGCCGGCTCGCTGGGCTCTACAGAAATCCTGCTGCGCTCCCGCGATGAAAAGAAATACCTCCCGCAAATATCGAAAAAGCTGGGCGAGGGCTGGAGTTCCAATGGTGACTTCCTCACCTTCTCCAGCCATAAGGAAGAAATGCTTCCCACGCGCAGCCCGACCATTTCCTGTGCCATCAACTTCCTGGACGGCGATGGCTATGAAGGCGCCAGGATATTTGTGGAAGATGGTGCATTGGGCGATGTCCCCGTGGCCTATTTCGGCCATGCTCTCATGTCGGCCCGGAAATGGCTGGATGCGGGCTGGTACAAGAACCTGCTCAACAAGCTCATACGCCAGCTGGGCCGCCTTAACACGGCCGAGCACACCATCGCCTGGTTTGCACAAAGTGTGGATGCCTCGGACGGTCGCCTGTGCCTGAAAAAATCCTGGGCACATTTTGGTCGCTTGCGCCTGCATCTGGATTGGGACATAAAAAAATCGGAAGACAATTTCAAAAAGGTCAACGAACTGCACAAGAAACTGGCCCGGGCCAATGATCCGGTCAGCATTACTACCTTGCCGACCTGGACCTTGTTACGGGACCTCACCACCCCACATCCACTGGGTGGTTGCCGTATGGCCGACTCGCAAGAACAGGGCGTCGTGGATCATCGTGGCGAAGTTTTCGGCTACCCCGGTCTTTATGTGGCCGACGGCGCCATCATTCCCTTTGCCCTCGGCATCAATCCATCGCGCACCATTGCCGCATTGGCAGAACGCAATGTGGCCATCATGCTGGCGGAGGCTGGCAAAGCCTGATCGATACAAAAGGAAAAAAGCCGCAGGTGGACAGCCCGCGGCTTTTTTGTTTTCTTTGGGCTTGGCTTTCAGCCCGGAGAATGCTCATGAGCGAGAAGAAACTGCGGCGTTCACGCCAGAACAATATGATTGCCGGCGTAGTGGGCGGCCTGGCCGAGTATTTCGATCTCGACGTTACCGTGCTGCGCATCATCTATGTGCTGGTATCCCTCTTCAGCGCCGCCTTTCCCGGCATCATCGTCTATCTCATCCTCTGGGTAATCATGCCTCTGGATGACGAGGACAACCGCATCGGCGATAACGCCAGCTGAGTCTCCTACCAGGCCAGGCGGCGATACCAGTCGCCGCCGACGGTCTGCGCGACAGCCGTTCCCGCTGCGGCTTCCACACCGTGGAAATCTCCCAGTACATCGCGCTTGATGGCATTGAACAGTGGATGGGTGCGCTCGCGCGGATGCGGCAGATCCACAGCAACAATGCGTTTGATACGCCCCGGCCGCGCATCCAGCACCACGATACGGTCGGCCAGAAATACAGCCTCCTCGATATCGTGTGTGACCATGATCATGGTCACACCGGACTCCTGCCAGAGGCGTTGCAATTCCTGCTGCAGCTTCAGTCGCGTCAGTGCATCCAGTGCTCCCAGCGGCTCATCCAGCAAGAGCAGGCGAGGGCGGTTCACCAGCGCACGGGCAATGGCTGCACGCTGCGCCATGCCTCCGGAAATCTGGTGCGGGTACGCTTTCTCGAAACCCTCAAGACCCACCCGCTGTATCTGCTCCTGCACTCGCTCTTTCTGTTCGGCAGCCGGCACACGGGTGGCCGCAAAGGCAAGGCGTATGTTTTCTTCCACCGTCAGCCAGGGGAAAAGACGGTGCTCCTGGAAAATGAAACCGCGCTCCAGTGCCGTGCCTTTGACAGCATGGCCCTCATAGGAAATATCACCACCGAAATTGCTGTCCAGGCCGGCAATCAGGCGCAACAGCGTGGATTTCCCGCAGCCGCTGGCGCCGACTATGCAGACAAACTCGCCGGGCCTCACATCCAGCGCAATATCATCCAGCACATGCAGCTCACCGCGGGCGAGATGAAAACGTTTGTCTATGCCACGCAGGCTGAGGACGGGTGGCGCAAGGGCGGCGATGGCCTGCGCCGAGGTGACTGCATTCATCGGTGACTCCAGCCACGAACCAGGGCTGGCACGGGCACACAAAACGACGCCGCTGGCGCCTGAAAGAAAGGATTTTACTAAGCAGGGCGCATGCCATGCCGTCATTAGCGCGCGCAGACCGGCATACACGCCATTGCTGCTGCCCACACAACATTGCGCTGCACGTATTTCAACAGCCCGGGGCTTGCTGGCATTGCCTTTCTGTTGCCTGCGCAGCAGAGAGGCCATCGTTCTGCTGGCGATCAAGCAGGAACAGACTGCAAATCCCTGCGCCCCCGCCTTGGCATATGTCCTGCAATTCCTCTTTGCCTGCTGCAAAAACAATGCAGCCCGAACTCATGATGCAGCCCTGCCTGCATCCCTGATTACTCAAGGAATCCATCATGTCCGAATCTTCCTCCGGCAGCGCCTCCCTGCCGGCCTTCGTCAGCGAAGTGAAACGCGACTTCGAAAAAGCCTTCCGCGTGCTCAAGGAAACCCGCACGCTTTCCGCCACCCATACCTACCAGATTTACCAGCGCGTGCCGGGTGAGGAAAAAGTGGTGGCCATACATGCGCCCGACGCCTGGTCTGATGATCAGGAAGCACGCGCCCAGGTCGTCGGTTTTGACGGCACGGTTTATCAGGGAAATCCCAAAGCCCGAGGCGCCGGCCTGCGCTATGCCGACATCTTCAAGGAAAATCCGGACGTGAATGTGGTGATCCATGTACACGGCCCTTATCTCGGTGCCTGGGCCGGCGCACACCGCGTGCTGCCGCTGCTGTATGCGCCAGCACAACGCCAGACCCTGGCCCGTGAAATTCCCATCTATATCGACAGACGCGGTGGCGAGTCCGCCTTCATCAACGAGAAGATCCGCGAGAACGAGCACACACCAGCCATTCTGGAAGCCAATGGCGGCGCCACCTTCTGGGGCAAGAACATCATCGATGTCTCGAAATACATCCTGATTCTGGAAGAAGCCGCTTATTTCCAGGGCCTGGCCGAAGTGCTTGGCGGCACCAAGGACTTCGGTCCCGGCGTGCTGGAACAGCAATGGGGCATGGGACTGGTTGCCCACAATCCACTGGCAGGCGACAGCAAGAAAGGCGATCGCCAGGCCGCCTGAAAATCTCCGTGCGCAAATAAAATCCCCGGGAACTGAGCCCGGGGATTTCTCTTGCGAACGGTGCCGGAGAAATCCGGCACCGTTTTTTTCTGCCTGCATTCAGGCCGGCGTCGCCAGCACATCCTTGTCTGTCGGTGCGGCATACACACCGACCTCATTCTCCTCATAAGCGCGATACAGCGAAGCATAGAAACCTTGCTGACGCAGCAAGTCGGCATGAGCTCCGGTTTCCACTACCGCGCCATTGCGTATCACGGCGATGCGGTCGGCATCACGTATGGTGCTGAGCCGGTGCGCAATGATGATGGCGGTGCGGCCTTCACAGAGCCGGCGCAGGGCCCGCTGTATGCGGCGCTCGGTGTGTACATCCACGGCGGAAGTCGCTTCATCCAGAACCAGAACCGCAGGATCGGCCACATAGGCACGCACCAGACAGACCAGCTGGCGCTGACCATGACTGAGACGACTGCCCAAGGGACCAACCTGCGTGGCATAAGCATGCGGCAGGCTTTCCAGCACTTCATCAGCACCCAGTTCTCGCGCCGCCGCAATCAGTTCCGCATCGGATGCATCGGGACGGGCCAGGCGCAGATTGTCGAGTATGCTGCCGCTGAACAGTACATTGTCCTGCAGCACCACACCGACATGGCGACGCAGGCTGCGCTGGGCAATATCACGCACATCATGGCCATCCAGGGTAACGCGGCCAGCATTCACTTCGTAAAAGCGCGTGAGCAGCTGCACCAGCGTGGATTTGCCATGGCCGGTGGGACCGACAATGGCCAGCACTTCACCCGCTTTCACTTCCAGATCAAGTCCCTGTATGACCGGTCGCTTCGCACGCAAATCATAGGCAAATTGCACATTGTGAAAACCGACATCGCCGCGGATGAGCTCCGGTGCCACCGCTTGCGCACCATCCACAATTTCCGGCTCCGTATCCAGCAAAAGGAAAATGCGTTGCGCACAGGCAGTGCCATTGGCATAGCGCTCGAAAAGATCACTGAGCTCCTGCAGGGGGCCGAGAAAGAGAAAGACATAGAACAGGCTTTCCGCCACCTGGCCAAGGGTGATTTCACCAAGAGCCAGACCGCGGGCACCAACTATCAGCAGAACCGTTGTCCCCACTGTGGTCAGCACGCCAGTAAAAGGAGCGAACCAGCTGGCGCGCAGATTGCCGCGCACCAGAGTGCTGTTGAAATCATGCAAGAGCTTGCGATAAGTCTCGAGATTGCTTTCCTCACGCGCCAGCTGCTTGATCAGGCGCACGCCCGACACTGTCTCCACCAGATGCGCAGTGAAACGACTGCGGCACTCCGCCACTTTTGCCCAGTTGCGCTGCGATACCCGTTTGAAAATCACCGTGGCGCCGAGCAGCACCGGCACTATGCCGGCCAGACTCCAGAACAGGGGCGGATAGATATGCCAGAGCAACACGGCCGCCAGCAGACAGCGCAAGAGGGCCGACAGTAATTCTGGCGGCCCCTGTATCAGCAGAGGCTCCAGCGTATCCACATCACGATCGGCACGGGCAATGATGCGGCCGGCCTTGGTGCGATCGAAATAGCCCACACTCAGTGCCTGCACATGAGCAAACACGCGACGACGCAAATCATTGATGACACGCACGGCTGCCGTACCGGAGACAAACTGGGAAAGCCCCGCGAGCAGAAAGCGCGCAATCCACATTGCCACCAATAATACCGTGGCCAGCAGTAACACACGCTGGTCCAGCTGCCACTGTCCGTCCACCTGTTTCAGGCCGTCGTCTATCACACGCTGTACAGCTACAGGGCGTACGAAGATGGTGGTCACCAGCAGGATTTCCAGCAGCACCACGGTCAGCACCTTGCCGCGCACCGGAGCCAGCAAGGGCAGCAGCCTATGGAACATGCCGCGGTCCAGTGCCTTTTTCGCCAGCTTTTCTTCCAGCTCTATATCACTGAGGGCGGAATCGCCTCTTACATTATTCGCCATGGGCAATCCCCATCAGGTCGCGATACGCCGCATTGCGCGCCGCCAGTTCAGCATGGCTACCGGCATCGGCGATGCGCCCATCGGCAAGCAGCAGTACACGATCCGCCATGAGTATGGTGGACAGCTTGCTGGAAACGATGATGACGGTGGCTGCGGCTGCTCCGTCCCGGCGTGAGCGACGGATATTATCGAGAATGCGTTTTTCCGTGGCCGCATCGAGAGCACTGGTGGCATCGTCAAACGCAATGATGCGAGCCCCGGCCAGAATCGCGCGCGCCAGGCACAGGCGTTGGCGCTGGCCACCGGAAAGCGTAACACCGCGATCACCCAGCTTTGTTGCAAAACCTTCTTCAAGACGCTCCAGCACGTCATCAGCAGCGGCGAATTCCAGAGCGCGATGCAGCTCATCGTCACTGGCATGTGGTGCTGCAAAACGCAGATTGGCCGCCAGCGTATCGGAGAAAAGAAAGCTTTCCTGGCTGACCACATGCACCTGCCGGCGCAGATCAGCCAGATCCGTGCTGCGTAAATCCTGCCAGCCGTTTGCCACCGAACCCAGACGGATATGGCCGCTTTCCACATCGGCAAGACGAGGCAGCAAGGCCAGCAGCGTGGATTTTCCGGAGCCGGTGGTGCCCACTACGGCCACCATTTCTCCCGGCGCTACAGTGAAAGAGCAATCCCGCAGGATGTCGCGACCACCACCGGGCGCCGGCACACTCACATGCGCAAACTCCAGACCCAGGGGGCCTGCCGGCAAAACATCCTGTCCACTTTTGATGGCGGGCTCCGCATCCAGCACTTCCCAGATACGTGCGGCGGAAGAACGTGCATCGGCAAAAACCTGCATGACACGGCCTATGCCTTCGGCCCGGAACACCAGTGTGGTGACCATCAGCAAAGCCGCCACCAGCTCACCGATATTGAGCGCGCCGCTGGCCACCAGATGTGCGCCGAAGAGCAGCACCCAGACATGCCCCAGTGCCACCACTACCTGCGGCAGGGGAATATGCGTGGCGGCATAACGTATGGCTTCACGTGCATGCGCAGCAAAAACATCAACCTGCGCATTGAAAGCCGCAATACGCGCCGGCTCCAGACCAAAGGCCTTGATCACGCGCACGCCATGCACGCCTTCACTGAGCTCCTGGCTTACGGTGTCATAGGCACTGCCCACGGCACGGTCCAGTGCCACCAGCCTGTCGGTGAAGGCCACGAAAATGCCAATGCCTGTGAGCGTGAGCACAAGCGGCACCAGCCCCAGCCAGATGTTGTACCAGCACAGCATGGCAACCGCCGCCGTGATGACGAGCGCGGTTTCAAATACCTGGCGCCAGAAATTGATCAGGGCATCGCGCAATTTGTCGGCATCGCGCGTGGTGCGTGTGACCATTTCCCCCATGCCATGCTGGCCGTGATAAGCAAGGTCCAGACGCTGCACCTGCACGAGAATTCTTTCACGCAGTATGAAAAGCAGCTCCTGCCCGATGATGAGGGAAAGAATGCCGGCGATGTATTGCAGCAGGCCGCGGCCGAATGCCACAGCAGCCAGTACGGCCAGCCAGTACCAGGCCAGATGGAAATCCAGCGCACCATCCGGCAGTTTCACCACGGCTGCGCCGCGTTCCACATCGTGTATGGCGCGGCCCAGCAACCATTGCTGCCAGGCCAGACTGAGATTGACCACGGCAAAAAGCGTGGCGGTCAGCGCAAAGCGCCAGGGCATGTAACGATAAAGCGCAAGCGTGCGCAGCAGGGGATAGCGCTGACTCATGTCTGTATATCGCTCAAGGGGCTGCTGCGACGCGGGAAAGCTTCCAGGGCTGCCAGTAATTGCCCAGCCCGAGCTCGCTTAAAGCGGCATTGGCAAAGCGCGGCTCCAGCAATTCTTCTGCCTTGATATCGCGGCTGATGAGTTTTTTCTGGCGCGCCAGCGCAATGTCGTGGCGGTATTGTGCCCAGGCCAGTTCGTCAAACAGGGGCGACCAGCGATCTTTCCAGGGCAGGGCAGGATCATCGTAACGACGGCGCACCACGCTTTCCGGTGTGCCATTGCGCGTACCGTCAAGAATCAGCGTATTGCGGTTTTCTTCCAGCGAGGCCCAGTGCTGCGCACGCACGAAGGCTGTCGCCACAATCTGCGTCAGCTCCGGATACTGCTGCACGAAATCACGTGTACCCCAGAGCTCGGCGCGCATCTTCAGCAGCGGCGAGCCGCGGCTGGACCAGATGATGCGGCCCACCTTCTTTTCTTCCAGCAGGAAAGGACTGGCACTGCCCCCGGCATTGATGAAGAAGCCGTCGACGCGACCACTGGCCACGGCAGCCGCGCCGGCCTGGGTATCCATATTGACGATGCGGAAGTCTTTGGCGGAAAGCCCCTTGCTCTCGAAATACTTGAGCATGGTCAGCTCCCAGGGGCGCGAGCGATGCACGCTGATGCGTTTTCCTTTCAGGTCCTCGATGCTTTTTGCCGTGGAGTTGAAAGGCACCACCAGATACACATCCTCACCGCGACCATTGGGCACGATGACCTGCGTGCGTATGCCAGCGGCATTGAGAATGATGGAGGGCAGATCACCATAGGTGGCGAAATCAATCCGTTTTGCCGTGAAGGCCTCGTTGATCACCGGCCCGGTATCACCCGTCACCGGCACCCACTCCAGCTTCACGCCTTTTTTCGCCAGCTCGCGTTCCAGCCATTTTTCCTGGATGACATGGCCGTAATAGCCATTGCTGCCCAGTTCCACCTTGCCGTTTTTCACATAGGCAAACGTGGCAATACGCAGCGTGGCCGGCAAGGCATCGGCCGCCTGCAGGAAAACCGGGAAAAGCAGCACCGGCAACGCCAGCAACAGGCGCAGTAAAATCTTCATGGTCTACCTCAATGCAGGGGAGGGAATTCCAGCGCAGGCCGGCTGTCCACAGGAGTCATATAAAGCGCCGGCTTGCGCTCCAGATCCTCCAGCACTTCCTGCAGCAACGCCGGCGCCAGCCAGGCTTGCAGATCAAAATCGGCGGGAATGATCTTCTGCTGTGCCAGGAAATCCTTGAACAGGCCGAGGCCGCGCACCGATTCCTGTGCAAAATCCAGCTGCAGGTTCTGATGCAGCTGCTCGCCATAGGCGTAATTCACCCAGGCATCCGACCAGCCTGTTTCACGGCCTATCAGCGTGCGCACCTTGTCGCCATGGCGTGCTGCCCAGCGTCCGGCCAGCACGCTCTGCGCCAGCAATTGCTTCACCACATCCGGGCGGTGATCGAGCAGCCACTGGCTCACCGTCAGCGGCCGTGGCGTGCAGTTATTGACACGCACTTCACGATCCGGATGCCGGCCTATATTCACCAGCACGGCAGCGCCCAGCAGATGCGTGGCCTGCGCACCTTGCGCATCCTTCACATACACCGCATCCACTTCACCACGCGCCAGCGCACGCACCTGGTTGGTATAGCTGTAACGGCCACGACGGCCGGTCCCCGTGGAAGTCACTGCACCATCCTTGAAAGTGGCAGCAATTTCCTGATCGGTGAGATCCACGATTTCCACATCAGCCAGACTCAGACCTTCGGTTTCCAGCACAGCACTGAAGGCACGCAGTGCTGCCGCACGGCTGTGATCAATCAATACTTCATGCCGTGGAATACCTATGCGCCGTCCACGCAGCTCACGTATCTGCGTGATGCCGGCAGTCGGCATGGTGACTATGGCCTGGAATTCATCTGTCCAGCTCAGGCCCACCACTCTCGTTTCCTGACCACTGCCGCGTGCCCATAAAGCCGGCACACTGCCGCCCTGCCGGAATGAATTCGGCAAAGGGCTTTCGTAAAAGGTCGCGCGCTCCACCGGATTATTGCTTTCATGCAGGGCGCGCATCTGCAGGCCGCATTGCTGGCGCAGGGCTTTTTCCATCCAGCCCTGCTGTACCGCTATGGCCAGCGGACTCGGTACCGGACAACGCGAATACCAGATTTCATCCGCCTGTTTCTTTTCCACACTCATATCCCTGTATCCCCTGACGGGAAATGACGGGGCCGCAGGCGGCCCCGTTTCCGATTACCAGCGTGTGGTGAGAGAAAGGCCTCCGGTCAGCCCTTCCGCCCAGTACACGATATTGCCAGTGGCGCCATTGGTGCCCGGCAGCGTGTGCTGCTTGTACTGCTCGTCAGTCACATTGTTCACATAGGCCGTGACATTCAGCTTGTTGTCAGCAGTGACATAGGACGCGCGCACATTGCCCACGGCATAAGGATCCTGCCAGAGCTGCGAATCCGTCTGGTTATTGGTGAAGAAGTAGAACTTGGTGGTGTAGTTCCAGTCCGTGCCCAGAACAATGTCGTCACCATTGGCCAGAGGCACGCGGTAATCGATATTGATGACGCCGGTGAAATGCGGCGAACGCACAAAATCATTGCCGGCGAGATTCTTGTTGCCGGTCAGCGGCGGGCTGTTGGGCACCAGGAATTCATCAAAATTCGTGGCCAGCCAGCCAAATCCGCCTTTGATGCGCAGATTGCTGATGGGCAGGGCTTCGATTTCGATTTCCGCACCATTGGCCGAGCCTTCTGCGGCATTCTTCAGCTGCGAGCTGGGGCCGGTAGCAGACGACACCACATAATTGACCTGCATGTCTTCATAGTCGTAGTGGAAGACATTGGCATTGAAATTCAGCCGGCCTTCCGCCCACTCCGACTTGTAGCCCAGCTCATAGGAGGTGAGATATTCAGGATTGAGCACATTCACATCAGCCTGGACATTGACCGAGGTGTTGTAACCGCCGCCGCGGAAACCCCGCGCAAAATGGAAGTAGGCGCGCTGATTCTCGGTGATGCGGTATTCCGGTGTCAGGTCATAGCTCCAGTCGCTCCAGCTATTGCTGGCATTCTGCTTCACGTTCTGCACAACCGTTGCGCCGCTGACACCATTCAGCAGCCACCACTTGGTCGGGTCGCGGAAAATCTGCGCTGTTGCCGTGGTCACCCCGGTGGCCTGGAAACGCTTCAGATCTATGGATTTTTCTTCCGAGGACCAACGCAGGCCGGCAGTCAGGGCAAAAGCATCCGTGAAATTGAAAGTGCTGCTGCCGAAAATGGCATAGCTCCTGGTTTCATGGGTGTAGAAGGTGTCGTTATAGGACTGCGCCCTGGTGGTGGGCAGGTCACCTGTCAGCAGAGTGCCGCTGGCAGAGTCCGAACGTATGTTCTCATTGAAATAATGCAGACCCGTCACCCAGTTCCAGCGATCCTCACGCGGCGAGGCCAGACGGAATTCCTGGGAGGTCTGGCTGCTCTTGCCGGCAGAGTGCCCGCGAGAAAGTTCCAGCGGAGTGCTGTCGCTGTCGCTGAACACTTCCTGCTCGAAACCTTCGAAAGCCGTGATGGAGGTCAGCTCCAGCTTGTTCAGCTGCCACTTGAGATTGAGATTGGCGCCCTTTTGCGAAATATCCGTACCGGACTGGGCATTGGCACTGACGGCATAGCGATCTGTACTGGGAATATAAGTGGCGCCATTGGTCCAGTAAGCGCCACCGACACCACGGCCAAGCACTGTCGCTGTATTACCCTCTACCTGATAATCACGCACATGCACATTCAGCAGGGCTTCAAAATCCGGGGTGATATTGGCCTGGAATTGCACGCGGCCAGCGGTATCGCTGAAGCCACCATCCTCGGCACCGGTCTTGGCGTTTTCATAAGCACCGTCACGCGTTTCCTGATGGAAGCTGGCACGGGCGGCAAGCTTTTCCGGAATGATGGTACCGCCACCTGCGCCTTCGATAAGCAGATTATCGTGGCTGCCATAGTCGATCCTGGCAAAGCCATCGGAATCATATTTCGGCTTTTTGGACACAAAGTTCACCGCGCCGCCCGTGGTGTTCTTGCCCCAGAGCGTGCCCTGCGGACCGCGCAGCACTTCCACGCGCTCCAGATCAAATACGGGAAAGCCGGTGGCATTGGCATTGCTGATATAGACGTCGTCCAGATACACGCCTATGGGACTTGGCGAGTCCAGTCCCTGCGTGCCGGTACCGACACCACGTATCCACCAGCGCGGACGCGTGTGGCCGCCGCTGGTGGCCGCCGAAGCATTGGGGACGTATTTGATGACGTCATTGGCCGCACGGCCGACACCATCATCCTGCAATTTATTGCCGCTGATGGCCGTAATGGCGGCCGGCACCTTCTGCAGGTTTTCCTTGCGGCGCTGTGCCGTTACTACCACGGTATCGAGCTGGCGCGATTTGACGGCAGGCGTTGCTGCCTCCGTTGTTGCTGATGTTTCTGCTGCAGCTGCCGCATCGGGAGTCGCTACTACAGCTTCTGCTGGCGCAGCTGCTGCATTTTCTTCTGCCAGAACAGCTGTCGACAGGGACAGCAGCAAGCCGGCACTACCGGCAAAGCCAAGGGCACGCGCAATACTGGCGGCCAATGGATGAGTCTTGAACAACAACATGAAATCCCCCGTGCACGATGAGCACCTGAAACAGTGAAAGGGGGTAATGGCAGAAACTGTGCCAGCCTCCGCCATGACATGCATGTCATATGCGAAGTCCGGAATTGCCGCGCTTCGCGGGGATAAATGCAGCACAGCATGTGCAACGTCATCGATTTGTCATCGTGAAGCCTGTTGCGTATGACACAGTGTCATGCTGATTTTTCTACAGATGACAGTTTTCTTATTCTTCTGCGAAATAACTTAGCTTTATTCGTTCCTTATTCCTTAGGCGCTTATGCCCATACACTGCGAGGCCACAGATTTCCCGGCGGCATTGCCGGAATTTTCAGGCCCGGCGGCTGTAGCCGCATTTTCAGGACAGTTCCGTGAGCAATACGCCCAAGAAACCGACACTGCTTTCCCTGGAAGGCAGCGACAGCCAACCCTTGTCCATACGCGCCAAGGCCCTGGTCTTCGCTGACCCCGCCTCGCAGCGCCTGCTGGACTACATAGAAAGACTCGCCCCCAGCGAAGCGCCTGTACTCATCATTGGTGAAACCGGCACCGGCAAGGAATTGGTGGCGCGCCACATCCATCATCTCAGCGGACGCAGCGGTCCTTTTCTCGCCGTGAATTGCGGTGCCATCAGCGAGCAGCTCGCCGAAAGCGAATTATTCGGCCATGAAGCCGGCTCTTTCACCGGCGCTGTCGGCAAACGTGAAGGCTGGTTCGAAGCCGCCAATGGCGGCACGCTGTTCCTGGATGAAATCGGCGATCTGCCCTTGCCCATGCAGGTAAAACTGCTGCGCGTACTGCAGGAGCGCGAAGTGGTACGCATAGGCTCACGCAAATCCATTGCCGTGGATGTGCGCCTGGTCGCTGCCACCAACGTTGATCTGGATCATGCCGTTTCTGCCGGACATTTCCGCCGCGACCTGCTTTATCGCCTGAATATCGCCCAGGCCCGTCTGCCGCCGCTGCGCGAGCGGCCCGGTGATGTGCTGCCGCTGGTGGAACATTTCCTGCGCAGCTACAGCCAGCGCATGGGCAATCGTATTCCTGTGCTGAGCAGCGCGGCGGAAGAAGCGCTGCTGGGCTATGCCTGGCCGGGCAATATCCGCGAGCTGGAAAATGTCGTGCACTTTGCCCTATTGATTGCGCCCGGCGATGAAATCCGTCCCGAGCATCTGAAAGTCACTGGCGGCTGGGGTGCCGCCGGCCTCGGCTCGGGCAACTGGAACCATCCGGCAAGCAGTACAGCGGCACGTGAAGAAAGCCGGGATGACGAAGAACCGCTGACCATCATTGCCCGTGAACTGCGCCGGCTTTATGCGCAAGCACCGGAGGCGCTGTTTGACGAACTGGAAAGCCTGATCGTCACGGAAGCATTCCGTCATGTGCGCAGCAATCAGGTACATGCCGCCGCCTTGCTGGGCATCACCCGTAATGTCATGCGCACCTTGCTCAAACGCCATGGCCTGCTGGCCGACAGTGGCTATGCCCGCAATAGCGAGGTGGAATGGCAGGAGCAACGTCTCTGAAAACGGACCCGCCTGCTGCATAGCCAACATGCTGTTGCTATTACTGCTGACAGCCCAGCAAAAAGGAGCCGCAAGGCTCCTTTTTGCTGGCTTTTCTCCGGAATTTTCGTGGCATGCCGCTTGCTCTTTGCCTTTCCGCCCGTGTCGACCAAGCGAATGTCTCGCTGCGGAAAGGACACCCAGGAGAAATCATCATGAGCAACAGCAACGAAAACAAACCGCTGGACACCCTGTGGTATACCCGCTGCCCCGTGCCCACCGGCCTTGGCATCGCCCTGCAGAAAGGCTGGCTGGAAGAAAGCTTCAGCAGCCAGTGCACGAATATCAAATCGCTGCGTGAATCCAACGACAAGGCGGTGCGCGAATCGCATTTCGATCACACCTTGCAGAATTCCGTGCGCCATGGCGGCAATATTCCTGCCATCTGGGCGCGCTCCAGCGGCCGCGACACACGCGTGCTGGGCCTGTCCTGGGCCGATGAAGTCCAGCTCATCCTGAGCCTGCCGGAGTCCGGCATCAAAACCGTCAAAGACCTCAAGGGCCGCAAATTCGGTCTGCCGGATAACCGCAATGTGCAAATCGATTTCTCGCGCGCGCAAGCCATACGTGGTCTCGAAAACGCGCTGAAGCTGGAAGGCCTTTCTGTGTCTGATGTGGAACTGGTGGATTTTGTGAAAGATGCCGGCCATAGCGACGAAGCCGGCAGCAATGTCGCCGGCACCCAGGTTTTCGGCGGCCGTCGTGGCGGCGGCAATGCCGAACTCACCGGCCTGTTGCGTGGCGAAGTGGATGCCATCTTCCTCAAGGGCGCTCATGCCGCGCAATTCGCCAGTGCCTTCGGCCTGCATACCGTCATCGATACCGGCTCACATCCGGAACCGCTGATACGCGCCAATAACGGCACGCCGCGCACGCTGACCGTGGATGCCAATCTGCTGGACAATCATTTTGATTCCGCCGTGCGCATTGTCGATCAGGTGCTGCGTGCGGAAGAGTGGGCCTGGGCCCATGCCGATGAAACCCGCCGCTTCCTCGCCCGCGAAAGCAATACCAGCGAATACTGGGTGACCCAGGCTTATGGTCAGGATGCACATTTGCGTTTGCGTACCGATCTGGCTGAAGGCTCCATCGTGGCCCTGCAGGATTTCACCGATTTCCTGCTGCGCTGGAAATTCATCCCCAATGCTGTGGATGTACGGCAGTGGATTGATGCCCGTGCTTTTGAAGCTGCCAAATCCGGAAAAGCCAAAGCAGCCTGAAACGGCACTGAAAAGAAACGGGGCCTTATGGCCCCGTTTTTATTGACGGCGCTTGCTGATCACGTGGGCGGCTCATAGCGGCTGATTTCCAGCCCCGAACCCACCGGCAAGAGCACACTGCTGATGCCCGGTGTTTGTCTCACCACCTGCTGATAGCGCTGCACATCCTCGCCACCGGGACGCAGGATATTGTCAGCCACGATAATGGCGCCCGGATTCAGCTTGGGCAGGAAGCGCTCGAGGCTGGGCACATAAAGATCCTTCCAGAGATCCAGCAGCACGAAATCCACTTTCGTCTCCAGCGCATCTATCAGCTGCAGGGCATCACCGATGCGGTGTTCTATCCAGTCGGCAAGCCCGGCTTCGCGCGCACGCTCCTGCGCGTACAGGGATTTGTGTTCATGCAGTTCCAGGCTGATGACACGGCCACCACTACGCTGCGCCGCTTCCGCCAGCCAGATACCGGAATAACCGAAAGAAGTGCCTATCTCGAGGATGACAGGTTCCCTCAGGCTGCTTGCCAGGATATTGATGAGCTGGCCGGTTTCCGGACCTACCGCCAGCAGCGCCTGCTGCCGCCAGTCTTTGCCGCGGTCTTCACGCGCCAGTTTCTGTTCCTGTGCGATGCGCTGGTGGTAATGATCCAGCACGGCTTGTATCTGTGTATTCATGCCTGCATTTCCTTCATTGATCAGGCGGCGACTCACACGGCCACGGCAGTCGCACGGCCGGTCTGCAAGGCAAAAAGCCGCGCATAAAAACCGCCATCGGCATGAGCCAGGCCATCGTGATTGCCGCGCTCCACCACTTCACCATGACGCAAGACAAGAATGAGATCGGCATTCATCACCGTGCTGAGGCGATGCGCAATGATGACGGAGCTGCGCCCCTGCACCAGACGCTCCAGACCCTGCTGCACCAGATGCTCGGACTCGGAATCCAGTGCACTGGTGGCTTCGTCGAGAATGATGAGCTGCGGGTCTTTCAGAATGGCACGGGCAATGGCGACACGCTGTTTCTCGCCACCGGAGAGTTTGATGCCGCGCTCACCCACCAGCGTTTCATACTGGTTGTCCATGCGCTGTATGAATTCATCGGCATGCGCCGCTTTCGCCGCCGCACGCACTTCGTCTGTACTGGCACCGGGGCGGGCAAAGGCAATGTTCTCGCCGATATTGTCATTGAACAGGGCCACGTCCTGCAGCACCACGCCCATGACGGCACGCACGCTGCGCTGCTGGTAATCGCGCAGGTCACGGCCATTGATAAGTACGCGGCCTTCCGTGGGATCGTAGAAGCGCATGAGTAGTTTCACGATGGTGGTTTTGCCACTGCCGCTGCTGCCCACCAGTGCCAGCGTCCTGCCCGGCTCGAGATGGAAGGAGATATGCTTGAGCGCGAACTCTTCCTTGCCCGGATAGCGGAAGCTCACATTCTCGAAACCTATGGTTTCCAGATGTTCCAGGGCAATCGCATCGGGCTTGTCGGCATGTTCGCTTTCCACATCCAGCAATTCCACCAGACGTTCAGCCGTGCTTTCGATTTCACCCGCCTGATTGATCTGGCGCGCAATCGGCGACACCGTATTGATGAGATTCTGCGTCAGTGTCAGCACCAGCAGGATGTCGCCGGTAGTGAAGTGGCCGGCGAGTGCGCCACGCGCGGTCAGCGCCACAGCTCCGAACACGGCGATGGTATTGACCACATTCAGCGCCTGCTCGGAACGCCACTCCGTGGTGTGCAATTTTCCACGCGTGATCAGCCATTCAGCCTGCGTGCTGTCATAACGCTGCTTCACCGCCGGCTCGCCACCAAAGCTGCGCACCGTGGCGATATTGCTCACCATTTCCGCCAGCAAGCCCGTCATACGCCCGGCCAGCGCCTGCCAGCCGCGGCGGTAGGGCTTGGTCCAGCCCACCGTGCGCCAGGAAATCCAGAAATTGAACACCAGCACCGCCAGCATGATGAGGCCCACCGTGGGCGCCTTGATGAGTAGCACGGTGATGATGAAAAGCATCTGCAGGATATTGGCGAGCGTGCCATCGGTAAGCGAGGACAGCCACATGGTGATGGTGGTGATATTGCCGAAGCGGTCCATGATTTCGCCGACGCGGGTCTTCTCGAAATAATCGATGGACTTCTGCGTCATATTATCGAAGACGCGCTGGCGGAAAGTGCTCACCGTATCCAGCCAGAGATCGTCGGCCTGCTTGTTCTGCAGGGCACTGAAAACCACCACACCCAGGCGCAGCACGAAGAAGGTGATGAGCAGGCTGGTCACCGTCCAGGTGGCTTGCTCATGGGTGATGCTGCCGGAGAGCATACGGGAAATGGCGTCGACTATGCCCTTGTAGAGCCAGGGTGTGGCCGTGCCTATGAAGCCGAGCACGGTACCGACGATGACGATGCCGACGACGCGGCCTTTGTATTCGGGAATGATCTGAATGGTACGCCAGAGGTTTTTCATCAGGATTGGTACGTCATGAAGTTGATAAGAACGGCTGTGCTGCTTTTTTCTTTTCAGAAACTGAAGCGGCCCTCGGCCACGATTTCACGCAGGGGCTTTCTTTCATTGGGTTGCTCACGGCCCTGCAAATCATCCGGCAGCGAAGAACGCTCCGCCTGACGACCGACTGCTATCGCCACATTGACGTGATAACCCTCGGGTATGCCCAGCACTTCCACGGCACGGCTGCGATCGAAGCCGCCGATGGCATGGGTGCGCAGGCCTTCATGCTCGGCCTGGAAAGCAAGACTGGCCCAAGCCGCACCAGCATCAAGCGCGTGACTGCGCAAAGGCGTGGCTTCGTCAGCACCCTTGCGCACATGCGTGGTTTTGGAAATCAGCACGACCAGTGCGCCGGCATTGCTGGCCCAGCGCTGGTTGTTTTCATTGAGCAGGCCGAGAAACAACGGCCAGTGTTCGCTGTCGCGCAGCGCATAAATGAAACGCCAGGGCTGGGAGTTATTCGCCGATGGCGCCCAGCGCGCGGCCTCGAAAAGGCTAAACAGCGTGGCCTTGTCCAGCACTTCACCGGAAAAGGCACGGGGTGACCAGCGCTTCAGGAAAAGCTCGGCAATGGTGTGGTCCGATGTGCGGACAAAGGCGGCGGTCATGGCAAGTCCTCGTGGATATTTACGGTCTGGTGAATTCAGCGCTGTGCTGTGCGCTTGCTTTCGGATACAGGTTTGGCACTGTCCCACCAGGTGCCCAGCACCCATTCATAAGGGCCGTAATAGGTGGGCAATTGCGCGGGGTAACGCAGGCGGTGGTTGTAGATGAAGTAGCTCTTGTCGAGATAACGGAAGGGAATGAAGTAGTGGCTGTGTATGAGCACCCTATCCAAAGCACGCCCGGCTATCTGCTGCTCATGCTGGGTTTTTGCATTGATCATGCGCTGGATAAGATCGTCCACTGCAGCGGACTTCACACCGATGACGTTTTCCGAGCCTTTCACATCGGCATCATGGCTATTGAAAACCCGCCACAGCTCGGTGGCCGGCATGCGGGATTCACGCAATGACAAGGCGGTATAATCAAAATCGAATTCGCTCATGCGTTTGCGCGTAGTGGCAGCATCGGCCAGTTTCTTGCGCAGCTGGACACCGGCCTTGGCCAGATTGAGATTAACGGTTTCCGTATGGGCGCTCTGGCCGACACGGGTGCCGGAAATTTCAATCTCGAAAGGCTGGCCCTGGCTGTTGCGCAATACGCCGTCCTGCCAGGTCCAGCCTGCTTCAGCAAACAGATCCAGTGAATGCTTCAGATTCTTGCGAAAGCCGTTAGGGCCGCTGGTATTCGGTTGCTCGTATATGGGCCCGAATACGGCCGGCGGTAATTCCTTGCGATAGGGCTCCAGCAGTTTCAGCTCTTCCGCATCCGGCAGGCCTTTTGCCTGCAAGGGCGTGCCATTGAAATAGCTGGTGACGCGCTTGAATTCATTATCCAGGATTTTCTGGTTGATCCATTCGAAATCCAGGGTGTAATTCAGCGCTTCGCGTACCCGTGGATCAGCGAACTGCGGCTTGCGTGTATTCACCACCCAGCCATTCATGGCCGGCGGATTCTTGTTGGGAAAAGTGGCCTTGATGAGATCGCCGTCATCAAAGCGCTTGCCGATGTACTGGCAGCACCAGTAGCGCATCTGGTTTTCGCTGAGGAAGTCGTAATCACCGGCGCGCAGTGCCGCCACCTGCGTATCGCGATCCTTGTAAAGCTTGTAGACCACCTTGTCGAAATTGAAAAAACCACGGCGCACGGGCAGGTCTTGTGCCCAGTAGTTTTTATTGCGCTCGTACACCACATTCAGGCCCCTGCCGGTGCTGGTGATGACATAGGGGCCGGTGCTCACCGGCTTTTCCAGTTTGAGCTCGTCGAAAGGGATGCGACTGCCATCCGCTTTCTGGTTCCACTTCGGCGAAAACACCGGCAGGCTGCCTGCGACAAAGGGCAGGTCGCGACCTTTGCGCTCGAAATCAAAACGCACCGTGGCGGCATCCAGTGCCGTCACCTGGGTAATTTCCGAGAAATAGGATTTGAAACGCGGACTGGCTTTCTTGCTGGTCAGGGTCTTGAAGGAATGCACCACATCCGCCGCTGTCACGGCATCGCCATTGGAAAAGCGCGCCCTGGGGTTGATATGGAAAGTCACCGAGGAAAAATCCGCGGCTGTTTTTATATCGTCAGCCAGCAGGCCGTACTGGGTATTGGGCTCGTCCAGACTGTTGATGGTCAGGGTTTCAAACATCATTTCCAGCAGGCCCGGGGCCGCCTTGCCCTTGAGCGTGAAGGGGTTGTACTTGTCGAAGCTGCTGTTCTGGCTGACCAGGGACAGATTGATCACACCGCCCTTGGGGGCGGCCGGATTGGCGTATGCAAAATGCGTGAAGCCGGCCGGATATTTCGGCTCACCGAATTGTGCTACGGCATGAGCAGCAAACACTGGCGCTGCCGGCAGAAGCAGGGCAGCAAGAAGCAGGGGGAAACGGAAAATCGTGGACATGATTATTGCGAGGCCTGAACAAGGCGTTGGGTATAAGGATGCTGGGGCTGATTGATCACGGCGGTGGTTTCACCTTCTTCCACCACATCTCCGTCTTTCAGCACATAGATGCGATGAGCGAGGGCGTTCACCACGGCAATGTCATGACTGATGAGCAGATAGCTGAGGCCGTATTTCTTCTGCAGGCGCACCAGCAGGTCCAGCACCTGGTTTTGTATGGAAACGTCCAGCGCCGAGGTGGGCTCATCCAGCACCAGAAGACGCGGCTTGAGCACGATGGCGCGAGCGATGGCAATGCGCTGGCGCTGGCCACCGGAAAATTCATGCGGATAACGGCCCAGCACTGAGGCCGGCAGGCCGACCTCCGCCAGCACTTCAATCACGCGGGCACGACGCTCGTCCGCCGACAATTCGGGAAAATGCAGCGCCAGACCTTCTTCCACGATCTGCTCCACCGTACGACGTGGCGACAGCGAACCGAAGGGATCCTGGAAAACCACCTGCAGCCGCGCACGCAGAGCGCGCTTTTCATCGCGACGGCGATCCGCCACGGCACGGCCTTCAAAATCGATGGCACCGGAATGCACACGGTTAAGGCCGAGAATGGCGTGGGCCAGTGTGGATTTTCCGGAGCCGGATTCGCCCACCACGCCTATGGTTTCGCCTTCGCGCAGGGACACGCTGGCATCGGCCAGGGCAATGAAACGATCACTACTGATGAGACCGCGCCAGCCCTGACGCTTCTTGGGATATTCCACACGCAGATTGTGCGTCGCCAGCAAGGGGGCAGCATCAGCCCTGACCGGATCAATAAGACGCTGCGGCAGACTGTTGATAAGGCGGATGGTGTAAGGATGTTGTGGCTGCGTGAAAACGGCTTCGGTGCTGCCGGTTTCCACCACATGACCCTGCTCCATCACCGCCACACGTTGCGCAAAACGGCGCACCAGATTCAGATCGTGGGTGATGAGCAGGATGGCCATGCCTTGACCATCACTGCGTTTGGCTTCTTCTTCCTGCAAATCCAGCAAGAGCTGAACAATGCGCGCACGTATGGTGGTATCCAGTGCCGTAGTGGGCTCATCCGCAATCAGCAATTTGGGACGGCAGGCCAGCGCCATGGCAATCACCGCGCGTTGCAACTGTCCGCCGGAAAGCTGGTGCGGATAACTGTCTATGCGCCGCTCCGGTTCGCGTATGCCGGTGCGCTCCAGCAATTCAATCGTGCGCTGGCGCGCTGCGGCCGCCGACAGACCTTCATGCAGCTGCAGGGTTTCAATGATCTGGCTGCCTATGGTGTAAAGCGGGTTCAGCGCCGACATGGGCTCCTGGAACACCATGGCGATATCAGCGCCACGTACCTGGCGAATCTGCTCTTCGGATTTCTGCAGCAGGTCATTGCCCTGGAAAAGGATTTTCCCGCTGACACGGGCCTGCTGTACCAGACGCAGGATGGACAGTGCCGTCACGGTTTTTCCGGAACCGGATTCACCCACCAGCGCCAGTCGTTCACCGGCATGCAGCTCCAGACTGATGCCATGCACCACGCGCTTGCGGCCGAAATTGATGCTGAGATTTTCCAGAGCCAGCAAGGGTATGGATTTGGGCTCTGCGGATTTTTCTGTGCTCATTGCCGTCTCCTCAAGCCACGCCAGCGCTTGGTGTTGCCGGTACACCGGCCTCTACTTCATCGCTGGCACCGTCTTCCTCTTCCACATCGGCAAGACGGGTATCCAGTGCATTGCGCAGGGCTTCACCCATGAAGGTGAGCAGCAAGAGGGCCACCACCAGCACGCCGAAGGAGAAAAGCGATATCCACCAGGCATCGAGATTTTCTTTTCCCTGCAGCAGAAGCTGGCCGAGACTGGGCGCCGGCGAAGTCACACCGAGCCCGAGGAAATCCAGACTGGCCAGGGCCATGATGGCGCCGCTCATACGGAAGGGCAGGAAAGTGATTACCGGTGTCAGTGAGTTGGGCAGGATGTGGCGCCAGATGATCTGGGCATTGGACAGGCCCATGGCGCGTGCGGCCTTCACATAATCCAGCTGGCGATTGCGCAGGAATTCCGCACGCACATAGTCGGAAAGGTTTATCCAGCCAAACAGGGATAGCAGCACAAAAAGCAGTAAAAGGGACGGCTCAAACACCGACACGAAAATGATGAGCAGGTAAAGCTCGGGCATGGAGCCCCAGACTTCGATAAGACGCTGCGTGAACAGATCCACCTTGCCGGCGAAATAACCCTGTAGCGCGCCGAAGAAAATACCCAGGATGGTACCGACGATGGTGAGACCTAGACCGAAGGTGACGGAAACGCGGAAGCCGTAAAGCAGGCGTGCCGTGATGTCATAACCGGAGATATCCGTTCCCAGCCAGTTTTCGCGTGTGGGTGCGCCGGGGTAATGATCGGCCGTCGAGAAATAATTCAGCGTGTTGTAGTAATAGGGATTGATGGGTGCGATGGAGAAATTGCCTGGCTTGTGCAATTGCTCCTTGATGAAAGGGTCGTTGTAATCCGCCTTGATGGGCAGCTCCCCGCCAAAGACCGATTCCGGATAATCCTTGAACAGCGGGTAATACCACTGGCCCTCGTAACGTACGACGATGGGCCGGTCATTGGAAATCAGCTCACCCGCCAGGCTCAGGCCATAGAGCGAAAGAAAAATGATGAGGCTCCAGTAGCCCAGACGCTGGCGCTTGAAACGCTGCCACAGCCTCTTTCCCGGCGAGACGGATTTTTCGGGCACTGCATTTTTCTGTACGGCATGAGTAGAGGACATTGGGGGAGCTGCCATATCAGGACTGTTGGGCATCGAACTTGATGCGCGGATCCACCAGCACATAGGCAATATCGCCAATGAGCTTGGTGAGAAGACCAATCAGGGTGAAGAGATAAAGCGTGCCCAGCACCACCGGGTAATCACGCGCATTGATGGCCTCGTAGGAAAGCAGGCCGAGCCCGTCCAGCGAGAACAGGGTTTCTATGAGCAGGCTGCCGGTGAAGAAAGCCGCGATGAAAGCACCGGGAAAACCCGTCACCAGCGGCAGCACGGCATTGCGCAACACATGCTTCCACAACACCTGGCGCTCGGAGAGGCCTTTGGCACGCGCGGTCAGCACATACTGGCGGCGGATTTCTTCGAGAAAGGAATTCTTGGTGAGCAGGGTTTTCAGGGCAAAGGCACTGACCACGGAAGCTGTCACCGGCAGCGTGATATGCCAGAGATAATCGCCCACCTTGGCCAGCGGACTGAGTTCATGCCAGTTGTCAGAGACGAGGCTGCGCAGCGGAAAGACATCCCAGAACGAGCCGCCACCAAAAAGCACGATAAGCAAAACACCCAGCACAAAGCCCGGCACGGCATAGCCAGTCAGGATGGCAATGCTGGTGAGCAGATCAAAACGCGATCCGGCCCGCACTGCCTTGGCAATGCCTAACGGCACGGAAATGAGATAGGTGAGCAGGAAAGTCCACACACCCAACGATACCGATACGGCAAGCTTGTCCTTGATCAGTGCCCACACGCTTTCATTGCGAAAATAGCTTTCGCCCAGATCGAATTTCAGGAAATTGGTGAGCAGCTGCACATAGCGCTCACCCAGCGGCTTGTCGAAACCATAAAGCTCGGTGAGCTGTTCCACCTGCTTGGCATCTATGCCGCGGCGACCGCTGTAATTCCATCCACCGCCAGCAGCGCCACCACTTTCCGCGCCGGAGCGTGCACTTTCACCGTCAATCTGCGCCAGTGCACTTTCCACCGGGCCACCCGGCACGAATTGTGTGACCAGGAAAGTGATGGTGAGCACGCCCAGCAGCGTGGGGATCATCACAGCCAGACGCTTGAGGAGATAGATCCACATGGCTCAGGCCGTCTTGCGCTGCGGGTCGCGTGCGGTATTGGGATTTTCCGGGCGGTGCAGGCCGAGATTTTCGCGAAAGGTTTTTCCTTCATACTCGGTGCGGAAAAGACCGCGACGCTGCAGCTCCGGCACCACGAGGCGGGTGAAGTCCTCGAAGCCCTGCGGCAAATAAGGCGGTACCACATTGAAGCCATCGGCACCGCGCTCTACGAACCATTGCTCTATGGTATCGGCAACCGTCTTCACCGAGCCCACGGCCTGCAGATGGCCGCGGGCCACGCGGAATTTCAGGATGAGCTGGCGTATGGTGAGATTTTCACGGCGCGCCAGTTCCAGCTGCTGCTGGAAGCGGCCCTTGCCATTGTCACCCGACTGATAGGGCAGATCAGGCAGGGGACCGTCCACCGGATAAGCGGAAAGATCAAAACCGCCGAAATGGAAATTGCTGACATCCACCAGCTGCTGCAGCTCGTTGAACTTGTCCTGCGCTTCCTGATCGGATTCCGCCACCACCACGGACAGGCCCGGGGTGATTTTCAGCTGGTCTTCTTCGCGGCCGTATTTGGCCATGCGGCCTTTCACGTCCTTGTAGAAATCCTGGGCCACACCCAGCGAGGTGGCCGAGCAGTAACTCATTTCTGCCACGCGAGCCGCGAACTCACGACCAGTGTCGGAATTGCCGGCCTGCACCAGCACCGGATAACCCTGGAGGGGACGCGGGAAATCCAGCAGACCTTCGGAGCTGAAATGCTTGCCTTCGTATTTCAGCGGGTGAGCGGAGGCTGGATCGTAGAACTGGCCGGCCTTGCGATCCGGATGATCAAAGGCATCGTCATCCCAGGTATCCCAGAGCGCCTTGGAGAGATTCACGAATTCTTCGGCGCGCTCGTAACGCTCTTCATGCGCACGCGGATCCTTGAGGCCGAAATTCTTTGCCGTGTGCTCGCCAAAGGAAGACACGATATTCCAGCCGGCGCGACCACCGCTGATGTGATCCAGCGAAGTGAATTTGCGCGCCACATGATAGGGCGAGTCATAATTCGTATTGACGGTAGCCACCAGACCTATGTCTTTGGTGGCGCCGGCAATGGCCGACAGCAGGGTGAAGGGCTCGAACTGGTAGCTGATGCTACTGCGCCCCGTGTTCGGCGTGATTTCACCGGAACGGCCTATGAAATCAGCAATGAAGAAAGTGTCGAACTTGGCCGCTTCTGCCAGCTTGGCGGCATTGATCCACCAGTTCAGATCGGGACGGCCGGTGCCAGTGGAACTGGGATGACGCCACGCGGCCAGGTGATGACCGAAACGCTGGAAAAACACATTCAGGACGAGCTGACGCTTCTTGCTGCTCACGATACCGTTCTCTTTATTACGTTGAAGTTGAAAATTCCGGGGCCCGTCTTGTCTTGAAGAACAAAGCCCCGGTTTCTTTTTTCCTGCGCTAAAGCATTCAGCCGGAATAGGCCTTGGACTTTTCCAGCAGGCCGGTGCGCTTCCATTGCAGCTCCAGCGCGCCCGGCGTGTAGACCTTGGCGCCGCCGACCACTTCGGCATAAATCTGGTAACGCGCAGATTCCTCAACAAAGAGGATGAGCTCGGCCGTCTTGAGGATGCCCTTGCCCCAGAAGTTCACGCCGCCATTGGATTCCAGCAGGGCAGGGGGCGGGGCCAGTTCCGGATGCTTGTCCAGACGCTCGCGTATCACTTCGATCACGCTGCGCTCGCGTTCCAGGTGATTGGGAATTTCACGTGCCAGCAGATGACGGGCAGCGGCCACATAGAGAATCGGGAAGGGCTTGTGTGCCAGCGACCAGGCCGAGAGATAGGAGGTGTGCACATGGATGGCGGTGTCCGCATCCAGACGCTCTTCATTCAGGATAGAGCCCGGGCTGTCAGAGAATTTGGAAACACTGACCTTGGGTGCCTGGCTGCGGGCCAGACCACCGGGAAAACGGATACCGACCAGCACATCCTGACCGGGAATGCGGTGCGAGATATGAAAGGTCAGGCTGGCCGAGAGCGTGCCGTTGGCGCGCAGGGTTTCAAAAGCGTGTACGGCATCGGAGCGGGCCTGATCGACATAGGCAATCAGCTCGGGCGTGGAAAGCAGTTCTTCAGACATGATGTTTCTCGTAATCAATTCTTTGTAATGAATGGAGTGCCGGAAGCCGGCACTCCGTTTTGCCAAGACTCAGGCGGCTGAGCGGGCGGCAGCACGTTCCTGCTCGACCAGCTTGCGCGCCTCCTCAAGAGGCCAGCTCACGATCCAGTTATTGATATCGAAGTTGTCCTTGAAATAGCCCCAGCGGTGCAGGAAATCCTTCTGCGTTTCCAGGCCCTTGATGTATTCCGGAGTGAGCTTGGGCTCGAAGGAAAGATGCACGTCATGGCCGTGCGAGCCGATGACTTCCGCCACCGTGGCACCACCATCTTCCGGCGCCAGCAGGGACAGCACTTCTTCACGGTTCTGCGCAGCCCACTCGGCGGTACGCAGCAGCACAGCGAGATAACGCACTACCACTTCCGGATTTTTTTCCAGGAAGGCGCGATCCACCGTGACCGGACGCGGCGTACCGTTGTTCACGCGCAGCAGCGGATCTTTCAGGGTGTTGATATTGATGACTTCGTGGAAACGCGGATCCTGGGAAAGACGGAAGCCCTGTGCAAAGCGCAGGAAAATCGCATCCACCAATCCGTTTTCCAGTGCGTCCAGAACCACATTGCGGCGGCCTGCAGGCTGGGTGGCGCGCGGGCCATCCTGGTTGTCATAGCTCGGCGCTTCGAGATCGACCAGCGTCACATCGGTGGTTTTGAGGCCCACCAGTGACAGGGCGGTTTCATAGCCGTGCTGCGCCGCACCACGCTGGAAATCAATCACGGCATTCTTGTGCAGGGGAACGCCAAGACGTTTGCCTTTGAGATCGGCAATCTCGCGTATGCCGCTGTCCTTGCGCACGAGGATGCCCTGGTACTCGTCCAGCCAGGTGATACCAACCACCGCGGTTTCCTGACCTATGCCGCGCGCCCAGATCGGCGGAATATTGCCGCCTTCGCGAAACATGCCGGTCTGCTTGTGGTGGTAATGCGAATTGCGCGTTTCCAGGCTTTCGGAATCACGCAGGGAATGCAGGATGGTGCCGGGCTTGGCGAATTCTGCCTGCAGCCAGTTCTTGCGAATGGCGAGGGCAGAAGCCGTGGCGGAACCGCAGCGGGTGTAATAAAGCTCGACCGGATTTCCCGGTTGTGAAGCATTGCTCTGTGACATGACAGGGCCCTCCTGGTGGCTGTGTGTGCTTGCATCAACACAGGCCCCAGAGCATGGCGCGTGCCAATGCTTCTTACCGCCACGTCGGCCTGCTCAGCCGGAGAGAGGCTTTCCCCTGATTTTTCTGAGTTTTTTCTACTGAATATTTTTTGCGGCGACAGTTAAATTCCTGCCACTCATGCCGGATCGACACCGTAATCCCCTTGCGGCGGCCTGCATGAAATCAACAGCGCCCTGTGCGTATTGCAGCAGGCCTTGCGTTGGCTGTTGAAAATATACGGGGCAAACAGCTGCAGTATTCGTCTTGCTGCCCATAGCCATCTTCCCGGCAAGAAAACCCTCTTAATTGCTGTAATGCAGTGACTTCAAGCCCGCTCAAGACAGCCGCCAGCATCTCATGCTCACTCCATTTGTCGGCGACATCATTAATTCATTCAAGCTTTACCTTCTGGCCAGATCCGTTCAGATCCGTGATGACTGTGTGTCGAATTGGGCATATGCCAACGCCTGTATGACAGCCAACTCTCTATCACTGCTTGCTGCGCAGCAGATTTATGAATGGTGGCGATCAGGCTCATGTCTTTTATCTCTGCCGGAAAAATCGCTGGCATGCCTCCTGCTATTCCAGCTCCTCATCTTGCCGTACCACTTTTCCATTTTTGTTTTCTGGTTTTAACGGGGATAGCAATGCAAAGCAGATACTTCACCGGCACGGGCCATCAGCAGGTCTTGCCACCACAGGGACGGTCCTTCCGTCATGCGCTTCTGTTCATGGCCATCAGCAGTCTCTCCGCACTGCATGTTCAGGCCCAGGAAGCAGCGCCAGCTGGCCCTGAGACCACGCCACCAGCAGGAGCCGAAAGCACTCCTGCTGCCAGTACAAGCAGCCTCAGCCAAAATGAAAGCCCGGCTGCCGATGCAACAGCTGATACAACAACAGCCACAAGCAAGCCTGAAACAGCACCGGTCGAAGCCAGAACCCTGGATGCCGTGGTGGTGACAGCGCAGAAGCGCACGCAGAAACTGCAGGAAGTTCCTGTTCCTGTAACAGCCATCGGTGGCAAATCCATACGCGAAGACAATGTCGTTCTCTCTACGGATATAGAGCGTCTCGCTCCCAATCTCTCGGCACAGGGCGGCGGACGCACTGGCAAGCCACGCTGGTTCCTGCGCGGCATTGGCACCAATGACCCCAACCAGAACCAGGATGGCCCGCTGTCCATTTATGTGGATGAAGTGGTGGTGGGCCTGCAATCCAACCAGAGCTTCCCGCTGTTTGATCTGGAGCGCGTGGAAGTTTTGCGCGGCCCGCAGGGCACGTTATGGGGGAAAAACAATACCGGTGGCGCCATTCACTTCATCAGCAAGAAGCCTGGCTTTGAAGATGACGGCTATACCAAGCTGACGTATGGCAGCTATAACGCGCGCATCATCGAATCGGCTTATGGTGGCGCCATTGTTGATGGTGTTCTTGCTGGCCGTGCTTCCTTCTATTACGAATCATCCGATGGCTGGGCAAAAAACATTGCTACCGGCAATGAAGGCCCCACGCTCAAGGATTTCAACGGCCGCTTCCAGCTGCTGGCCAATTTTTCCGATACCGCCAATGCGCAATTGATATTGAGTACGCGCCAGGTGGATTCCGGTGACAGCCCCAGCTATACCGTGGGCGCCACCACGCAACCCGGCACCGATATCACAGTGGTGAATCCAGGGGGCGCCATCACCCAGGGTGGCACCACCTATTACCCTCCCTATGGCAGCAATCCCGAAGTGGACAGCCCCTTCTGGGGAGGTGATGGCTATAACCGCGTGACCTATAACAACGCCACGCTGAAATTCAACTGGCAGCTGGGCAGCAGCACCCTGACCTCCATCTCTGCCTACAACACACGTGATGGCGACACGCTTGCCACCGTCGGCGCTCCGCTTAACACCACACTCAATCGCACGAGCTCCACGGGCAGTCTGGATTCACAGCAATTCACGCAGGAATTACGCCTGACATCGGCACAGGATCAGCGCCTCACCTGGATACTCGGTGCCTATTACTACGATCTGCAGGCGGACAATCTCAGCCGCTCTGCGCGCTTTGCCGTTGGCACCACCTCCAAGCAGTATTCCGAAAGCTCATGGAATCAGGACTCTGTAAGCGCCGCCGTTTTCGGTAATACGAAATTCAATTTCACGGACAAGGCAGCACTGACCCTGGGCCTGCGTTACACCTATGAAGACAAGGACATCACCGAAACCGCACTCACGGTGACTGGCGGTGGCGTCACCTATGTCAGCGAAAACGGCTGGTTCCTGCCGGGCGGCGTTGTACTGCCAGCCAGCTCCAAGCCTACTGTTGTCAGCACTGGCGCAGACTGGGGGCGCGTGACCTGGGACGTGACACCGGAATACAAATTCAACAAAGACTTGCTGGGTTATGCGCGCATCGCCACCGGCTTCCGTTCCGGCGGTTTCAACCAGAGCATCAATAACGGCAGCATTTACCAGACCAATCCGGAAACACTGACGGATTATGAGTTGGGCCTGAAAAGCAGCTGGCTGGATGGCCGCCTGACGGTGAACACCGCGCTTTATCACTACGATATTGAAAGCATACAGCTCAATATCCAGCGCGCTTTCTATAACACCACCACGCAAACCTGGACCACCAGCGCCTCTGGCGAATCCGATGGCGAAGTCACAGGTATAGAAGTGGAAGTAGCCTCGGTGCCCCTGCGCGGCTGGAATCTCGGCGGCTCCCTCGGCTATCTGAAATCACAGTACACCGATTTCACTTACACCATAGGCGGCGCCGGCCCCTTCGATGCCAGTGGCAACGAGTTCTATCGCACACCGGAAGTCTCTTTCCGCCTCGATACGGATTACACCCTGGAATACGGCTTCGGCAATGTGGTGCTGGCTACCGACTGGTCTTATCGCAGCAGCATCTACCACAACGCCACCGTGCAGAACGATCCTTTGCAGGAAACTCCGGGCTACTGGATAGGCAATGCCCATATCGCTTTCCAGCCACATAACCGCGAATGGGAATTCTCGGTCTTCGGCAATAATCTGCTGGGCGAATCACCGGTCTATCTGCGCCAGATTGCCAATCCCAATACCGGCACCCAGCCGGTGAGCATCAGTGCGCCGCAGACCTGGGGGGTGCAGACCACTTTCCGCTTCTGAACATGAGAGCTGGCGCAGCCTCTTGCTGCAAACATGAAACAGGCCGCCTTGCGGCCTTTTTCATGCGCGCAAGCCCGACAGCCAAAAAGCAGCAGAGCGTGGTCAAATTCACCACAAGGAGGAGCTTTCCTGAAACAAAAGCGGTGATAGGCTGAGTGCAGGCATAACAGCAGGGCCGGCAGGCCCAGGCAGTCGACCATGCAAGGCCAAACGCTACCGCTTTCCGCTCCGGACAAGATCCGCCCGCCTCGCCTGCACTATCACGACAATGCACTGAACCGCGATATCGTGAGTGCCCTCAGCCAGCTGCAGCAGCCCTTCCGGCCTACGCCCTGGCTGTTCAATTCCCATCTGCAGATGGCGCTGGCGAATATGCGCGGCGGCAAGGTGGAGCGCGACTACGATCACCACGACACCCTGACCATGGCCGATGGCGGTCACACGGCGCTGGCCTGGCGCGGCTACCGTCTGCCGGCCGACACGCCCACCGTTGTCATCCTGCACACCATAGGCGGCAGCCCGGCCAGCATGGCGGAGCTCGTGCGTGATGTGCAGGCGGCCACCGGCTGGCGTATCGCACTCTGTGTGCGCCGCGGCCATGCCGGTCTGCCGCTGCCGGTGCCGCGCATCAATATTCTCGGCTCGACAGATGATCTGCGTGAGCAGCTGGCAGTAATACGGCAGCGCTTTCCGGACTCGCCGCTCTATGCCATAGGCTCGTCGGCCGGCTCCGGCCTGCTGGTGCGCTTTCTGGGCGAGGAGGGCAATGCCTCACCGTTCCGTGCCAGTTTCGCCTATTGCCCCGGCTACAACACGGATGAGGCTTTCGAGAAAGCCCATCCCTTCTACAGCCGTTATATCGTGAAGAAACTGGTGCAGCGTTTTGTCGAACCGCATGCCGAAAAGATTGCGCACCTGCCCACGCTGGCCTCCCTGCGCAAAGCCGAAAGCCTGGCGGAATTCCATCGCCATATGTACGAGTTTTCCGGCTACAGCAGCTATGAGGCTTATTCCCAGGCCAGCAATCCCATGCGCGTCTTCGACCGCATCACCACACCGGTGATGATTCTGAATTCCGAAGACGACTTGATCTGCCGTATAGACAATGTCACGCCTTATCTGGATGCCATGCGCAGCATGCCCAATGTCATCCTGGTGACCACGGAAAAGGGCAGCCACTGCGCACATTACGAAGGCTGGCGCGCGCGCTCCTGGTCAGGCCGGCTTATGGGCAGTTATTTCCTCACCATGCATAAGCACAGCGCTGCCTAAACGCTGACTTCCTGCACCGCAGCAGAAGAGGAGTTCGCGAGAAACTGTCGCACGGCCTGTGCTGAGCGCAAACGTATGATGTGCTTACCCGCTGCATTCTTTTCTATCAAGGCCAGAGCTCTCGGCCGACTGTCACGCGGGTAATTCCAAATCCAGCACCAGAATTCGGGGCTGAACTGTTCAGGGCAGCCTTCTGCCATATCCGGCCGTGTTTGCCCCCAGTAGCGCAGGCTGCGGCTCAGCACACGCCAGAGGCAAAGCAGACGTGGCAGATCGAGAAAGATCACGGTGTCACAGGCCGCAAGACGCGGCACCAGGGTGCCGGAATAATTTCCGTCCATGACCCATTGCTCGCCCTGGCAAAGCTCATGGACGCGTGCCAGCCATTGCGCTTTTGTCGGCTCCACCCAGCCCGGCTGCCAGTAATGCGCATCCAGATGAATGACAGGCATGTGCAGCTGCTTGCCCAGCTGCGCGGAGAAAGTGCTCTTGCCACTGCCGCCGGAACCTATGACCAGAATCTTTTTCATCATCCCTCCCTGTCTGCCCGCTGTCTTTTCAGCGGGCGCGCATTATGCCGCTGCACAGGAAAGGATTTAAGGCTCTCTGCAAGCTCTATTAACGTGACGTATTCGGATTGGCTGGGCGGGCCAGACCCATATTGCCGCGCAGGGTTTCGCTCTCGTATTTCGTGCGGAACAAACCACGGCGCTGCAATTCCGGCACCACCAGTTCCACGAAGTCCTCGAAGCCGGTGGGCAGCAGCGGTGGCACGATATTGAAGCCATCAGCACCGCGCGCGAGGAACCATTCTTCAATCGTGTCGGCCACCGTCTTGGCGGAACCAATCACCTGGATATGGCCCTTGGAGACATTGAAGCGCAGTACCAGCTGGCGGATGGTGAGATTTTCACGGCGTGCCAGCTCCACCAATTGCTGGAAACGGCCCTTGCCGTTTTCACCGGCTTCCAGACCTTCCGGCAGCGGGCCATCCAGATCGTAGCCCGATACATCCACGCCCATGAGATTCACGCCACGACTGAAATCCACACGCGACTGCAGCTCGCCGAATTTGTCCTGCGCTTCCTGGTCACTGCCCGCCACCACCACGGAAAGGCCGGGCGTGACTTTCAGGGAGTCCGGATCACGGCCGTATTTGGCCATACGGCCTTTCACGTCGGCATAGTATTTCTGCGCCACTTCCAGCGACTGCGCCGAGGCATAAATCATTTCCGCTACACGTGCGGCAAATTCGCGACCCGTATCGGAATTACCCGCTTGCACGATGACGGGATAACCCTGGATGGGGCGCGCTACATCGAGCAGACCTTCGCTCTTGAAATGCTCGCCCTGATGCTTGACCACATGCGCGCTTTTGGGATCGAAGAAGCGGGCATTTTCACGATCAGGGTTATCGAAGGCATCGTCATCCCAGCTGTCCCAGTATTTCTTCACCAGCGCCAGGAATTCGTCAGCCCGCTCATAGCGCTCGCCATGACCACGGCCATCTTCAATACCGAAGTTATTGGCAGTGTGCGGACCAAAGGAAGACACCACATTCCAGCCGGCACGGCCAGCGCTGATATGGTCCAGCGAAGAGAGGGCGCGGGCGACATGATAGGGCTCGGCAAAATTCGTGTTCACCGTGGCAATCAGGCCGATATGGTCCGTGACGCTGGCGATGGCAGAAAGCAGGGTGAGCGGCTCGAACTGGAAGCTCACGCCATTGCCGCTGGCATCTTCAATATTCTTGCCGGAACGGCCTATGAAATCGGCGAGGAAAAAGGCATCGAATTTGGCCTGCTCGGCAAGCTTCGCCAGCTTTACCCAGTACTTCACGTCGGGGCGGCCGTTAGCCGTCACACCGGGATGGCGCCAGGCTGCCGGATGATGGCCATAACGCATGAAAAAGGCATTCAGCACGAGCTGGCGTTTGCTGCTCATAAAAAACTCCGAAAAAAATGGCCGCCTGAATCCGGGCGGCCTTGGCAAAGCATTGATTGGAAATTCAACAAGACTGTCAGGCCAGAATGAAGGCCCCGGGGCTGATGCCCAGCATCAACACATATTCATGCAGGGTGGTGGCCGGCTCCGGCTGCCATTGCTGACGCAGAAGACGAAGCAGCTTCACAGCTGCGTACCCCAGGCGCCGGCAAAAGCGATTTGCGACAGCGGCAGGCGCTCACGCGGCAGCAGCTCGCGCTTGCGCAGCTCTTCGCGCTCTATCACATCCACTTCGTCGCGATAGCCCACGGCCACGAGAGTGAGCACGGCGATTTCCGGTGGCAGTGCAAACTCGTCACGCAGGGCTTCGCGATTGAAACCACCCAGTTGATGCAGATGCAGACCCAGGGAATGGGCCTGCAGGGAAAGTGCGAACACGGCTGCGCCGGTGTCATAGGCGGCGGAACCATTGGCCTTGCCTTCCGGGCCGCGGGTATCGGCAAACACACCCAGCAACAGAGGCGCGCGCTGCACCCAGGATTTATTGGTGCTGCTCAAAGTGGCAAAAGCGCGATCAAAACTCTCGGCATCACGATGGCGTTCCCATACCACGAAACGCCAGGGCTGCAGATTGTAGGCAGAGGGCGTCCAGCGGGCGGCTTCCAGCAGGGCCTGGCGCTTTTCATTTTCCACCGGGCGATCCTGGAAGGCGCGGGGACTCCAGCGCGTGGCAATCAGCTCGTGCACGGGAACGGAGGTTTCAGCAATTTTTACGGTCATGGTTCTTCAGCCTGTCACTGTTTTTTGCATTAGCTAGGCGGCGCCGCCTCAGCCCTGTCCGGGCATGGTGAGAACAGACAGGCGATCCACACCCGTGCGTTCGATAATGGCCATCACCTTGGCCACGGTGCCGTAAGGCACGGCTTCATCGGCCTGCAGATTGAGATAAAACTCGGCAGTGCTGGCCTTGGCCTCGCGCAGTGCGACTTCAAAATTCGCCAGCGGCAATTCCTGCTTGTCCAGAAACACCTTGCCGGCTGCATCCACACTCACTGTGAAAGCCTTCTTCTGCACCAGCGGCGTAGTGGGCTGCGTTTTTGGCAGAGTCACTTTCACGGTATTGGTGAGCAGCGGCGCCGTGACGATGAAGACGATGAGCAGAACCAGCATCACATCCACCAGCGGCGTGATATTGATTTCACTGACAACGTCTTCGGCTTCTCCACCTCCGGTTGAAAAGCCATTACGCGAATACCTCTTTCTTGCCGTCAGCGCCCTTGTCGGAAACTACCGTGGGTTTGCGCGGAGCCGGACGTTCGCCCAGACGGAAGCCAGCCTTCTGCGCCAGGCTGACAAAATCACTGGCGAAATCATCGAGATCAGCAGCAATGGATTTCAGGCGGCGCACAAAGAAGTTGTAAGCCAGCACGGCCGGCACCGCGACGGCGATACCGATACCGGTGGCAATCAGCGCCTCACCAATCGGACCGGCCACCACATCAATGCTGGCAGAGCCGCTGGCCGAAATGGCCGAGAGCGCGTGAATGATGCCGAATACAGTACCGAAGAGACCCACGAAAGGCGCGGTACTGCCGATGGAGGCGAGTACAGCGAGACCGCTTTCCAGAGAACGGCGTTCTTTCTGGATTTGCTGACGCAGACGGCGCTCCAGCAGGTCCTGACGGCCCCAGCTGTGCTGCAGATCATGGCTGCTTTCGTCATCAGCATTTTTCAGCGCTTCAAAACCGGCGGCAGCAAGGTGCGCAGCAGAGCCGTCAAAATCCTTGAGTGCCGATGCAGCCTTGAGATCAACGGCCTGCCAGAAAGCTTCGGTGAATTTGCGGTTCTGGCCAGACTGGCGGCCATGCTGCACAGCCTTCACCACGATAAGGCTCCAGGTGGCCACGGAAAAAAGCACCAGCAGCCAGAGCGAGCCCTCGACGATAAGGGTGGTGGAAATATGATTCATGGTTTTGCTCTCACAACTTCAGTTTCAATTCAGGGTTTCACTTCATGCGCGTAATACGCGCACTCAATTCAGCTTGTAGTCGATGGGCACCTCCACCCAACCGTCTACCGGCGTGCTGCCGCGTTTTGCCGGCGCAAAGGTCCAGCGCTGCACAGTGCGCAGGGCTGCTTCATCCAGCACCTTGCGACCACTGCTTTTCTTCACCTGCACGCTGTCGGGTTTGCCGCTGGCCAGCACATGTACCTGCAGCAGGACGCGACCTTCCCAACCCTGCTCCTGTGCGAAAGCGGGATAAGCCGGTGCGGGATTGCGCAGATAACCGGCATAGGCATCGGGCTCGGTGATTTTTTCCACCGGCGCGGGTGCAGGTGCTGCGGCAACAGGCGGCGGCGGTGGCGTGACAGGTGTTTCCACCGGCGCCACTTCGGTCTTCACCGGCTCAGCCACCGGTTGTGGTTGCGGCACCACCTGCTGTTTCTGCACGGGAGGTGGTGGCGGCAATTCCTTTTTCAGCGGTGGCGGCGGCGGCAATTCCGGTGGTGGTGCCAGATCCACCACCATGGGAGGAATTTCCGGCGGCACATAGACTTCCACTTCGGAAGAAGGGCGATGCAGCCAGGCCACTACCGCCACATGCAGTGTCAGTACGGCCGCAACAGCGGCCAGCACATGACTCCTGTCCTTGAGAAAATCGGTTTGCACTTCTGCCTGTGGCGATACCACCACGGCCTTGGGCGCAGCCACCTCCTGCACAAACTCGGCATGGCGGACGGCAGCACGACGAACTGGATAATACGACTCGGAAAAAGCCAGATTACTCATGGCGGCTCTCCTTGGTTTTTAATGCGGCGTTCAACACGGTTGTAAAAACTTTCAGGCCGAAGCGCGTAGCGGGGCCACGCTCTTGCGGGATTTGATGGCGCCCTCTACCAGCGGCAGCACTTCTTCGGCCACGCGATAGGCTTCTTCCAGATGCGGATTACTGGCGAGGATGAATTGCGTGACGCCGATATCGACATATTCGGCAAGGCGCTCGGCTACCTGCTCATGGCTGCCGACAATCACCAGGCCAGGGCCACCGCGTATGGCGGACATGCCGGCCCAGGCATTGCGATCAACAATAAGGTCATCGAATTTCTGGCCGCCGCCACGCAGGGCGTTCTGCCGCGCCGCACCGACGGATTCGGAATCACCGCGACGACCGCCACCAAAACCGCGCGAGCTGTCACTGACCGTGGCATGCATCTGGCGCAGCTCGGCCCAGGCCTGCTCTTCGGTTTCACGCGCGAGAATGTCCACACGCACACCAAAGCCCAGCTCGCGGCCATAGCCTGTGCTTTCAATGGCGCGGCGCGCCTGGTCTATCACTTCTTTCTGTTTGGCGACGGGCTCGGCCCAGGTGAGATGTATATCGGCATGCTTGGCTGCCACACGCATGGAAGCTTCGCTGGCACCGGCCAGCCAGAGGCGCGGCACGCCGTATTGCTTCATGGGGGATTTGAGGCCGCCTTCTTCCACGCGGTAATGCTTGCCTTCGAAAGTGAAAGGCTCACCGGCGGTATAACCCTTCACATAATCCAGGAATTCTTCCGTGCGCTCGTAACGCGCGGCGTGATCGATGAAATCGCCATAGGCGCGCTGCTCGCTGCCGCCGCCACCGGTAATGACATTCCACTCCACACGGCCATGGCTGAGACGCTGCAGGCTGGCGGCCATCTGCGAGGCATAGGAGGGATGGATGAACCAGGGCTGTATGGCAATCAGGAAACGCAGGCGACGGGTTTCACGCGCCAGTGCCGCGGACAGCATCCAGGGATCTTCGGTATGGCGGAAGGCCGGCACCAGGGCGCCATGGAAGCCCCCGATATCTGCCGCACGCGCCACCTGCGAGAGATAATCGATATAGGCGAAATCCGGCTCATCGATTTTCGGCGCCACGCGCGAAGCAGTCTGCTGGTTCCATTCACCACGGGTATGAAGATGGTGGGCCCGGCGTCCGTCGCCATGTACAGGCAGACGCCAGAGGAATTCCACGGCCATTTTCTTGCAACTCCTGACAACACTATTGAAACAGGCGAAGACGCCGGAACGCGCCTTTCGCCAAAACGTGTTGCAGGGCAATTGCAGCTGCCGTGCCAGCTGCGTGAAAAATCCTGCAAAGCCGCACCAGCGCTGCATTTGCATGCCGCCGGCCATATGCGCCGGAAAATTCAGGAGACCTTTCGCTGTTGAAAATCCAGCAGCCACTTGCTGGCTGACCAGCAGGAAAGTGTCGGGTGCTGCTGCCCGGACATCAGTCGTCTGCACAGCAGCCGATGGGCATAGCCATCAGGAAGCCGTGCTGAAATTATTTTTCATTTCCTGATCAGGCACTTGGCTTTGTCCGCACGACATTTCCATGACGCTGGCAGACATCTTGCTGAACAGGCTTTCCGTTTGCGTTGCATACGCACGCCGTTTCAAGAGATCAGGAAAGCATCATGCGTCATCCCGCTGCACCCCGTGTATTCCTTCGCATTGCCCCGCGCATCATCCTCAGTACCTTGCTGGCTTTTTCTTCCCTGCTTGCCAGCCTCGCAGCCCACAGCGCCGATGCGGCAACCAGGCTGCGTATTGCCGTGGTGGCACGCGATAACGGTGGCAAGCCCACTTTCATAGGCTCACCGCAGATCGTGGCCAATGATCCTGTCTTCCTGGCAGCGTTGAAGCAGAAGAATGTGCAGCTGGAATGGGTGCCGGTGACCACGGCCTCGGTGGCCACGCTGGTGAATGAATCCTTCACCAACAAAAGTATCGATTTTGCTTTCTATGGCGATCTGCCCTCCGTCATCCTCAATGCCAATGGCGTGAGCACCAAACTCGTGGTGCCCGGTGGCCTCGGCAATAACACCTATCTCGTGGTGCCGCCCGGCTCCAGCGCCAAATCCATTGCCGACCTCAAGGGCAAGAAGATTGCGCTGCATCGCGGCCGCCCCTGGGAAGTCTCCTTCGGCAAGCTGATTGCCTCGCAAGGGCTCACGCTGAAAGACTTCCGCATCATCAATCTGAATCCTCAGGCGGGCTCTGCCGCCGTGGCCGCCGGTAATGTGGACGGCTTCTTCACACTGAACGATGCGCTTGTGCTGGAAGACAAGAAGCTGGCCCGCATCATCTGGAGCAGCCAACAGGCACCGGCCGACTGGAAGATGCGCGCCGAGCTCTGGGGCAGCGCGGATTTCGTCAAACAGCATGCCGACATCACGCAGTTGCTGGTTACGGCATCCGTGCGCGCCAGCCACTGGATTTCGCAGGAAAAGAATCGCGATGGCTATATCAAGGACCAGGCCCTCTTCGGTCTGCCGGAAGCCGCGATACGCCGCGATTACGATGGCAATAAAGCCGGCTGGAAAGATTACTGGGCGCCGCTGTTCACACCCACGCTCAGCCAGCACTACCAGGGCGTGATTGATCACGCGGCTGCCAACGGCCTTATTCGCAAGAAGCCTGATGTGAAGACTTTGCTGGCGCCGCAATTCCTGCCGGTGGCACTGAAAGAGCTCAAGCTGGAAAGCTACTGGAAGCCGGGCACTTAACACGCCATGGAAAACATTGTGAAAACGGCAGCCTTGCGGCTGCCGCGACTTCCCGACTTGCCCTGGCAGAAACTGGCCGCATTCATCTCGCCGGTCGCGCTGTTATTGCTCTGGGCATGGGTGGCGAAGCTGGCCATTTTCCCGGAACAGATCGTGGTGCCACCGGCGGCCGTACTCGCCGCGGCTCGCGAGCTCTGGGACAGCGGCGAATTGCAGATGCATCTTTCCGTCAGCCTCTATCGCCTCGCGGCCGGTTTTGCGATTGGCACCGTGACCGGGCTCGCCTTCGGTGTGGCCATGGCGCTCTCTCGCCAAGTGGAAATCTATTTCGGCCCGCTCTTCCATGCCCTGCGCCAGATTCCCACCCTGGTGCTGATCCCCATGGCCGTGCTGTTTTTCGGCATCGATGAAACCCTGAAAATCGTGCTGCTGGTAAAGGCCACGTTTTTCCCGCCGGCAATCGCCGCCTATGACGCCGTGAAAAACATTCCGCGCGGGCATCTGGAAGTAGGGCGGGTCTACCGCCTGCCGCCGCTCACCCTGTTCCGTCGCATTGTCTTTCCCGCCATCGTGCCGCCCGTGCTCACCGGTATACGCATTTCTTTGGGCCGTGCCTGGCTGGTGCTGGTGGCCGTGGAATTGCTGGCGGCGGATTCCGGCCTCGGCCAGATGATGGAACTGGGCCGGCAGATGCTGCGTCTGGATATCGTGATGGTGGGCGTCATCCTCACCGGCGTGATCGGCTTTTCCCTGGATAAAGGCTTTCGCCTGCTTGAACGCTTTTTGCTGCGCTGGAAATACCGCTGATGAGCACTTCTGTCTTCGCCTATGTCTTCACAAAAGGCGCGATCCAAAAACTGAAAGCCCTGCGCGGCCTTGTAGTGCCGGCCATTCTCTTGCTGCTCTGGCAATGGCAATCCGGCCGCAGTGATGTGCATGCCTATGCCTTCACACCCCTGCAGAATGTGGCTAACTCCTTTCTGGAGCTGATTGAAAACGGCGAGCTCTGGGTGAATCTGCTGGGCAGCCTGCAACGCACCAGCACCGGCCTGCTTATAGGCGGCATCGCCGGCCTGCTGCTGGGCTCGGCCATGGCGCTCTCGAAAATCGTGAACACCCTGGTGAGCCCGCTCTATCACTCCATACGCCAGGTGCCACTGCTGGGTCTGGTGCCCTTGATAGGCCTCTGGGTGGGTAATGGCGAGCCCGCCAAGGTTTTCATCATTTCCCTGGCCGCGTTTTATCCCATGGTGCTCAACACCTATGAAGGCCTGCACCATGTGGACGACAGCTACCGCGAAGTCGGCCGCATCTACGGTTTCGGCAAGCTGCGCCTGTTCTGGCGCGTGCAACTGCCGGCCGCACTGCCGTCTCTCTTCACCGGCCTCACGCAAGCCGTGCCCTTCGCCTGGATTACCGCCGTCGGCAGCGAGCTGCTTTTCAATGCCGGCGCCGGCCTCGGCAATCTCATGATGACGGCCGAGCTGGGCGCGCGCATGGACATCATCATCGTCTGCGCCACCGCCGTTACCGTTCTCGGCGTGGCCATGAGCTATGGCGTGAATGCGCTCTCCGACCATGTGCTGAGGTGGCGGGGCGCACGGTAGTTTCCGCAAGCCCTTCACAAGACTATCGGGCTTCCTTCTCTTTCGCCGGCTCGCTAGAGTCCGGCGAAGAGCAAGGAGCCGAAATGAGCGATCCCCTGGCGGAGCTGCTGGCGCGTGTACGCCAGCTCACGGAAGAAAGCAGCGAGAATGTGCAGCCCTGGCACAGCTTCTGGTATCACCGCCCCACCAAGAATTTCCCGCCACGCAGCATCCGTGATCCCGAACAATGGGAAGGTAAGGAGCGCCTGTCCCTCGCCGTCACACAAACCGATCTGAAACCGGCGGAACAAAAGAAACTGGTGCAACGCTGGTGTGCGCTGCTACCCACGCTGAAAGACGTGCGCTTTCTCTGGTTCCAGTCCCGCGTTTCGCCCGAATTGTTTGAAGCCGCCTGCCAGATGCCTGGCTTGGAAGGCCTGTATGTGAAATGGAGCGGCATCAAGGATTTCACGCCCATCACCAAGCTCGCCGGCACGCTGCGCTATCTGCATATGGGCAGCTCGCCCTCACTGGAGCCGCTGGATGTATTGAGTGAGCTGCCACTGCTGGAATGGCTGGAGCTGGAAAACGTAAGAGCCGCCGCCCAACTGGAATTCGTTTCTGCCCTCAAGAATCTGCGCGGCCTCGGCCTGCACGGCGACACCAATAGCCTCAAAGCCCTGAAAGTCGCCAGCCTTTCGCCTTTGGCAGGCCTGGACAAACTCACTTGGCTTTCCCTCTCTGCCCTACGTAGTGAAGACGAATCCCTCGCCGTACTAGCCACGCTGCCATCCCTGCGTTACCTCCTCATCAACAACCACTTCCCCTGGCAGGAATACGCCAAGCTTGCCGGCCTGCGGCCTGATATTGAATGTGATCGCTTTACGCCCGTGTCAGAGCCGGTGAACTGGACGGCCTGCAAGAAGTGCAAACAGAAGACAATGGTGATGCTGACGGGGAAGGGAATGCCGATGCTTTGTTTGAGGTGTGATGAGGCGCGAATTACCAGCTTTGGAAATGAGTTCAGCAACCCTAACCATAATTGAATACCCAAGTAAGGTTAGCCACATGGAATTTAAATTAAAGAAACAATTTATCGGGTCAACGAATGAAATACCTCTCTCGCAACAAGAATTTCTTGACCTGATTGATGCACAAAGCGGAATAATCCACATTTTGTCGGCAGAAGAAAAATATGATCTCTTACTAAGAAACTTCATTTATTTCGAGAAATCTGCTTATGAGGTTGCAATCAATGAGCTCACTTTTAGAGAGCTTTCTTGGTCTGATTTCATCGACAAGATGCAATACATTAATCTTCACTTAATTAATCTTCTTTCAACATGTCGAACATATGTTGATCACATACCTCAGCACATATCTTATATGTTCGGAACGAAATCACCTGAACATGAAGAATTCATTGCTCAAACTCGTATCGAGTATGACTCAACCCTTGGCTACAGGACTTTATATGCATTAAGAAACTACGTTCAGCACAATGGACTGCCAATACACGCCATGGCCTTAGGTGGAAAATGGAATGATGAAAGAACGGAGTGTACTCATTCAGTTACTCCATATCTTTCAATCGAGGCTTTGGAAAAAGATGGGCAGTTTAAACCAGCCATACTGGATGAGCTAAAAGCCTTAGGAGACCGCGTCGATGTAAGAATGCTTGTCCTGCAAAATATGTCTTCATTTGGCAGGCTTCATGAAAAAGTTAGAAGCATTATCGAAAGAAAGATGCCGATTTATGAAAGAAATCTATCTGCGGCCAAAGATAGATACGTCAGTCAATTCGGAGAGAATATTACTGGACTGACTGCTTTTAAATTTGATGAAAACGGCAATGTTTTAGCAAAACAGTCAATCTTTGATGATGCAACAAAAAGGCGTGCGTATCTGGAAAAGAAAAATCCTTGTAGGAAGAATGTTGAAAAGCACTTCATATCAGGAAAAGCAAGTCTAGAAGAATAAACCTCATTATTCGTAGCTCCGTTGTTTATTTGATAGGGCGCGTCCTCGCCGGACGGGCCCAAAGGGACCGCGTTGCGGCGGCCCCTCTGGACTCCCCGCGCACCCCAAGTCGCCTGCCCGGCTACGCCGGGTTCCCTCCCTCCACAAAACCGGCGTCGAAGGGTCGGCGAGATTCGGCGTCCCTGCCTCATCACGCCTAAGCCGTACATCCATGTTCGGCTTTCCCTTGGCCGGTCTTGTTCCGGTCGGCAGGCTCAATGGGGATTCAAGAGCAAAGCGTTAGTGCTCTTTTCTTCATCTGTGAAAATCAAAAGCAAAGTCACTGGGCCCCGGATTAAAGCCTTCCGGGGCGACAGATTTCTTTTCAGAGTGTTCGTCACCCCGGCGGAGGCCGGGGCCCATGCGTCAGTGAAACTACCAACTCAGTATGGGTACCGGCCTCCGCCGGTATGACGGGATAAAAGGAGTGGCGCTACGCGCCACTCCTTTTGCTTTGATTTGTCTTTTTCTGTTGACCTTAAAACGAGCGTAGCGATGCGCGCTTCTGCAGTGATTTAGCCCTCCCGTTTGTGAGCCCAGCAGCGGAAGGGGCTGGCGGATTAAGGGCGAGGACTGTCTGAGTCTTTGCGCAGCAAAGGCGAGTTCCGCAGCCCCCGCCAGAACCTGAGCAGCGCAGGGCACCGGC
>JAVHYE010000097.1:3188-13673 GCA_031119295.1 Pedobacter sp. | reverse complement strand
AAACTGAAGTCGTCAACTGATTTATCAATGACCCTGTTTGAAATGAAGCGCCGGCAGCATCGCCCTCGCCTCACGCCAAACAGGAAAACGGCCGGCCGGCACCATGACCGGCAGGCCATCAAGGCATCAGCTGCCCTTCTATCAAGTACCCTGGCTCAGCAACATGTTGCGGATGTGGCCTATCGCCTTGGTCGGGTTCAGACCCTTGGGGCAGACACTCACGCAGTTCATGATGCCGCGGCAGCGGAAGATGCTGAACGGATCATCCAGCTTGGCCAGACGCTCGGCCGTTGCCGTATCACGGCTGTCGGCCAGGAAGCGGTAGGCCTGGATCAGCGCGGACGGGCCCAGGAACTTGTCCGGATTCCACCAGTAGGACGGGCAGCTCGTGGAGCAGCAGGCGCAGAGGATGCACTCGTAGAGGCCGTCCAGCTTCTCGCGATCTTCCGGCGACTGCAGGCGCTCCTTGGCAGGAGCCGGCGTCTCGTTGATCAGATAGGGCTGAACCTTCTCGTACTGGTTGTAGAACATGCCCATGTCGACCACGAGATCGCGGATGACGGGCAGGCCCGGCAGCGGCTTGATCACGATCTTTTTCGGCAGTGTCTTCATATTGATGAGACAGGCCAGACCGTTCTTGCCGTTGATGTTCATGCCGTCCGAACCGCAGATGCCTTCGCGGCAGGAGCGACGGAAGCTCAGGGTTTCATCAAGCTGCTTCAGCTTGATGAGCGCATCCAGCAGCATGCGCTCGTGACCATCGAGCGTGAGCTCATAGGTCTGCATATAAGGCGCTGCGTCCTTGTCCGGATCGTAGCGGTAGACTTCAAAAATACGCACTTCACTCATGGTGTGCCTCGCAAAATCTGCTCAGTAGCCGCTTAGAACGTACGGGGTTTGGGCGGAACGGATTCCACCGTCAACGGGGTCAGCTTCACCGGTTTGTAGTCCAGACGATTACCGTCCTTGAACCACAGGGTGTGCTTCATCCACTCCTTGTCGTTACGACCCAGCGGGCAATCCGGATCCGTCACCGGACGCTCGTAATCCACCACGGTGTGAGCGCCACGGCACTCTTTACGGGCAGCAGCGGAAATCATCGTGGCCTTGGCGGCTTCGATGAGGTTTTCCAGCTCCAGCGCTTCGATACGGCCGGTGTTGAACACCTGCGACTTGTCCTTGAGATGGATATGCGACACGCGCTTCTCGATTTCAAGAATGCTGGTCACGCCCTTGTCCATCATTTCCTGAGTACGGAACACGCCGGCGTGGTTCTGCATGCTGCGACGCATGTCATTGGCCACATCCTGCGCGTATTCGCCGGAGGTCGAGCTGTCGAGACGCGCGATACGGGCCAGGGTCTGGTCCAGGGCATCTTTCGGCAGCGGACGGTGCGAAGCCGGCTCACGGCTGACGTGCTCGATGATGTGTTCGCCAGCGGCCTTGCCGAAGACGATGAGGTCGAGCAACGAGTTGGTGCCGAGGCGGTTGGCGCCGTGCACGGACACGCAGGAGCACTCGCCGATGGCGTAGAAACCGTTGACCACGGAGCTGGGGTTGCCGTCTTTCGGCGCCACCACCTGGCCGTGGATATTGGTCGGGATACCGCCCATTTGGTAATGGATGGTGGGCACGACCGGAATCGGTTCCTTGGTGCAATCCACATTGGCGAAGTTCTTGCCGATTTCATAAACCGACGGCAGACGCTTGTGGATGGTCTCGGCACCCAGATGGGTAAGGTCGAGCACCACATAATCGCCATTGGGACCGCAGCCGCGGCCTTCCTTGATTTCCTGGTCCATGGAACGGGACACGAAATCGCGGGGCGCGAGATCCTTCAGATTGGGGGCATAACGCTCCATGAAGCGCTCGCCATTCTTGTTGCGCAGCAGACCACCTTCGCCACGGCAACCTTCGGTCAGCAGCACACCGGCACCGGCAACACCGGTCGGGTGGAACTGCCAGAACTCCATGTCCTGCAGCGGAATGCCGGCACGAGCGGCCATGCCAAGGCCGTCACCGGTATTGATGAAAGCATTGGTGGAAGCCTGATAGATACGACCGGCACCGCCGGTAGCAAACAGGGTGGCCTTGGCCTGGAACACGGCGATATTGCCGGTAGCCAGATCGATGCCGGTCACGCCCAGCACTTCGCCGTCGGCATCACGCACCAGATCCAGTGCAATCCATTCCACGAAGAACTGGGTCTTGGCGGCGAGATTGCCCTGATACAGGGTATGCAGCAGCGCGTGGCCGGTACGGTCAGCGGCGGCGCAGGCACGCTGCACCGGCTTTTCGCCGTAATTGGAGGTATGACCACCGAAAGGACGCTGGTAGATCGTGCCATCAGCGTTACGGTCGAAGGGCATGCCCATGTGTTCGAGTTCGTACACGACCTTGGGCGCTTCACGGCACATGAACTCGATGGCGTCCTGGTCGCCCAGCCAATCCGAGCCCTTCACGGTGTCGTAGAAGTGGTAGTGCCAGTTGTCTTCGCTCATATTGCCGAGCGAAGCACCGATGCCGCCCTGTGCTGCCACGGTGTGGGAGCGGGTCGGGAACACCTTGGTGAGTACCGCCACCTTGAGACCGGCACGCGCCAGCTGCAGCGAGGCACGCATGCCCGAGCCGCCGCCGCCGACAATCACGGCATCAAATGTGAGGGTAGGAATATTGCTTGCCTTGATGCTGCTGGCCATGAATCAGTTCCCCCACAGGATCTGGATGCCCCAGACCACGTAAACAAAAACGAAGAGCGCCATGCCGGTCTGGAAAACCAGGCGGATGACGGCAGCCTTGGGGCCCATCTGGCGTTCAGTGATGTAGTCGGTGAACACCGTCCACAGACCGACCCAGGCGTGGGCAGCCAGGGAGAGAATGGCCAGCAGCGTGAAGATGCGCATGCCGGTGCTGCTCATCAGGGCGTACCAGTCGCTGAAGTACACGTCTTTGGTGCACAGCAGATAGCCCACGATGAAAAGGAAATAAGCGCCGAGGATGTAGGCGCTGACACGCTGGATCAGCCAGTCGGACAGACCGGAGCGGCTGAAGCTCGTTGCACTGTTTCTCATCAGAGCACCATCCACAGGAAAGCAAGGGCAATGAAGAAACCGGCAGCGGCCAGTGCAGCCCAGGCAAAGTTGCGGCCACCCTGCAGGGACTCACCGATGCCGAAGTCCTGGATCAGGTGCTTGGTGCCGATGATGAAGTGATAAATGAGGCCGGCCAGGGCGATGAAAACCAGCCCTCCGCCTATGAAGCCGCCGAGGATGTTGTCTTTCACGTTCTGGAAAGCAGCTTCGGAGGCCAGCGATTCCTGCAGGATATAGAGCAGGACCGGAATGAGCAGAAAGATCACCACGCCAGAGATGCGATGCAGGATGGAGGCGATGGCGACCGGCGACTTCAGATTGACCAGCAGAACCGTGGACAAACTGAGATTGACGGGTCGATTGCTTTTCACAGCGTTGTTCCTGTGGGGAGCCTGACAGCTTGTGACTGTCCCGGCCAGTACCTAAGGGAAAATGCGGGTGTTGCGATAAGCCATTGAAAAGCCTTGGATTTCCAGGGCATTTCCGGTCGGCTAAAAACCGGGCGGGAAGTATAATCCTGCACAAATTCAATTACAAACCCGAAACACGGGGAAAATGGCGGTTTTACAGGGGCTTGCATGCGCCAGCATGAGGCAGCTGCTTGTTTATCAAACAGAAGTGGTATCGCTTCGGTGCACAATGCAAAAAAGCGCCGCGAAATTCCCCTCACTGCATGCCGGCGACTGCAAGGTCATGGCCACCCTGCTCTAACTTCGTGTTTTTCCGGAAGAATCCCGGAAAGAAGACGTGAGCTTTGATTGACAAAATCGGCCCACAAATTAAGCTAGCGCGCCTTCCCAAAGTGTTTCGCAATAGCCGGTCCCGGCAGCGCCGCCGCTTCAGGTTCACTCTGCAGTGCTTTGGTCGTGCTGAAACTTCTCTTAACAAGGAGATTGCCATGTCGGGCAAAAAAGCCACTCTCACGATCGACAACAAATCGATTGATCTGCCGATTTCCTCCGGAACACTGGGCCCTGACGTCATTGACGTGAAGGATGTGCTCGCTCAGGGCTACTTCACCTATGACCCGGGTTTCATGGCCACGGCGGCCTGCGAATCCAAAATCACCTTCATCGATGGCGACAAGGGCGTGCTTCTGCACCGCGGTTACCCCATCGACCAGCTTGCTACCGAATCCGACTATCTCGAAACCTGCTATCTGCTGCTCAATGGCGAGCTGCCGAATGCCGAACAGAAAGCCGATTTCGTGGCCCGTGTCACCCAGCACACCATGGTGCACGAGCAGCTGCAGTTCTTTTATCGCGGCTTCCGTCGCGATGCGCATCCCATGGCCGTGATGTGCGGCGTGGTGGGTGCCCTCTCCGCCTTCTATCACGACAATCTCGACATCAATAATGCCGAGCACCGGCGCATTGCCGCCATCCGTCTCATCGCCAAGATGCCGACGATTGCTGCCATGAGCTACAAGTACAACGCCGGCCAGCCCTTCGTGTACCCGGACAACAAGCTGGACTACGCCAGCAACTTCCTGCGCATGATGTTTGCCGTGCCCTGCGAGGAATATGTGGTGAATCCGGTGGTCGCCAAGGCCATGGACCGCATCTTCATCCTGCATGCTGACCACGAGCAGAACGCATCCACCTCTACTGTGCGTCTGACCGGCTCTACCGGCGCCAATCCTTACGCCTGTATCGCTGCCGGTATCGCTGCGCTCTGGGGCCCGGCACATGGCGGCGCCAACGAAGCCGTGCTGAAAATGCTCGACGAAATTGGTGATGTCTCCAATCTCGAAAAATTCCTGGCCAAGGCCAAGGACAAGAACGATCCCTTCAAGCTCATGGGCTTCGGTCACCGCGTGTACAAGAACTTCGATCCGCGCGCCAAGGTGATGAAGCAGACCTGCGACGAAGTCCTCGCTGCACTCGGCATCAACGATCCGCAGCTGGAACTCGCCATGAAGCTGGAAGAAGCTGCGCGTAACGATCCGTATTTCGTCGAGCGCAAGCTCTACCCGAACGTGGACTTCTACTCCGGCATCATCCTCAAGGCCATCGGCATTCCCACCTCGATGTTCACCGTGATCTTCGCTCTCGCCCGTACCGTGGGCTGGATCGCTCACTGGGGTGAAATGCACTCGGCCCCGTACAAGATCGGCCGTCCGCGCCAGCTCTACACGGGCTCTGTGCAGCGCGATTTCGTACCGCTGAACAAGCGCTGAAACTCAAGCACTTGCTCGTGAAAAAGGCCGCTGATTGCGGCCTTTTTCATTTCCGGGATGCGTGTGGATGACAGCCCCGCCCGGCTTTGCTACAAGCATGGCATCAGCTTGCAGCAAAACGGCTACAAGCCCTGAAGGAGCACTGCCATGACGGAACACTCTCCCCTGCCGCCGGAACCTGTGTCCGGCCCTGCCGGCAAAACCCTGGGCCTGTTCTTTGTCGCGCTGATCTTTCTGCTGGGCGCAGGCAGCCTTGCCCTTATCTGGGGCTATGGCGATATCGAAACCCTGCTGCGCATACTCGCCAGCTTTCTCGTCGTTGCCATGCTCGCTGCAGTAGGCGCACTGCTGCTGCGACAGCGCTGAATTCCTTTTCTTTTCACTCCGGCATCCATCATGAGCGCTCTCGCCTTCATCGGCCTTGGCACCATGGGTTATCCCATGGCCGGCCATCTCTCCCGCAAGGGACATAGCGTCACCGTTTTCAACCGTACCCGCAGCACGGCAGAAAAATGGCAGGGCGAATACGCCGGCAATATTGCCGACAGCCCGGCCGATGCCGCACGTCATGCCGACCTCGTTTTCACCTGCGTGGGTAATGACAATGATTTGCGCGAAGTCGTGCTGGGTCCGCAGGGCATCATTCATGGCTTGCAAAAAAATGCCGTGCTCGTGGATCACTCCACCGTCTCCGCCACTGTCTCGCGCGAAATTGCCGCGGCACTCGCCGAAAAAGGCGCCGGCTTTGTGGATGCCCCTGTCTCCGGCGGCCAGCAAGGCGCGGTGAATGGCCAGCTCACCATCATGTGCGGTGGCAGTGAGGCTGTTTTCACCCGCATAAAACCCGTGCTGGCCGCCTATGCCCGCGCCGTCACACTGATAGGTCCGACCGGCTCTGGACAACTCGCCAAAATGGTCAACCAGATCTGCGTGGCCGGTCTTGTGGAAGCGTTGGCCGAGGGCATGAATTTCGCGGAGAAAGCCGGACTGGATGTGCAAACCGTGATGGATGCGATTTCCCAGGGCGCGGCCTCCAGCTGGCAGATGGTGAATCGCCACAAGACCATGATTGCCGGCGAGTACGAGCACGGTTTTGCGGTGAACTGGATGCGCAAGGACTTGTCCATATGTCTGGAGGAAGCGCAGAAGCTGGGTGCGGCCCTGCCTGCCACCGAGCTGGTCGACAGTTTCTATGCCGAGGTGCAGGCCATGGGCGGTGGCCGCTGGGATACCTCCAGCCTGCTCGCCCGCCTGAAAAAAGCGTGAAGGCTGCCCCGGCAAAACAACAAGCTCCTGCCTAGACTGAGGCGGCCGTTCTCCACCAGTACAAGTACAAACACCATCATTCCGAGGACATCACCATGATCAAATCCCTGCTGACCGCACTTGGCCTCTCCCTCTGCCTGGCCGGCGCCGCCCATGCTGAAGATGCCAAGAAAGCGCCCACGGCCCAGCAGCAACGCATGAAGGACTGCAATGCCCAGGCTGACGGCAAGAAAGGTGACGAGCGCAAGACCTTCATGAGTGCCTGCCTCTCGGGCAAGGCCCCGGAAGCTGCCAAGAACCCCCAGCAGCAGCGCATGAAAGACTGTAATGCCAAGGCCGAAGGCAAGAAGGGCGATGAACGCAAAACCTTCATGAGCAGCTGCCTCAAGGGCTGAGTCGCCATCCACGCTAGAAAAAAGCCTGCTGATGCAGGCTTTTTTCATGGCCACGGCTTTGCCGCTCCCAGGCAATCCATCTTTGCCCTCATGTATCTTTGCCTTTATGTAACCAGGGCTAGGCATCCGTTTGTCATGAAGTCATAGTCAGACGCTGAATCCGCTCCTGCAAGCCCGTAGAATCGCGCCGGCGATGCAGGGGGGCCGGATTGGCTGGCATCGCGCAAGGAAGCTGGCTGAAGAGGACGAGCCAAAAATGAAAACAATGCTCGCCGCGTTTTTTCTGCTGCTGGTCAGCGGAATGGTCTACGCGGACAACAATAAACGGCAGGACTGCAATAAAGCGGCTGAAGGCACTACAGGCAGCGAACGTACACGCCTGATCAGCCAGTGCATCAAGCACAATGCCAGCGTCAACACCATGCCCCCCATGCTGCAGCGTATGCGTGACTGCAATACGAAGGCCGGTGACATGACCGGCGATGCACGCGAAAAATTCATGAACAAATGCTTGGATATAGAGCAGTAAGCAGCGCTCTTTCTCCACAGACAGGCACATAAAAAAGCCCGCCAATTGGCGGGCTTTTTCATTCACTCAGCACATCACTGCTGCATTCATCACTTCTCTATGATGGCCACCACACCCTGACCACCTGCTGCGCAGATAGACACCAGGATGCGGCCCGAACCCTTCTCGTTCAGCAACTTGGCTGCAGAAGCCACGATGCGGCCACCAGTAGCGGCAAAAGGATGACCCGCAGCCAGCGAAGAACCATTCACGTTGAGCTTGGCACGATCAATGGAGCCCAGCGCTTTCTTCAGGCCCAGACGCTCCTGGCAGACCTTCTCATCTTCCCAGAACTTGAGCGTGGACAGCACCTGGCCGGCAAAAGCTTCGTGGATTTCATAGAAATCGAAATCCTGCAGGGTGAGACCCACACGCTCCAGCATGCGCGGCACGGCATAAGCGGGAGCCAGCAGCAGGCCTTCTTTCTTGTGCACGAAATCAACGGCTGCCGTTTCCACCGTAGTGATGTAAGCCAGCACCGGCAGATTGTGCGCCTTGGCCCACTCTTCGGAAGCCAGCAGCACGACAGAGGCGCCATCGGTCAGCGGCGTGGAGTTGCCGGCCGTCATGGTGCCCTTCTCGCGATCACCGAACACCGGCTTCAGCGTGGCCAGCTTTTCAATGGTGGAACCGGGACGCAGATTATCGTCACGCTCCAGGCCCTGATACGGCGTCATCAGGTCCTTGAAGAAGCCGCGCTCGTAAGCAGCGGCCATATTCTTGTGGCTGAGGTAGGCCAGCTCGTCCTGGGCTTCGCGGGTGATAGCCCACTCGGCGGTGGTGATGGCCTGGTGCTCGCCCATGGAAAGACCGGTGCGTGGCTCGCCATTGGCGGGAATTTCCAGGCCCATCATGCCGGGACGGAATTTGGCGAGAGCGGCCAGACGCTGCTTGTTGTCCTTGGCACGATTCAGGCTGAGCAGGAACTGGCGCAAACCTTCACCCACACCGATGGGTGCATCGGAGGTCGTATCCACACCACCGCCGATACCGACTTCGATCTGGCCGGTGGCAATCTTGTTGGCGATGTAATTGATGGCCTGGAGACCGGTACCACAGGCCTGCTGGATATCACAGGCCGGCGTTTCGGGGGCCAGCTTGGTATTGAGCACGGATTCGCGCGTCATATTGAAGTCACGCGAAAGTTTGAGCACGGCACCAGCGGCCACTTCACCCAGACGCTCGCCTTCGAGCTTGTAACGGGCCACCAGGCCATCCAGTGCAGCCGTCAGCATGTCGATATTGGAAGCAGAGGCATAGGCGCCGTTGGAACGGGCAAAGGGAATGCGGTTGCCACCAATGATGGCGACACGGCGAAGCGTGGTCATGACGGGTACTCCTGGCTGAATGAGCAATGGCGCGCACCCTAGCATAGAAAAAAGACTGCTTATTGGCAGACCATGCAGTCTTGGGATGTCGCCCGGGCAAATGTGACTGTCACAGCCTTTTGTTAGCCTGCCGCCCGTTTTCAGGATCGCCACAGTCTGCTTCTACAAGCAGCTATTGGTCCTGGGCAGACTGGCCTCCTCACGCTTCTTTTTCTAGAGTGTCGGCCTTCTGCAAGGATTTCCGGCACCATGCCCGCCTCGTGAGAGACGCATGGCCGGGCTACCGCCTCCACGTCCAGCCAAAGGATATGATCATGTCTGACCGTTATACCCAGTTCGCGAATTCCCCCCTTGGCCGCCTGCTGGCCAAGAATCTCGGCCTGCCGCAGCCGGTCAAACTCGATCGCTATGAAGCCGGTGCTCCGGTCATCAATGGCACGGTGCGCTTTGGCAGCGCCACTGATGGCGCCATCAGCCAGGCCGTTAATGGTGTGCTGAAGAATATCGGTGCCAGCGTGAACAATGCCCCGGTGAGCGCCGAGAGCGATGTCAAATTCAAGGCCGTGATTTTTGATGCCAGCGGTGTGAAAGACAGTGCCGATCTCGTCAAGGTCTATGCCTTCTTCAATCCGGTGATGCGCAAGGTGGACCAGTGTGCCCGCCTTATCGTCATCGGCCTGCCGCCTGAAGCTGCTGAAAATCCGCGCCATGCTACTGCACAGCGCGCGCTCGAAGGCTTCACGCGTTCGCTGGGCAAGGAAGTGAAAAAAGGCGGCACGGCACAACTGGTTTATGTGGCTCCGGGCGCTGAAGACCAGCTTGAATCTTCGCTGCGCTTTTTCCTGTCGCCGCGTTCCGCTTATGTTTCTGCACAGGTCGTGCGTGTTTCTGCTTCCGGCACCCAGACCAAGCTGGACTGGAACAAGCCGCTGGCTGGCAAAGTCGCTCTCGTCACCGGCGCATCACGCGGTATTGGTGAAGCGATTGCCAAAACGCTGGCACGTGATGGCGCCCATGTTGTGGGCCTGGATATTCCCCAGCTTGCTGACGATCTGAAGGTCGTGACCAGCCTGATCGGCGGCTCTGCCTTTGCCGGCGACATCACCGCTGCCGATGCCCCGCAGAAAATCGCTGAATACCTTAAAACCAACCACGGTGGTGTGGACATCGTCGTGCACAACGCCGGCGTGACCCGCGACAAGACCCTGGCAAACATGACCGAGCAGCAGTGGAATATGGTGCTCAATATCAATCTCTCGTCGGAAGAACGCATCAATGACGAGCTGCTGGCCCAGGGCGTGATCAACGAAAACGGCCGCATCATCTGCGTCTCGTCCATTTCCGGCATCGCCGGCAATATGGGCCAGAGCAATTACGGCATGTCCAAGGCTGGCGTCATCGGTATGGTGCAATCCATGGCTCCGGTGCTGAAGGCCAAGAACATCACCATTAACGCTGTGGCTCCGGGCTTTATCGAAACCGCCATGACGGCTGCCATTCCCTTTGCGATTCGTGAAGCCGGCCGCCGCATGAACTCCATGTCGCAAGGCGGTCTGCCTGTCGATGTGGCCGAAACCATTGCCTGGTATGCCAGCCCGGCCTCTGCCGGTCTGAACGGCAATATTGTTCGTGTCTGCGGCCAGTCGCTCATTGGTGC
>JAVHYE010000097.1:0-3088 GCA_031119295.1 Pedobacter sp. | reverse complement strand
AGGAGTATTGCAATGTCCGTTCGCGAACTTTCCGCCCCCACCAACACTGCCACGCTGTATTCCCGCGCAGTGATGGGTGCCATCAGCGGCCGCAGCGGCAAGGAATTGCCGGCGCTGTCCGTGGTGATGCGCGAAGTGAAAATCGATCGCGCGCATCTCGCGGCCTATAACCGCGTTTGCGGTTTTCCGCAGCGTGAAACCCTGCCCGCTACCTATCCCTTTGTGCTGGCCTTCCCGCTGCATCTGGAAATCATCACCGACTCCGGTTTTCCGTTTGCCGCCATGGGTCTTGTGCATATCCAGAACAGCATTACCCAGCACCGCCCCATCAGTGCTTCCGAAGTGCTGGGCCTGAAAGTGCATGTGGCCAATCTGCGCCCACATGAAAAAGGCCTGCAGTTCGATATCGTCACCACGCTGACTTCCGGCAGTGAAGTGGTATGGGACTCGGTGAGCACCATGCTGCGCCGCGGTGGCGGTGGCAGTGCCGAAAACAAACCGGCAGCCGCAAAACAGGTGGCGGCAAAGCCTTCGTCCAATGTGCTCTGGGCTGTGCCTGGCGATATCGGCCGCCGCTACGGCGCCGTGTCCGGTGACCGCAATCCCATTCATATGTATGCGTTTACCGCCAAGCTCTTCGGCTTCCCGCGCGCCATTGCCCATGGCATGTGGAGCAAGGCCCGTTGCCTGGCTGCACTGGATGGCCGTCTGCCCGACCGCTACACCGTCGATGTGCAGTTCAAGCTGCCCGTGCTGCTGCCGGCCAAGGTGGCGTTCAATTCCGAACCCCAGGCCAATGGTGGATTCAGCTTCAGCCTCAGCGATGCCAAATCCGGCAAGCCGCATCTGGCGGGCGTGATCACGGTCTGATGCCTTGGTCACTGCAATAAAAAAGCCCGCTTACTGCGGGCTTTTTTATTGCACGGTTTTTCAGGCGCGCAGCCATTGCAGGATGAGCTCCGGCACGGAGTCCACCGCACGTATGGCCGCTGTATTGATCTGCCAGAGACGCATATCACCGAAGGGCGTGCCTATGCCGTAATTCACCACATAGCCCACAGCCAGCTCGCGCGAAGGATCACACCAGGCGCCAGAGCCGCCATAACCGAAATGCCCGAAAGCATTCGGCGTACGCGGGCCGGTGGTGAAGACACGGTGATAGCCCATGCGCCAGCGCATGGGCAGGGGAATCACGGCACCGCGCGCCGTATTCTGGGTACGTGCAATCTGCTGCACGGTATTCGCCGACATCAGGCGCGCACCGTCGAATTCGCCACCATTGCCCAAGGCTGCATAGATTTTTGCCAGCGAGCGCGCATTGAACATGCCACCGGCACCGGGAATGCAGGCCTGCACGGTTTCCGGCGCACTCCAGTCAAACTTCGCCATGCCGTGCGGCACCATGGCCTGCAGGGTGGAATCCGGATCAAAACCGGAAAGACGCAGGCCGGACTCGATCACCTGCTGCGTCAGCGGTGTTTTTTTCGGGCGCTTTGGCTGCGCGGGATCACGCGGCTTTTTTTCCGGTGTGATGAGTTTGGCGCAACGCGCCAGTTCATCGTGCGGCACACCGATAAAACAACCATCCAGTTGCAAAGGCTCGCTCAGCTCTTCGCGCAAGACATCGGCCAAAGGCTTGCCGGCGACCTTCTCCACCAGACCGCCCACCAGCCAGCCATAGGTCAGTGCGTGATAGCCATTACGCTCGCCCGGTGCATGTGCCGGCGCAGCCTCTTCCATCAGCTTGAGCATATGCGGCCAGTCGCGCATTTCTGCAGCATCGGCAATCAGGCCGCGCACCGGATAAAGACCGGCCTCATGGCAAAGCAACTGGCGCACAGTGATCGCCGCCTTGCCCTTCTGTGCAAACGCGGGCCAGTAATCCGCTACAGGACGGTCGTATTCCAGCTCGCCACGACTGGCCAGGATATGCAGCAGTGTGGAAACAATGCCCTTGGTGGTGGAGAAAGACAGAGAGAGCGTATCGGCCGTCCAGGGCGTGCCCTCACGATCACGGCTGCCGCCCCAGATATCGATCACGCGCTCGCCGCGGTGATAAATGCAGAGCGCCGCACCACCGGCACCACGATGCGGCAACTGCTGCCGGAAAACCTGGGCCACACCACGAAAATCCGGATGCACATAGCCTTCAATCATGGCCCTGCCCCTTTGAACATGAGATGGCCGCTGGTTTAGCATGAGCAGCCCCGCTAGGCTATGGCACATCCGTTCTGCCGGGCTGTCATCGCTGCCGTGCCGTCTTCTCGCCTCATTTTCCTGCTTCCCCTCGCTACTCTCGCCGCCATGTTTCTGGCCCTGGCCTGGGGCAGCGGTGATCTTGGCCCCATGGCCAGCGAGGTGCTGTGGCAGTTGCGTCTGCCACGGGTACTGCTGGCCGCGTTTACCGGCGCCACTCTCGCCCTCTCCGGCCTGCTGCTGCAGGATTTTTTCCGCAACCCGCTGGTAGAACCCGGCCTGCTCGGTGTTTCTGCCGGCGCAGGCCTCGCCGCCGTGCTGGTGATATCCCTGGGCGTCAGCAGTTTCTGGCTGCTGCCGCTGGCGGCCTTTGCCGGCGCACTCGCCACCCTCGCCCTGGTACTGGCCATGGGACGTCGTCTGGGTGCCGGTAATGCCGAACTTTTATTGGTAGGCGTTGCCATCAATGCGCTGGCTGCCGCCCTCGTCAATCTCCTGCTCAGCTTTGGTGACAACACCGTGCTGCGCAGTGCCAGCTTTTGGCTCATGGGCAGTTTTGCCCAGGCCAATAGCACGCTGCTAATCCTTTCTGCCGGCATTCTCTTGCTGACGCTGGCGCGACTCTGGCAACAGCAGCGCGCACTGGATGTCTGGCAGCTGGGAGAAAACGAGGCAGCGCATCTCGGTCTCGACATCACCCGCTTCCGCCGTGAAATCCTTTTGCTTTCTGCGCTGCTGGTGGCGCTTGCCGTAGCGCAATCCGGCGGCATCGCCTTTATCGGCCTGCTGGCGCCGCATATGGCGCGACGCCTCGGCTTTCCGCGTCACCGTCAATTGTTGCCGGCCAGTCTTTTTCTCGGCGCCACACTGGCCGTACTCGCCGACTGGCTGG
>JAVHYE010000215.1 GCA_031119295.1 Pedobacter sp. | reverse complement strand
TGTGCGTGATGCCTGGGTAAAGGCACTGCGTGAAGACCAGAAAATCAGTGTCTCGCTGGCCGCCGCCGGACATGCCGCCAAAGTGGACAGCGTCTCACAGGGCATACTGGACAAACTGGCCAAAGAAGGCGGCTTCATGGCCGTGGGCGACAAAACCGCACCGGAAATCATTTACCGCCTGTTCGGCGTCAGCAAGAAAGCCTTCAAGCAGGCCATAGGCACGCTGTACAAGCAGCGCCTCATCCTTATCGAGACTGGCGGCATACGGCTGGTGAAATAAACCCGGCTCAACTGCCACTGAGAAAACGCCCCAGCTCGCGCGCAAACTTCAGCGGCTCATCACTCAAGGGCACATGCCCCGATTTTTCAAAGCGCACGATGCGCACATCCTGCGCGTAATCCGCAATCGCCATCTGGCCCTGCGGGTGATAGAGCGGTGAACGCATACCGACAAATACGGTCAGCGGCACCTCACAAGCGCGCAGGCTTTCACGGTAATCATGCCCGCCACTGCTATAGGCCGCCAGATAGCGCTGCGCATCATCCAGCCGCGTCAGCGGCAGCAGGCGACTCGCAAAGCCCGGCAGTAAAAGGAAACGACGCAACCAGGGCTCCAGCGCCGGCTTGCCGCCCATGCGACTGAAAATGGTCGCCATTACTGTAGCAGCCTCGCGCTTGGCTGCTGACGGCAACCTGTCCAGATGCGTAGCCCCGGGGTGTTGTGCCAACACGCTCAGCAGCTCGCGCATTTTCCCGAACAGCATGCCCTGCTGATCACCAAACAGGCCGTGGCGCCAATCCTCGCGATTGCCAACGCAGGGTGACTGGTCGATATGCAGGTAGCGCCTCACACCCCGGAATTTCCCGGCGCGCAACATATGCAGTGAGGTGGAGCCCCCCAGGGAATAGCCGGCCAGCAGGAAATCTTGCAGACCAAAATGCGCAATCACTTCCTGCACATCATGCATATGACTTTCAAAAACATCGTCTTCGCAAAGACGCAGCCCGGCCGAGCGACCGAAGCCCCGGAAATCGGGCAAATAAAACCGGAAGCGGGAAAGATGCGGCAGGAGAAAAGGCAGCCAGTGTGCGCTGCTCATGCCGAGGCCGGGCAACATCAAGACAGGCTGACCGCGACCGATGACGCGCACATGCAGGCGCGCGCCATCGCGCAGGGAAACAAAAGGCATGGGGCTTACTGCAGCTTGATGTGACTGATATCCACCTGTACCGGCGGCTTGTTGTCGCGGATTTCATCCAGCGGCGCACCGACTTCAGCCACGCTGATGCCGGAGATATCCACCTGCACTGGCACGACCTTGGCACGCTCGCTTTCTTTCAGCACATCGGTACCGGGTGGCGCCATGCTCATGCCGGAAATATCCACCTTCACCGGTGCCGGCCGTTTGATTTCTTCCGGCTTCATGATGGTGCCGCCCAGCGGGCTCATGGAAATGCCGCTGATATTCGGGCGCAAGGGAGCTGGCCGCGCCACTGGCGCACTCAGTAAAAAGCCCACGGGATAAAGCGCCCAGGTGCTCACCACAGCGATATCGGCCGGTGGTGGCGGTGCATCCGGTTTGGGCTTGCTGGCTTCTTCACGCGCATGCTGCTCGGCCAGGGTTTCCACGCGTGCCGCCATGGTGCCGGTGGGCGCTGGCGGAGCCTTGGGGGCAGCGGGTGCTACTGGTGCAGCTGCCGCAGGAGCGGCAGCCTGCAAAGGCTTGCCCTGTTCATCCACCTGCACGATACGGGCATCGGCACCCGCCTGCTTGAGCAGGGCACGCAGCTTCATGGCGGTGGCACGATCCACCATTTTCTTCACGGCAACGGGCTGGCCGGAAAACAGACGATCCAGGATGGCGTCGCTGGCATTGAAGAGCTTGCCGACATTGGCCCGCACTACGGCAGGATCGGCACGCCCGGAGATTTCACCGGCAAACACCACATTGAAGAACTCGGCCATCGTTTATCTGTCTCGCTCTTGTTCTCGTTGCGATGGGGCAGGACAAAGCCGACTTTAACAGGGGGCCTTGGCTAAGCAAACGCAGACAGCCCGGCAGGCGCCAGCCTCCTGATCTTGGCTGACAACCGGGCCGGCTCCGTCAATCGCGTCAATGCCGCATCGCCGCTGCATGCTAGCTTTCCCGGCCTGACTCATTGCTACGGAGCCCCTCATGCCCAGCCCCAAAAAGAAGCCGGCCGGCCTCGTCGGCGCACAAGGTCGTGTTGCCATTGTTGATGGCCTGCGCACACCTTTTGCCCGCATTGCCACGCATTACCGCGATCTTTCCGCCATTGATCTGGGTGTGATGGTGGTGCGCGAGCTCATGAAACGTAACCAGCTCAAGCAGGAAGATATCAGCCAGCTCGTCTACGGCATGACGGTGATGATTCCCGAAGCGCCTTTCATTGCCCGCGAAATTGCCCTGGCCTGCGGTCTGGATGATGTGGATGCCTATTCCATCACCCGCGCCTGCGCCACCAGCTTCCAGACGGTAGCCAGCGCCGCGGAAAGCATACTGGCCGGCAATGCCGACATCGTGATTGCCGGCGGCACCGATTCCACCAGCAGCGTGCGCCTGCCCATGTCGCCGAAATTTTCCTCCACCCTGCGCGATGT
>JAVHYE010000096.1 GCA_031119295.1 Pedobacter sp. | reverse complement strand
GATCTCAAGCGCCGTGCCTGGACGCTGATGCAGCAGGGCAAGACGGATGATGAAATCCGCGCCTATCTTGTCGATCGCTACGGTGATTTCATTACTTACCGTCCGCCTCTGCGCGTCAATACTTCACTGCTCTGGTTCGGTCCCCTGCTGTTGTTTGTGGCGGTGGGCACCGTCCTGATCTGGCGCGTGCGGCGCAAACCTGCCGCTGCAGCCCCGCTCAGTGATGAAGAAAAAAAGAAGCTGGCAGCTTTGCTGGACGATTCCAAACCCTCTTCCCGGCCCTGATTTCCCATGACCCTTTTCTGGTTTCTGGCTTTTGTATTTGCGCTGCTCGTTGCTGTGCTGGTGGTGCTGCCCTTGTGGCGGCGTACCGATGATTCCGGGCAGAACCTGCTTGAACTCAACCGCCGTGTTTTCCGCGAGCGTCTGGCCGAGCTGGAAAAGGACGAGGCCGAAGGTCGTCTTGATGCCGACACGCTGGCCGAACTGCGCCTTGAGCTTGAGCGCAATATGCTGGTGCTGGATGTAGCACCCGACACAGCGCCTGCATCCTCGCGTCGTCTCGCGGGCTGGCTGGTACTGGTGCTGCTGCCTTTATTGTCACTGCTTTTTTACTGGAGCTTTGTTGCGCCTCAGGGCCTGACGGACTGGTGGAAGTTGCGCAGTGATATGGGGCCGGCCGTGGATCGCGTGCTGATGGGACAAGCGCCTACAGAAGAAGAAAGTCGTGCGCATACACTGCCCGATTTCATACGCGTGCTGCAGTACCGTCTGCAGGGTGATCCGAAAAATGCGGATGGCTGGTTCATGCTGGGCATGAGCTATGTGCAACTGGAAATGGGCGAGCCGGCACTGACGGCATTCGAACATGCCTGGCGCCTGAATCCGGATGAGCCGCGTTATCAGCTGGCGTATGCGCAAACCCGTTTGTATGGCAATGAAGGGCAGCTGGACCCGCTTAGCCGGCAATTGCTGGAGTCAGTGCTGGAAAAGAATCCAGAGCATGAAGGTGCCATGGTCCTGCTCGGCTTTGCCGCCTACCGCTCCGGTGACTATGCACTGGCAGTGAGTACTCTCGAAAAGCTGCAGGCCCAGCGTCAGGGTCGTCCTGACACGGGGGCCACCACGGTGATGCAGCAGCTGACCCAGACCCTGGCCTCAGCCCGCGCCAAACTGAAAGGCGAGGGCGGTGTCAGCAAGGCCACAGCGGCGGCTCCGTCCATACGGGTGCGCGTGCAGGTGGATCGCAAGCTGGCCGGAAAATTTGCGCCGGATGATGTGGTTTACATCTTTGCCCGTGCCCTCAAGGGACCGCCCATGCCGCTGGCCGTGGTGCGACGCCCGGCCGGTGAACTGCCGTTTACCGTGGAGCTGGATGACAGCCAGAGTCCCATGCCCACGCTCAAGCTTTCTGCCGTGCCCGAGGTCGCCATCACGGCCCGTATTTCCCGTCATGGCAGCCCGGAAGCACAGCCCGGTGATCTGGAGGCGATAGCCGTGCCGGTGCGTCAGGGCAGTGGTGCGCAGAGCGTGGATCTGCTCATACAGAATGTGCGTTGAGAGGGTTTTGCACGCCGGCCGTTGGCTTGTGAACGGCGTGACCGGCGTGTATCTTTGCGGGCTTCCCTGTGCCGACAACCGAGCCCCGCGCCCAAGAACCCGGGCCCTGTCAGCGCGATGTAAAGTCTTGGTTTTGATGATTCTGGAGTGACACACACATGCGCATCATCCTTTTGGGAGCGCCCGGCGCCGGCAAGGGCACACAGGCCCAGCTCATCATGCAGAAGTACGGCATTCCCCAGATTTCCACGGGTGACATGCTGCGTGCAGCCGTGAAGGCCGGTACCGAACTGGGCGTTGCCGCCAAAAAGATCATGGATGCCGGTGGTCTGGTGTCGGATGACATCATTATTGGTCTGGTGAAAGACCGTATTACCCACGCTGACTGCAAGAACGGTTTCCTCTTCGACGGTTTCCCGCGCACCATTCCCCAGGCCGAAGCCATGATCCAGGCCGGCGTGAATATCGATCACGTCATCGAAATCCATGTGGATGATGCCGAGATCATCGAGCGCCTTTCCGGCCGCCGCACACATGCCGCTTCCGGTCGCGTTTATCACGTCAAGTACAACCCGCCCAAGGTGGCTGGCAAAGACGATGTCACCGGTGAAGATCTGGTGCAGCGTGATGACGACAAGGAAGACACCATCAAGAAGCGTCTTGAGGTCTACCACACCCAGACCAAGCAGCTGGTGGGCTTCTACCAGAAGCTGGCTGCAGCCGGTGATGCCAACGCTCCCAAGTACGCCAAGATTGAAGGCGTGGGTCCGGTGGACGAGATTTCCGCCCGCGTCTTCGGCATTCTGGGCTGAGTCTTCCTTCTATATATAAGAAGCAAGACCCTACCCGTCACAAAACGCCGTGCTCCTGCACGGCGTTTTGCTTTCTGCACTACGTTGTCATTTCCTCTGCGCCGTGTTTGCCTGCCGCTTCCCGTGCCCGGTCGAATTTGTTTGAATCCGGCCTGCTGCTCCTGAAACGAGGTTTACATGACTGCGCCATCACGTCCGCGCATTGCTGTTCTGCTGGTGAATCTGGGTACGCCGGATGCACCCACGGCATCCGCCGTCCGCCGTTATCTGCGCGAGTTTCTTTCGGACAAGCGCGTTATCGAAATTCCGCGACCGGTGTGGTGGCTGATCCTGAATTGCTTTGTGCTCACCTTCCGTCCACGACGGGTGGCCAGGCTGTATCAAACGATCTGGCAGGGCGACTCGCCCATGCGCCAGATTCTCCGTGAGCAGGCGGCGCTGTTGCAGCAAAGTCTGCAGGTCCGTTTTGCCAATGCCGATATCCGTGTGCTGCCCGCCATGAGTTATGGCCAGCCGGGACTGAAAGCGGCACTGGATGAATTGCAGCAGGACGGTTTTGAAAAGCTGGTGGTGCTGCCGCTGTTTCCCCAGTACTCGGCAACCTCCACGGCGCCAGTCTATGACATCGTGAATCGCTGGCTGGGGGAGCAACGCAACCAGCCCGCCGTCACGCTCATCAAGGATTACCACCGCAATCCCGTTTACATTGCGGCACTCGCTGCCTCCGTGCAGGCATTCCGCCGCGAACATGGCGCGGCGGAAAAGCTGCTCATGTCTTTTCATGGCATTCCCCAGCCCTATGCCGACAAGGGCGATCCCTATCCGCAGCAATGTCATGAAACGGCGCGTCAGCTTGCGGCGGCTCTGGGTTTGCCAGACGGGAGCTGGGCCATCAGTTTCCAGTCGCGTTTTGGTGCGCAGGCCTGGGTGCAGCCTTATACGGATGTGCTTTTGCAGGAATGGGCTGCGGCCGGTATCAGTTCGGTACAAGTGGTTTGCCCGGCGTTTTCTGCCGACTGCCTGGAAACGCTGGAGGAGATTGCCGAGCAGAACCGGGAAACATTCCTGCATGCAGGTGGCAAAAATTACAGCTACATCCCGGCGCTCAATGTGCGTCCCGACCATATCGTGATGATGACGGCCCTGGTGAGCCCGCATCTGGACGCACATCTGGCGAGCTGAAATCCCTTTTAAAGTGTTTCTCCTGGTAACACCGGCGCTGACCTGAAAAGGCAGCGCCGTTTTCATTTCTGTGTTGGCGGAATGTTTTTAATCCCCGCTGCGGGAAGTCATGGATGGACAATTAAGGACATTTTCCGGGTTTGAATCCGGCGTATGAGCATCCTCAAAAGCGGCTGGTAAATCCCTGGCGGGAGAATATCGGGAGCTGAAAGGATGTTTTCGGAAAGTATTAAGGGCGTCATAAATCCTTTTTCACACCCGGCAAAGCGACCTGAAAAAGACTTTCAGCAAACCCTGAACGGGGGGAGAAAAGAAGTTTGAAAGGACAAAATCACTTCCGCAGCAGTTGCAGTGAGTCCGGATTAATCCGGAAAAAATCGGGCAGTTAATCCTGTGAAAATGGTTTCGCGGGGTAAAAAATCACGTTTTATTGAATTTTTTTCAAAAAAAATGGCAAAAAACGGGGTTAAGTGCTTGTTATTTGTACCCGCTGCTTTTTTTTTGTGCTAATTTTCTCACCCGTAGTACACGTAATTCGCATCTCAATACTCAGGAGGAGAACCTTCAATGGCTCGATCCACTAAGAAAGCTGTTGCGAAAAAGCCGGGCCGCAAGCCTGCTGCTCGCCGTGCCGCTCCCGTAACTTCTGCCGCAACCGCCAAGGCAACTGAAGCTGCTGCCAAGGCATCTGCTGCTCTGTCCGCTGCTACTGCTGCTGCCAAAGCTGCCAAGACTCCCGCCAAGAAGGCTGCTGCTGCCGCCAAGGTGAAGTCTGCTCGCTCTGCTGCTGCTTCTGCCAAGGCCGCTCTGGCCAAGGCCAAAGTGGCTGCTGCTGTCGAAAAGGCCAAGGCTGCTGCTGACGCTCGCGTCGCCAAGCTGGCTGCTTCGCTGGAGAAGAAGCGTGCTGCTGCCGTTGTTCGCGCTACCAAGGCTGCTGAAAAGCGTATCGCCAAGGCTGATGCTGCCAAGGTGAAGGCTGCTGCCAAGAAAGTGGCTGCCAAGGTCAAGCTGGCTGCCAAGAAGGCTGCTGCCAAGCTGAAGGCAATTGCCAAGCGTGAAGCTGCTCGCGCCAAGGTTGCTGAGCGCGCTGCTGCCCGCAAGGCTGCTGCTGCTGCCAAGCGTCTTGCTCGCAAGAACGCTGCTGCTGCCAAGAAGGCTGCTGCTGCCGCTAAAAAGGCTGCTGCTCCCAAGAAGGCAGTTCGTCGTGGCCGTCCGGCTGCGAAGAAGGCTGCTGCCAAGAAGCCTGCTGCTCGCAAGCCTGCTGCCAAGAAGCCTGCTGCCAAGAAAGCTGTCGCCAAGAAGCCTGCCGCCAAGAAGGCAGTGCGTCGCGGTCGTCCGCCCAAGGCTGCTCCGGCTCCTGCCGCTGCCTGAAAATGAAAAAACCCCGCTTCGGCGGGGTTTTTTTTGGCGCTTGAATCGAGTCAGCGGTTTTCTGTAGCGCTTCTTTGTGTAGTGACTGCTGATTTGTACTGAACAGATTTGCAGATCAAGGATTGTAGAAACAGGGATTGTAAAAAGGGCAGGCCATTAAAGCTGCCACCTCTCTTACTCTGCTTTTTCTCCAAAAGCGGAGCTGTCTTTGTCTCCCCCGGATTTTCTCGCGGCATCCAGTTCCGCTAGCGTATTCAGATTGGCGAACGCTTCTGCAATATCGAAGCGGGCGACGGCAGCATTCTCCTCGGCGCACCATTTTTCCACCTTGTAGTGCCCCTGACGCAGGCTGGCTTGCAGGGACGGGAGTAACTCCCTGCGCAGCAGCATGAAAAGCGGTTGCAGGCGCTGCCCGTCATGGGCAATCACTAAGCGGATTTCTGGCTGCAGCTTTGCCACCAAGCGTTGATAGAGGTCAGCTGGCAGCCAGGGGGTATCGCAGGGTGTTACCAGGACCAGCTCGTGTTTGCAGTGGGGCAGGCCTGCCGCAATACCCGCCAGAGGGCCGGGATAATCCGGCGCCTCGTCACCGATAAGGCGATGGCCGAAGGCCGCCAACTCGGTCTGATGGCGATTGCAGTTGATGACGATGTCGTCTACTTGCGGCTGTAGCCTTTCCAGTACATGGGCAATCAGCGGGCGGCCTGACAGGAGTTCCAGTGCCTTGTCGCGGCCGCCCATGCGGCTGGAGCGGCCACCGGCCAATACAATTGCGGAGCAGTTAATAGGTGTCATTAGGGTAGAATCGCGGTTTATTCCGAGGTGGCCCCGCCGCTATCATGACGACATCCTTTCAAAGCCAGGAGATTCTCGGGGCAAGCGGCCGGCTGGCGCAGCATATCCCGGGTTTCCGTCCGCGCGAAGCGCAGCTCGCCATGAGTGATGCCGTGGCCAGCGCGCTGGCCGATCACCGCATCCTCATGGTGGAGGCGGGCACGGGCACCGGAAAGACCTATGCCTATCTGGCGCCGGCACTGCTGTCGGGTGAAAAGGTGATTGTTTCTACCGGCACGCGCAATCTGCAGGACCAGCTTTTCCATCGTGATCTGCCCACGGTACTGGCCGCGCTGGGTGTTTCCGTACGCACGGCCCTGCTCAAGGGGCGCGCCAATTATCTCTGCCCTTACCGCCTGCAAATCCATCTGGATGACGGCCGCTTTCCCAGCAAGCAGACCGTGCATGAATTGCAGCGGGTATCCGAGTGGGCGCATCAGACGGTCAGCGGTGATATTGCCGAGCTGGCAGATTTGCCGGAAGACGCCAGTGTCTGGCCGCTGGTGACCAGCACCGCAGATAATTGCCTGGGCCAGGATTGTCCGCTGCTGGAAGAGTGCCCGCTGATGAAGGCCAGGCAGAAAGCCAGCGAAGCCGATCTCGTGGTGGTCAATCACCATCTTTTCTTTGCCGATATCGCCATCAAGGAAGAAGGTTTTGGCGAGTTGCTGCCGGATGCTTCGGGCGTGATCTTTGACGAGGCGCATCAGCTGCCGGAAGTTGCCTCCATGTTTTTTGGCGAGAATATTTCTTCGCGCCAGTTACTGGAGCTGGCTCAGGATGCTGTGGGTGAAATGCTGCAGGCCGCCGGGGAAATGCGCTCTATCCTGGATGCTTCCACCCAGCTGGAAAACCGCGTGGCGGATTTGCGCATCGTGTTTGGCGATGAAATCCGCAAGGGCATCTGGTCCGAAGTTTCCGGTCTGGAAAAAATGCCCTCTGCCATAGAGGCGGTGAATATGGCGCTGGGTCATCTTTCGGATTGCCTGAAAGCCGCCAGTGTACGCAGCAAGGGGCTGGAAAACTGTCATCGCCGTTCGGAAGAGTTGTTGGCGCAATTCGGCAAGCTCACCGGTGATACACCAGAGAGCCAGGTGCACTGGTTCGAAACCTTCAAGAAGGGCTTTGCCATACAGTGGACGCCGCTGGATGTGGCCAAGCCTTTCCGCGATATGGTGACTGCCCGCAAATCCGCCTGGGTTTTCACCTCGGCCACGCTGGCCGTGCACGACGATTTCCGTCATTTCTCCAATCAGCTGGGCCTCTCTGACCTGGAAGAAATGCAGCTGCCCAGCCCCTTTGCCTATGAAAAGCAGGCGCTGTTTTATGTGCCGCGCGGATTGCCGGATACGTCCGACCGCGCTTACACGCAGGCTGTGCTGGAAGCGTCATTGCCGGTTTTGCAGGCCAGTCGTGGGCGTGCCTTTGTGCTTTTCACGAGTCACAGAGCCTTGAAAGAGGCAGCGGACTGGTTGCGCACTCGCGTGGAATACCCCTTGCTGGTGCAGGGCAGCATGGCCAAGGCCGAATTGCTGCGACGTTTCCGCGAGCATGGCAATGCCATCCTCTTGGGCACGGGCAGTTTCTGGGAAGGGGTGGATGTACGTGGCGAAGCCCTGTCCTGCGTCATCATCGACAAGCTGCCTTTTGCCTCTCCCGGCGAGCCGGTGGTGGCCGCACGTATCGATGCCTACAAGGCACGCGGCCGCAATCCTTTCATTTCCTATCAACTGCCCGGCGCCATCATTGCCATGAAGCAGGGCGCAGGCCGTCTTATTCGTGATGAAAGCGATACCGGTGTGCTCATGGTTTGCGATCCACGTCTGGTGGGCCGTCCCTATGGCCAGCTTTTCCTGCAAAGCCTGCCGCCCATGCGCCGTACCCGTTCCCTCACCGAAGTGCGTGAATTCTTTACCCTGCTGGACGCCATGGCAGCCGCAGATGCTGATGTGATGAATCATGAAACTGTTAGCGCTTGAAACCTCCACCGAAGCCTGTTCGGTAGCCCTGCATTGTGATGGCCGGATTCATTCGCGCTTTCGCCATGCGCCACGCCTGCAAACCGAATTGCTGCTGCCCATGATTGATGAAGTGCTGGCGGAAGCCGGCATGACGCTGAAAGAAGTGGACGCACTGGCCTATAGCCGTGGTCCCGGTGCTTTTACCGGTGTGCGTATTGCCGCAGCTGCCGTGCAGGCACTGGCCTTTGCCCGTGATTTGCCGGTGCTGGCGGTTTCCAGCTTGCAGACACTGGCACAGGGCGTTTTCCGCGTGCATGGCGCCAGCCGCGCGCTATCCGTTTTCGATGCCCGCATGGATGAGGTGTACGCCGGTGCCTATGCCCTGCAGGATGGCCTGATGCAGCCGCTGGATGTTGACCACCTCTGTTCGCCGGCAGCGCTGCCGGAAAAATTGCGTGGCGAGTTTTTTGTGGCGGGTAATGGTCTTGCCGTGCATGAAGCTGTGCTGCGTGAGCAGTGCCGTTTTCTCGGCAGTGATGCGGAACTTTTTCCCTCGGCGCAAGACATAGTGCCATTGGCGTTGGCACTGCATGCTCAGGGCGCCGCGCAGTCCGCGGAACTTGCGCTGCCGGTGTATCTGCGTGATGAAGTCTGGAAAAAACTGCCGGGGCGAGAATGATGGCTGAGCCTGCCTGGGATTTTCCCGGTCCGCACATCCTCGAAGTGAAGGTGTTGCCGGCTTATATCGACATCATGCAGCACACCAATAATGTGGTGTATCTGCAATGGCTGGAGGCCGTGGCCTGGGATCATTCCCGTGCCCTGGGTCTGGATGAAGCCGCCTACCAGCGCATAGGTCATGGCATGGTCGCGCGCCGCCATGAAATGGATTATCTGCAGGCCACGTTTCTGGGCGAAGACATCCTGCTGGGAACCTGGTTGCTGCATTGCGACCGGCTTTCCACCCATCGCGCCTACCAGTTCGTGCGTGCCAGTGATGGCCAGACGGTTTTCCGTGGCCGCACGCACTGGGTTTGCGTGGATATCAAGGAAGGCCGCGTGCGCCGCATGCCGCCGGAGTTCCAGTCGGCTTATCAATCTGCATCGTTGCAAATCAAGGAGTAGTCATACGTGGACCTGCTTTTGCTGTTCAAGGCCCTCATCATGGGACTGGTGGAAGGGATTACCGAATTCCTGCCCATTTCCAGCACCGGCCATCTCATCATCACTGCCGGCCTGATTGATTTCTGGACCAAGGAAAAGCGCGACATCTTCGAGGTGGCCATACAGCTGGGGGCCATTCTTTCCGTGTGTTACGAGTACCGCGAGCGTCTTTTTGTAGTGGCGCGTGGCATGTTTACCGAGACCTCGGCGCAACGCTTCGTGCTCAATCTGCTGGTAGCCTTTTTGCCCGCTGCCATTCTGGGTTTCTTTTTCATCAAGGCCATCAAGCTGCATCTGTTCAATCCGGTCTCGGTGGCAATTGCCCTGGTAGTTGGGGGTTTCCTCATCCTGTGGGCGGAAAAGCGCCAGCATGTGATTCGGGTGCAGGAAGTGGAGGAAATGAGCTGGAAAGACGCGCTCAAGGTGGGCCTTGCCCAGTGCCTGGCACTTTTTCCCGGCACCTCGCGCTCAGGCGCCACCATTATTGGTGGTCTGTTTTTCGGCATGTCGCGTAAAGCTGCGGCCGAGTTTTCTTTCTTCCTCGCCATACCCACCATGTTTGCCGCGACTTTCTACGATGTGATCAAGCATCGTGATGAGCTGGTCATGGATGATCTGCCAGTGTTTGCTGTCGGCTTCGTGGTGTCTTTCATTTCCGCCCTGCTGGTGATACGCGCCCTCATGCGCTTCATCACGCGCCATGATTTCACCGTGTTTGCCTGGTACCGCATCGGCTTCGGCCTTTTCATCCTGGCGACAGCCTTTACCGGCCTCGTGGACTGGTCGCACTGATGCAGGCCCTGCGCTTTCTCGTTTGCGAAGAGCGCAAGGCCGAAGGCCAGCGGCTGGCGGCACGCCTCGGTCTTGAGGCAGAAACTTATGCCCAGCCGCTGAAAGCCGAGTTGAAAAAGCATGCGCCCGCCGGTGCGGCGCTGGTGCTGGAGCCGGAAGCGCTGGGACTTTATGCCCTGGACATGCCGGGCTCGGGGCCGGTGCGTATTGATCTGGCGGAGGGTTCGCTGGGCTGGCGCGTGGCTGATAATCGCGCCCGCCATGAAATGGTGGTGAAGGCTTGTGGCCTCTTGAAGGCCTCGCAGCCCTTGCAGATATTCGATGCCACTGCCGGGCTTTTGCGTGATGCCTGTGTGTTGGCGGCAGCCGGTGCCCATGTGCAGGTGGCTGAGCGTTCTCCCGTGATTGCCGAGTTGATAGAAGATGGCTTGCAGCGGGCCAGAGGCAAGCCGGAGCTGGCGGACTTGCTGGCACGCCTGCAGTTCCTGCCCAGTGATTCCCTGCAACAACTGCAGGCACTGGCAGCTGCAGAGCAGCGCCCGGATGTGGTGTATCTGGACCCCATGTTTCCGCATCGCGACAAGGCCGCGCTGGTGAAAAAGGAAATGCGTGTTTTCCGTGCCGTGGTTGGTGAGGATGTGGATGCGGATGCCTTGCTGGCGCCGGCCCGCGCTGCGGCAAAAAAGCGCGTGGTGGTGAAGCGGCCGCGTCTGGCGCCCTGCCTGGCCGGGGAAAAACCGGGCCTGGTGCTGGAAGGCAAAAGCGGGCGCTTTGATATCTATCTGGCCTGAGCCTTTTTCCTTGCTGATGTGAACGGACAGTGAGGCAGTGCTGTGCTAGCTTTATGGCCCGCTGCTTCACAGCCCCTTTTTTTCCATCAACATCAAGGACAGTGATCATGACCACCATCACCCTCAAGGGCAGCCCTGTACAGACCGTAGGCCAGCTGCCGGAAAACGGCGTGGATGCGCCCGAGTTCACCCTGGTCAAGCCCGACCTCTCCGAAGTGGCCCTCAAGGACCTGCGCGGCCGTCGCGTGGTGCTGAACATCTTCCCCAGCGTGGATACACCGACCTGCGCTACCTCCGTGCGCAAGTTCAATGAAAAGGCCTCGGCGCTGGCCGATACCACGGTGCTCTGCGTTTCTGCCGACCTGCCTTTTGCCCTGGGCCGTTTCTGCGGCGCTGAAGGCCTGAACAATGTCGTGGCGGCGTCGGTCTTCCGCGCTCCCGGTTTCGGCCAGGACTACGGCATCACGATTTCCACCAGTCCGCTGCGTGGCCTGCTGTCGCGCGCTGTGGTGGTGATCGACGAGAAAGGCCGTGTGGCTTACTCGCAACAGGTTCCCGAGATTGCCGATGAGCCGGATTATGAAAAGGCGCTTGCCGCGCTGAAGTAAGTCAGCCGGTTTCAGCCATAAAAAAACGCCCTCAAGGGGCGTTTTTTTATGGGCGGCTGATCAGGCTGCTTTCTCTTTTTTCTTGTCCTTGCCACTGGCCAGAGCGGCTTCGATTTCCGCTTCGGTCACGCGCGTGATGTGCTGGATGCTGTGGCGCATTTCTGCACTCAGGATGAGGCGGGCTTCCGCGGCGATATTGATCAGGCGCTCATCAAAGACCAGACAATTATTACTGTCGGTAGTAACCACGCCGGTATTCACCAGGGTTTCGGCCAGATTGCGGAAGAGGGCCTTGTCGGAGAATTCCGGGGCACTGAATTCATGCAGCACGGAAAGGCGCTGGGCCAGCATATGCCCCAGATCTTCCAGACGCTTTTGCGAAATGCGGCCCGAGCCCTGCTGGGTGAGCAGGGACACCGTCATGTAGTAACGCTCCAGGTTCTGGCGTACGCCTTGGGCCAGCACATTGAGCTCGGCATAGGTTTCGCTATTGGGGCTGGGGCAGGTGAGTTGCTCGCTATTGCGGGCAATGAGCAGATCAGCGGCTGTCAGGGCCCCGATCCAGTTGCCGATCACCGCTTCCACCGACTCATTGCACCAGGGCAGGAAGAGCTCGGACTGCATGAAGGGGTAGAGGCTCTTCACCATCTGCACGACCTGGTCGCGGCGCAGCTCGCTATTGTGTTGCAGCAGGCAGGCAATCAGTGAAGGCAGCATGAAAAGATGCAGCACATTATTGCGGAAGTAGGTGAGCAGCATGGCCTGCTCGTCACTCACGCCTATCATGTCGCCCAGCGGATGCTTGATGCGGTGCAGGATTTTCAGCTGCTCGCCATAGGCGATGATTTCCTCGCCCTTGAGCGGTGTGATCTGCACATGCTGGCTATAGGGAACGGCAGCCAGCAGGCGGCGATAGAGGTCTATCTGCGTGGCCAGGGCTTCTTCATCCATGGCGTGCTTGGGCGTGGACAGGAGAATCACGCTCAGCAGATTGATGGGATTGACCGAGGCGGCGCCGTTGATATTGGTATTGATGCCATTGGCCAGCTTGTTGATGACGCTACTCATCCACGGCGCTTTTTCGCCGTCTTCGATATTCACTTCACGCCAGGCTTCGCATTCGGCATCCAGCAGCTTTTCCAGATGTATGGGTTCGCCAAAGCTGAGCTGCACCTTGCCGAAAGTTTTCTGGATCTTGCGCGCGGCACCCAGCACACCCCAGATGGTTTCCTTCTGTTTGGGCTTGCCGGCGAGCTCACCGACATAGGTTTTGCCTTCCATCAGCTTTTCATAACCGATATAGGCCGGAATGAAGACGATGGGGCGGCTGTGGTCGCGCAGATAGCTGCGCAGGGTCATGGACAGCATGCCGGTGCGCGGTGCCAGCAGGCGTCCCGTGCGCGAGCGGCCGCCTTCGATGAAGTACTCGATGGAATAGCCTTTGGCCGTCATCAGGTGCAGGTATTCATTGAAGACGGCAGCGTAGAGGAAATTGCCCTTGAAGCTGCGGCGCAGGAAGAAAGCGCCGGCACGGCGCAGCAAAGAGCCCACCACCGGCATATTGAGATTGGCGCCGGCGGCAATATGCGGCGTCATCAGGCCGCGTTTGAAAATCACATAGGACAGCAGCAGGTAGTCGATATGGCTGCGGTGCGAGGGCACATAAACAATTTCATGCTCGGCGGCCAGTTCGCGGACAGAGTCGAAGTGGTGAACCTCCACGCCATCGTAAAGCCGGGTCCATAGCCAGGTGAGCAGGATGTCGAAGAAACGTATCACCGGATAGGAATAATCAGCAGCAATTTCATCGGCGTAGGAACGGGCGCGCTCCACGGCTTTTTCATGCGGAATTTTCTTGCCGCGCATTTCACTGGCGATGGCGGCCTGCACCGGAGCGGCCTGCAGGATGCTGTTCACCAGATTGCGGCGATGCGAAAGATCGGGGCCGATGGCGGCTTCGCGCTGGCGGTGGAAGTGCACACGCAGCACGCGCGCCAGTTTGCGCAGGGTGATTTCTTCTGACAGGCCTTCATTGACGATTTCCCGTACGGAAACCGGCGCATTGAATTTCACCAGGGTCTGGCGACCGTGCAGCAGGATGGTGATGAACTGCTTGATCATGCCGGGGGTGGCCCAGGAATCGGCAAACAGCAGCTTGAACAGGGAGTCTTCCTTGTCCGGCGAACGGCCCCAGAGAATGGTCACGGGCACCAGTTGCACATCCAGTTCCGGATTGGCACGCACGGCCTCTACCAAGCGTATGAAGCGCGGCGAATAGGCAAAACGGTTGCGCTGCAGGATAGAGGGATTTTCACCGCGGGTGAGAAAGAACATGGAGCGGTTTTCTTTCAGCTGCGCGGAACCGGTCATGGCTTTGAGCGCGCGCGGCAAGCCGGCCTTGCGGGTTTCTTTTTCCAGCACCAGCAGATTGGAAAAGAAGCGCGTCTGCAGCACATAGCAAACCGGCTTGTCCGGATTGATACCCAGCTGCTGCAGGTTTTCCGGCACGATGGTGGTCCGCACGAAGACATAAAGCAGCTTGAGTGCGAGCAGGAGGAAGAGATTGCTGAGCCCGTTGAGCATTTTCAAAACCTTGAGACCGTAGTGGACGGCTAAGCCATTGTT
>JAVHYE010000095.1:346-13753 GCA_031119295.1 Pedobacter sp. | reverse complement strand
ACAACATCCTCACCGGTCTTGATCAGCTCTTTGACATCTTCGAAATCGGACGATGTGTATTTATCAAGCTTTGGCACCAGCAATACATCGTGACTGCCGATATTGGCCAGCTCTTCATTCATATTGTGCTGCATGCTGATATTGATGGTTTGCTCAGCAATCGAGAGGAAAGATGTCAGATCAGTGGCTTTGAGACTGGGTGTTGAAACATTGACGGCAATCACACGTGAACCCGGACCACAGAGCTCGCGCCCCACGGATACCGGAAGATTCTTGGAAAGGCCGCCATCAACCAACATATGGCCTTTATAGGAAATCGGCGGAAATACGCCCGGGATGGTCATGCTGGCACGCATGGCCTCAGCCACCGTGCCATCACTGATAATGACGGGATGGCCGTCTATGATATCGGTGCCTACCGCACGATACGGCACAGGCAGGTTATCAAAATCACTGCTGGACTCTGCACCCGTCAGCTCGCGAAAGAAAAGACCGATCTTCTGGACACCCACAAAGTTGCGCGGCGTTTTCAGCTTGAGATTATCCAGCGTCAGTGTGAAGTCAAAATAAGGTTTGTAGTCTTCATATTTGCGGAAATAGGGAATATCGGCGCGCTCCGGCCTGTCCGAAAAGATGGCCCGCCAATCCGCCTCCACCACTTTCTTCTCGGCTTCAGCAGTGGAAATACCCGTCGCAAAACTGCCACCCGCTATCGCTCCCATGCTGGTGCCAGCGATGCAGTCATAAGGCACGCGCATTTTCTCCAGCGCCTTTAAAACACCTACATGCGCCAGGCCACGCGCACCACCACCGGAAAGCACCAGCGCCGTTTTCGGACGCGAAGCGCTTGTGGCCAGAGGGGCCGCCTTCTTTTCCTTTACCGTCTCCTTGGGTTCAACGGTTATCGGCTCTGCGGCCCTGGTGGCAGGCACCAATGCAAAAAAGCATAGCAGTAAAACAGGAAGGCGGTGAAGCACCGTCATACCGCTTGAATACACCCCGTTAAAGCAACTTGCCATGAAGTCTCATTCCTTAGAGCGGCTGGCGCTTCTTCTTTGACTACCCAATATCTGATTACCAGATTTCCAGTTGTCGCGCCTCTGGCCGGCATGTTGCGGGCGCGATCAGGACACAGCAATCACGCTATACGGCATCGAGTGCCTCTGACAAACGCTCCACCGCCACCACCTCCAGCCCCTCAAGTTCCTGCTTGGGTGCATTGCCACGCGGCACGATGGCCCGGCGAAAACCGTGCTTGGCAGCCTCTTTCAGGCGCTCCTGCCCATTGGGAACCGGCCGGATTTCGCCTGAAAGCCCGACCTCGCCAAACACAACCAGATCAGGCTGCAATGATTTGCCGCGCAAGCTGGAAGTCACCGCCAGCAGCAGCGCCAGATCAGAACCGGTTTCCAGCACCTTCACGCCACCCACCACGTTCACGAAGACATCCTGCCCCACGGTGGCGATATTGCCGTGACGATGCAGGACCGCCAGCAGCATGGCCAGACGATTCTGGTCCAGGCCCACGGCGACGCGACGCGGGTTGCCATAGGACTCATCCACCAGCGCCTGTACCTCTACCAGCAAAGGACGGCTGCCGTCGCGGGTCACCATCACAATGGAGCCGGGAATGGGCTCGTTATGACGGGACAGGAAAATGGCCGAGGGATTGCTGACCTCGCGCAAGCCGCGATCCGTCATGGCAAACACGCCCAGCTCATTCACCGCGCCAAAGCGATTCTTCACCGCACGTATGACGCGATAGCGGGAGTCCGCCTCGCCCTCGAAATAAAGCACGCAGTCCACCATATGCTCGAGCACGCGCGGGCCCGCCAGCGCGCCCTCCTTGGTGACATGCCCGACCAGGAAAAGCGCACAACCGGACTGCTTGGCATAACGCGTGAGCAAGGCTGCCGACTCGCGTATCTGTGACACACCGCCCGGTGCCGATTGCAGGGCCTCGGTGTAGATGGTCTGTATGGAGTCCACTACCAGCACGCGCGGCTTCTGTTCGCGCGCCGTGGCGATGATGGTCTCTACCGAGGTCTCGGCCATGAGCTGCAATTTGTCCATGGGCAGCTCCAGGCGGCGCGCGCGCATGGCCACCTGCCCCAGCGACTCTTCACCCGTGACATAAAGTGCAGGCAGGCTTTGCGCCAGATGCGTCAGGGTCTGCAGGAGAATGGTGGATTTACCGATACCGGGATCACCGCCTATCAGCACCACCGAGCCGGCGACAAGGCCACCACCCAGCACGCGATCCAGTTCCGAAAGTCCGCTGGGAACGCGCTCCTCGGCATCGGCATGTACCTCAGACAGCAGCGTGACTTTCGCCGCCGTGCCTGCATAACCGCCACCTCGCGGCCCTTTGGCCACGGGCTCGCGCACGATTTCCGTGAGGGCATTCCAGGCACCGCACTCGCCGCACTGCCCTGCCCATTTGGGAAACTCGGCACCGCAGGAGGTGCAGGCATAAACCGCTTTGACCTTGCTCATGGAGAACCCGCAAAAATGCGCCGGCAGCGCATGAAAAACGGACCACAGGTCCGCAAAGGAAATCTTCAGGGATTGTAGGGGGAGGACTGCAGAAACAAAAACCCCGCCGGGTGGCGGGGTCGGGTCTGTGGGTGTTCGCAGACCATTACGCGGCTTTCACCGCTCCATCACTCGCTTGCGCTCCTGTCTCAGAGCGGTTGCGGGCGAATTCAGAGATGTCGCGGGCGAAACTCGGCCTTCCCGGCCAACACATCGATACCGATGGAATCCTCGGCCTCGAAGAGAGCCTCCGGATGCCGCCTGTGCATGGCCTGTTTGACCTCACGTGCCTTGGCTGGCTCACGCACGCTGATCACCATCAGGTATTTGCCCTGGGCAATCGCATCGTGGAAGGGCGTGAGTTTGTAGTTCTCGTGACTGATGCCGACCATGCCGCCTACCCAGGCGCCAAAACAACCGATAAGGGCCGACACAAACAGGAAGGTGACCAGATCCATGCTCAGCCCCATGGGCTTCATCACGGCAATCCAGAGTGCAAAGAGCAGACCGCAAAGCCCCCCGATGAGAGCGCCGCGTTCGCCGGAATGAATGAGATCGGTACTGTCCAGCGGCGAGGCATCGTGCAGCTGGTGTCTGCGCACACCATCATGATCGCGACTGACCACGTAATAGCCGTCGTCATCGATATTCATGCTGCGCAGGGTGGAGGCCATGGCATCCGCCGTTTCCACCTTGTCCATGAGGTAATACAAAGTACGCATGACCAGCTCCTTGCTTGATCCTGCCTACAGGGTAACTGATGCCCCCAGGCACCGTTATACGGATTGGCTGTATCGGGAATTTGCTTTAGCGCGAGGCGATCAGAGCCCGCAACAGGCATTAACAGTGACTGGCACAGGCCCTGCTAAGCCGCATCACCAGACTTCGCGACGGACGCGATTGGTGATCTTGCAGAAAAGCTCATAGCTGATGGTGCCGGCATGGGCTGCCACCACATCGGCGGCCAGGCCTTCACCCCAGAGCACGCAATGCTCGCCTATACCCACCGGCAGATCACCGATATCCACCGTGATCATGTCCATGGAAACGCGGCCCACCAGAGGCACGCTGTGACCGCCGACCAGCACCGGTGTACCGTTGCGGGCATGGCGCGGATAACCATCGCCATAACCTACGGCCACGACACCAATACGCGTATCCCGCGGCGCCACCCAGGCTCCGCCATAACCGATGGCTTCACCTTTCTTGATATGACGCACAGAGATCAGGCGCGAAGTCAGCGTCATCACCGGACGCAGGCCCAGCTCTTCGGCCGTGCGATCAGCAAACGGCGAGCAGCCATACAGCATGATGCCGGGACGCACCCAAGCCCCATGCGAAGCCGGCCAAGCCAGAATGGCGGCTGAATTGGCAAGGCTATCTTGCAACGGACGCTCGCCATGCCGGCTCAGCACCTGCTGCAAACCACGAAAGCGGCCTATCTGTTTTTCTGTTTGCACTGAATCCAGTTCATCGGCAGCAGAAAAATGCGTGAGCAAACCGATTTCACCAACAAGACGTGCCGCCCGGATACGCCGATACGCCGTCACTGCTGCCTCGGGCGAAAAGCCCAGACGATGCATGCCGGTATCTATCTTGAGCCAGACATCCACCGGACCGGTGAGTTTGCAGTTCTCCAGAAACGCAATCTGCTCTTCCTGATGCACCACCACGGCCAGACGCTGGCGTACTGCCTCGAACATTTCCATGTCCGAGAAAACGCCTTCCAGAATCACGATCGGGCGTTGTATACCCGCCGCACGCAGGGACAGAGCTTCATCCAGAAAAGCCACACCAAAACCATCAGCTTCCGCCAGCGTTTCCGCAACCACCTGCGCGCCATGCCCATAGGCATCCGCCTTTACCATGGCCAACACGCGCGAATAGGGAGCCGCATCACGCACCACCTGCAGATTGTGATGCAGGGCCTGACGGCTTATTCCCAACTGGACACTACGCATGGGCGACATCCCTGTTGCCGGTAGCCTGCAGCATCAATACTGCTCCTGGTCGCGATCACGATAGAACTCAGGCGACAGATCTTCGAAGCGGGTGTATTTGCCCAGAAAGGCAAGACGCAGCATGCCGATGGGGCCATTACGCTGCTTGCCAATAATGATTTCTGCCGTGCCCTTGTCCGGCGACTCGGGGTTATAAACTTCGTCGCGGTAAATGAACATGATGATGTCGGCGTCCTGCTCGATAGCGCCGGATTCACGCAAATCGGACATGACCGGACGTTTATTGGGGCGCTGCTCCAACGAGCGGTTGAGCTGCGAGAGCGCAATCACCGGGCAGTTCAACTCTTTGGCCAGACCTTTCAACGAGCGCGAGATTTCCGAGATTTCGGCAACACGATTATTTTCCAGGCCCGGCACGCGCATGAGCTGCAAATAGTCGACCATGATGAGGCCCAGCGCTCCGCCATTTTCACGCGCAACACGACGTGCACGCGCACGCACTTCAGTAGGCGAAAGCGCGGGCGTGTCATCCACAAACAGCTTCTGCTCATTGAGCATGGCCATGGTGGAGGTAAGACGCGGCCAGTCTTCTTCTTCCAGCCTGCCGCTACGCACGCGCGTCTGATCGATACGCCCCAGCGAAGACAGCATACGCATCACGATGGAATCGGCCGGCATTTCCATGGAGAAGACCAGCACCGGCGCGCCGCCCAGCAAGACGTTTTCCACCAGGTTCATGGCGAAAGTGGTTTTACCCATGGAGGGACGCGCCGCCACGATGACGAGATCGGCTTTCTGCAAGCCCGAGGTTCTTTCATCGAGATCAGCGAAGCCGGTAGACAGACCGGTCAATGCATCATTGGAGCTGAACAACTGCTCGATACGACTGACCGCCTTGGCCAGCAAAGGACGAATGGCCTGCGGGCCCTCACCTTTGGTTTGCTGCTCCGCAATCGCGAAAATCTTGCGCTCAGCCTGATCCAGGATTTCATCCGAAGTTGCACCCTGCGGCTGATAAGCAGCGTCGGAAATTTCATAGGAGGCACGTATGAGCTGGCGCAGCACGGAGCGCTCGCGCACGATCTCGGCATAGGCCGCGACATTGCTGGCGGAGGCCGTGTTTTTCACGATCTCGCCGAGATAGGCCATGCCACCGGCCTCCTCCAGCTCACCCAGACGATTCAGCGTGGCCGAGACGGTGAGCGCATCACGCGGCTTGCTCTCGTCAGCCAGCATGGCCAGGGCACGGAAAATCAGGCGGTGGTCGCGGCGATAGAAGTCTGCCTCGGTGACAATTTCCGCGGCCCTGTCCCAGGCTGTCTCTTCCAGCATGAGAGCGCCCAGCACAGACTGCTCCGCCTCCAGCGAGTGCGGCGGCAGCTTGAGATTGGCAACGGCGCTGTCGGCCGCATTGTCACTGGATGCCAGAGGAATATCGGTCATGGAGGCTCTTCCCGGGGAAGACGAAAGGATAACCGGGCTGCCGCGCAAGAAAAGTGCAATCTGGCAGCCGTCGGGCCGGACGCACAAAAAACCGCCGCCCCAAAACAAAAGGCGCTACAGCTTTCACTGCAGCGCCTTTGCGTGAACCGCGGGCAGCTTATTCAGCGACCACAGTCACCTTCACGGTTACCGTGACTTCGGCGTGCAGCTGCAGGTCGATGTCATAGTCACCGGTGGAGCGGATAGCGCCGTTAGGCAGACGCACTTCGCTCTTGTCCACAGCTTCGCCCAGCTTGGTAATGGCTTCGGCGATGTCGCGGGTACCCACGGAACCGAACAGCTTGCCTTCGTCGCCAGACTTGGCGGCGATGACCACGGCCAGCGCGGAAACGCGCTCGCCACGGGCTTCGGCAGCCGCCAGACCGGCAGCAGCCTTGGCTTCCAGTTCAGCGCGGCGAGCGTCGAACTCGGCCACGTTCTTTTCCGTAGCAGGAACAGCCTTACCCTGAGGAATCAGGAAGTTGCGGCCATAACCCGACTTTACATTGACCTTGGCACCCAGGGCACCGAGGTTCTTGACCTTTTCAAGCAGAATGACTTCCATCACTCGTCTCCCGGATTACTGGTGGTTGTCGGTGTAAGGCAGCAGGGCCAGATAGCGAGCCTGCTTGATAGCGAGGCCAAGCTGACGCTGGTAGCGTGCCTTGGTGCCGGTGATACGGCTGGGGACGATCTTGCCCGTCTCAGTAACGTACTGCTTCAGGGTTTCGGTGTCCTTGTAATCGATGTACTTGGTAGCTTCCGCGGTGAAGCGGCAAAACTTGCGACGACGGTAGAAACGTGCCATGACGTTTGCTCTCCTATTCGAATCTCTCAATCGCTTGCGCGTGTATCAGTAACTGCTGCGTGTCGTGATGGCTGGCCTGGGCCAGCAGGCCGCTTACCGTGATCCGGTCACCCGGCTGAAACCTGTCCACCTCGGCGGCCAGTCCCGCTCCAGTCACCTTTACGATGACCAGCGCCCGGACTTCGCGCTGCTGCCCCGCCAGTAACTGGCGCGAGCGGTGTTCCAGTATCAGTTCACGATGCACAACCCCGGCCGGACTGCTTCTTGCCGTCTTCCACTCCCGCAGAAGACCGCTGATCCGGACGGTATTCAGTTCCACGCGGCACTAACCGCCTTACTCGCCAGCGTCCTCGGAAGAAGACTCTTCAGCACCTTCTTCGGAACGGGCGGCTTTGCGGCTGCGCTTCTCTTCAGCGCCCTTGGCCATCAGGGATTCCTCGGTGATGGCTTCGTTGCGACGGATGATGAGATTGCGGATGACCGCGTCGTTGTAGCGGAAGGACTCTTCCAGCTCATCCAGGGTGGCCTGGCCGCACTCGATGTTCATGAGTACGTAGTGGGCCTTGTGGATCTTGTTGATCGGGTAAGCCAGCTGACGGCGGCCCCAATCTTCAAGGCGGTGGATCTTGCCACCAGCTTCCTTTACGGATCCGGTGTAACGCTCGACCATGGCGGGCACCTGCTCGCTCTGGTCAGGGTGCACCAGGAACACGATTTCGTAATGACGCATTCTTAGCTCCTTACGGGTTGGGCAGCCTCGGCATCCTGGAGGAGACCGAAGCAAGGAGTACGCGGCAGTTATCAGGCCCTGTTACAAACCCGGCAACTCCGGCCAAGGCCGGTGCTCGCGCCCCTTTGCGGGGTGCAAAAGGGGCGGCAAGTCTAAGGGAAGCGCCGCGCGGGTACAAGGCCGTCAGACAGTGCCCAACAAGCCCCCAAAAGCCGCACCATCCCACCCATTCACCCGGTCGGCAGCCAGACTGCATTGCTGCCAGCAAAGCCTTTCCGCTAGTATCTCCACCAGCCTTATAAAAATAAGAAGCAGGAACACCCTGCGAGGCGCCATGACTCCATCTACTGCCCTGAAAATGCTGGTGTTTTCCCTGACAGCCCTGTCAGCCGGGGTGTTTGCGGCTACCGCCGAGGAAAGGCCGCGCATGGAGGACTACCCCTCGTCATATGCTTTCCTGCAAGCACTTGAGTCATGGAACAAGGCCCATCCTAATGGCACCCCCGCCTCCAAGCCGACCGTAACGACAAAGCCCACGCCGCAAGTAGCGCAAGATCCGACAAGCGAACTCGCCCCCCCACCCTTTGAAGTGACCGGACCCGAATCTCTGGATACTGCCGTGGAAAAGGCCCGCAACATCGCGCACCCGGCCTATAAGGAAAAGATTCGCTACCAGAGAAGCACTCACCTGAGCTTCCCCCTGCACTCCATAGACGGGCAGGACATGAGCCAAGTCAGCGTGGGGGACAGTCTGGACCTTAAGGGGCAGACAGAGGAAGAAAAAAAGCTTGAACTACAAAAGCTGACACTGCAGTTAGAGCAAGACAAACTCAATGCTCAGCAGAACGCGGCGACAACTGATCGTGCAGCCCTGTCAACGCAGCAACATACGCTGAACAATAATGCGCTGATGGGCAGCACTCGCACCATACAAGACATTTCCGTTGTCGCACACTGAGCAACAGGAAACGCGAATAGTGCATTGCCACTAGCCGCACCAAGAATAATGAAAATACTGCCGACGCCGTGTCGTACGGAGTGGAACAATGAAGAAGAACAAACAGCAAAAATGTGCGGTGCTACTCGCCACACTGCTGACCACACTGCCGGCATTGGCCGTTACCTCCGGCCCGGAGTCACGCCCGCGACAAGAAGACTACGCCTCCTTCTCGCTTTATCTGCAAGCGCTTTTTGACTATCAGCGCACACAAAACAATACGCCAGCCAGAGCAGAGCCCGCTCCGAAACAGCACGCCTCTGCACCCGAAAGCCTGGAAGAGGCCATTGGGAACGCAGGCCACTCACCAGGCTATGTTGACCCTAGCCCGCATCCGCGCAGCACATTCAAGTCATTTGCTCTCGCACAGATACCGCAGCAGGACATGAGCCAGAGCAATGTTGCAGATGCCCTTGGGATTTTTGACAACCCAGGGCTCAAAGAGCCTCCCTCCACCAATTCGCGCCTTCGTCCTGATAGCGACCTTAGCCTGGTCCCCGACGTTGACCTAAAGCTGATCGGTGATGCCTACGATATCCGGCTGCAGGCAGCAACCAATACCGCCATTGAGAACTTCAGCGGCTATATCCTGCTTGATGAAGGCGAAGCCCAAGCCAGCGTCTCAGTGCAAAAAAGCACACAAGGAGACAGCGGCATAGACCTCAGTCTCAGCGCAAAAGTACGCAGCAATGTCTACATCGCCGACAGGGATGGCCTGCCTGGCACCCAGTTTGATGACGCCGGTGTTGTTGTGATCAGACCACTGGCTCTGGAATTCTCGGGAATCACGTCTCATATCACTGCATTCCGGGACAACCGCAATGACGACGTCATTTCCATTCAAAGCGGCAGCGCCAATCCTATTACCATCGATCTCTCCGGCAGCCGTATAGGAGCCGCAGCAGCACCCGAAAACACAGAAAGACTGTCGCTTAACGGCCGCCGAATAAACCCGGTTCATTATTTCGCCAGTTTTGGTGAGGGTGCGATACTAACCATCGGCGGAGGCATGAAGACCGACATCAGAATCAGCCACTCTGATGGCATGAGAAAGCCATTGGCAACCGTTAACGGAAAAATCCCAGCCATCAGCCTTGAGAACTTCAGGCTGATCGATCAAAACGGAGAAAGTGGCAAGGAAACCATCAATCTGAACATAGGCAAGCTCAAAATATCCGCCATGGACATTGAGAACCTGCGCCTGTACATCAACAAGAAGACTGTCGTCATAGACACAGGCACAGGCACACGAGACTTTTCCATCAGCATGGAACAGGTGGCTATCGGCCCTAATATAGAAAGCTCAGTCCTTGGTGATATCTATATTGATCACGCCGGCATCAATAGGTCGCGCATCTCGATAGCAGCTCACTAATCCTGCCTAGCTCCGCGCAGCCTTGCGCTGCCGGAGCGCCTCAAACAACGTCACGCCTGTAGCTACCGATACATTGAGGCTCTCTACCATCCCCTCCATGGGGATATAAACGAGGTGGTCGCAATACTCGCGCGTAAGACGGCGCATTCCACTGCCCTCTGCTCCCATCACAATCCCCAGCGGCCCTGTCAAATCCATGTCGTGCAGGGACTTGGCCGAAGGCTCAAGCGCCGTCCCGACCAGCCAGATCCCACGCTCGCGCAAAGCTTCCATGGTACGGGCCAGATTGGTCACCTGGAAAAAAGGCAGGGTATCCGCCGCACCCACCGCCACCTTGCGCACCACCGGTGTAATTGATGCCGACTTGTCACGCGGTGTAATCAGCGCCTGTACTCCAGCAGCATCGGCCGAGCGCATACAGGCCCCCAGATTATGCGGATCAGTGACGCCATCCAGAATCAGGAGAAACGGCGGCACATCAAGCGCATCCAGAAAATCCATCAGCGTATGCTCATCCCCCGGAGCCTGCTCGCGAACACGAGCCACCACCCCCTGATGATGCGTATCACCCGCCAACTCATCGAGTTGATTGCGTTCACGCCACTGCAAGGCCACCCCAAGAGGGCGCAGAGCCTGAATCAAACGATTAAGTCGTTCGTCATCACGGCTTTTCAGCAGGAAAACCTCCAGCACACCTTCTGGCTGACGATCGAGATAGGCCTGCACGGCGTGCAGGCCATAGATAAGAATATTCTTGGCCATTTATTTCTTCTTGCGAGATGCAGCGGGTTTCTTTGCCTTGGCTGGAGCAGAGGAAGAGCCTCCACCAGACTTTCCTGATTTGGCTTTTTCACCTTTGTCAGGAATATCGCCGGCGCGCAGACGTTCACGCACCGACCTTTCACCCGCAGGATGTTTCCCACCTGCAGGCTTTTTTCCTGACGGCGCTGATTTATCAGCCCTTCCTTTGCCACCTTTAGCCGCACGCGGGGCATTATCCATTTCTGCCGAGGCCATACGTGGCCCCTTGCGGCTCAAGTGACTACCGCCATCGATCAGCTCGAAATCCATCTTGCGCTGATCCATATTCACCGCCGCCACCTTGATGCGTACGGAATCTCCGAGGGCAAACTGGGTGCCGGAGCGACTGCCCACCAGCTTCTGCATGGTGGCATCAAAGTCGTAATAGTCTCCCTTCAGATTACTGATATGCACGAGACCTTCGACATAGATATCAGTCAGCTCGACAAAGAAGCCGAAGGACGTCACTCCAGCAATGACGCCATCAAACTCCTCGCCAATGCGGTCCTGCATGTACTCACATTTGAGCCAGGCCATGACATCGCGCGTCGCCTCATCAGCACGGCGCTCGGTCATGGAGCAATGCTCACCAAAGGCCAGCATCTGCGCCATATCGGGAATGACAGTCGCCGCATCCTGTGCGCGAGGCTGCCCGCGCATGCGCTTGATCTGATCGCCCAGGGACTGCATGACGGTGCGCTCACCGCGCAACTTGGCACGAATGACACGATGCAGGAGCAGATCCGGATAGCGTCGTATGGGCGAGGTGAAATGCGCATAAGCCTCATAGGCCAGACCGAAGTGCCCCAGATTATTGGGGGCATAAACCGCCTGTGTCAGCGAGCGCAGCAGCATGGTCTGGATGATGTGTGCATCCGGGCGGCCAGAAATTTTCTCCAATACCGCCTGAAAATCGGCCGGCTGCGGCTTCTTGCCAGCCGTAAAGCTGATGCCCAGCGCCCCCAGATAATTACGCAGCTTGGACAGCTTCTCGTCGCGCGGCCCCTCATGATTACGATACAGGGCCGGCAACTCGTTTTTCGCAACGAACTCTGCCGCACAGACATTGGCCGCCAGCATGCACTCTTCGATCAGCATATGCGCCTGGTTACGCACAACCGGCACGATTTTCTCTATCTTGCGGTCCTTGCTGAAGACAATGCGTGTCTCATTGCTGTCAAAATCCAGTGCTCCCCGCTTTTCCCGTGATGCACGCAGTATCTTGAAGAGTTCATAAAGGCGCTGTACCGGCTCCACCACTGCCGCATGCTCGGCCGCCACCTTCTTGCCCGCTTCGCTCTCCGGATGCTCCAGCAGATCGCTGACCTTGGTATAGGTGAGGCGTGCCTGCGAATGCATGACACCCTCATAGAACTTGTAGGCAGTGACACGGCCCGCCAGCGAGATATTCATATCGCAGACCATGCACAAACGGTCCACATGCGGATTCAGCGAACACAAGCCATTGGAGAGCACTTCCGGCAGCATGGGCACCACCTGCTGCGGGAAATACACAGAGTTACCGCGCTTCAGCGCCTCTTCATTCAGTGCCGACCCCGGCCGCACATAATGGGAAACATCGGCAATGGCCACGATGAGACGATAACCGCCACGGCGCTTTTCACAGAAAACCGCATCATCAAAATCGCGCGCATCCTCGCCATCAATGGTAACCAGAGGCAGGCTGCGCAAATCCACACGCCCTTCTTTATCCGACTCCAGCACCTCTGGCCTGAGATTCGCGGCTTCTTTCTCCACCGCCTCCGGCCAGACATGGGGAATTTCGAAATTGCGGATGGCAATGTCGATTTCCATGCCCGGCGCCAGATAGTCACCCAGTACCTCGCGTATACGTCCCGTCGCCAGCGTTCGGTGCGTGGGGTAATCGACAACCTCTATCGTCACGAACTGGCCCACAGACGGCATGATGTCCTGACCACTCACCAGGATTTCCTGGGTGATACGCGGGTTGTCCGGAATCACATAGGCATTGCCGGACTCCTCGTAATAGCGACCCACCAGGCTTTTGCTGTTTTTCTCGACAATGCGGACGATCTGCCCCTCTCGCCGGCCCTTGTGATCAAAGCCGGATTCACGTGCCAGCACCACATCGCCATGGAAGACGCGACGCATCTCACGCGAAGTCAGCAAGAGATCGGATGAACCGTCCTCAGGAATAAGGAAACCGAAACCATCCGGATGACCACTGACGCGACCACGTATCAAGGCCGATTCCGCCAGCGGGCTATACGCACCGCGACGATTCGCCTCCGCCTGGCCATCGCGCAGCATGGCACCCAGCCGGCGCCGCAGCGCATCCTGACGCTCTTCGTCATGCAAGCCGAAGTGAGAGGCGATCTGCTCGCCCGTCAGCGGCTTGCCAGCCTTTTCCAGCACATCAAGGATGAGCTCACGGCTGGGCACAGGATTTTCATAACGCTCGGCTTCACGTCCGGCATGGGGATCTTGCCAGGAATCGGAGGGGCGTTTGGGCATGGGGGCATCCTTGAATGAGGAAGAGCAGGTGCGCAGCAGCGCAGGATGCCTGGCATTCTAGGGCCTGCACGTTTCGAATACCGCCCCGGCAGCGGACAAATTTCCAGCAATCGCACTTTCTGCAGGAAATATTGCGAAATCGCCGCGGGCAAAGCGTTGACAAGCCCAAGCCGCATCGCTAAATTTGCGCGCCTCGCCCAGGTGGCGAAATTGGTAGACGCG
>JAVHYE010000095.1:0-336 GCA_031119295.1 Pedobacter sp. | reverse complement strand
TGTCGCAAGACGTGGAGGTTCAAGTCCTCTCCTGGGCACCAATTTCAAGAAAAAGGTCTGACTCGTCAGGCCTTTTTTCTTTTGCGCCTCTTTCAGCCCCCCGTAACCCGGCATCTTCGCTCCCGCTTCATGGACAGGATTCGGCTTGCCATCCTGACGACATCTGTCATTATACTGGCGACATATGTCGCAGAAGCGGAGACAGGCTATGCGGGTAATCAAGGGTGGAGCGGCACGCAAGACGGACAATGAAGACCTGACCGTACGGGTGAGCAATATCTTGGGCGGCAGCAAGGTCTTCCATCAGGCCATTCTCTCTCCGCTGGATGCCCATGA
>JAVHYE010000094.1 GCA_031119295.1 Pedobacter sp. | reverse complement strand
GAGCGCTACAATGGCATTGTAGAGGTCAGCGGTTCGATCCCGCTTAGCTCCACCAATCAAGTTCCAGCATCTTCTTCCGAATTCCTCTGTTTTGTCCCCATCGTCTAGAGGCCTAGGACATCGCCCTTTCACGGCGGTAACCAGGGTTCGAATCCCTGTGGGGACGCCATTTAAAAGACAAAGGCCCGCACGTGTGCGGGCCTTTGTCTTTTAAATGGCTTTACTCATCATGATTGGAACTTAAATGGCGGGTTCGACAAAAACCGCAACGCGGTTTTTGAACGCCGGCTTGCCCGGCGGCCCCGAAGGGGTGAGGCGGCGTAGCCGCCGAATAATCCCTGTGGGGCAGTCTCGAAAAGTGCTCATGGTTTTGGATGCTGGCTCCAAGTCAGTAAATAATCTCCGTGAGCCGGTCTTTTATCAGACACAAGCTTTGTCCCATTGCTTTTTATCCGGCACTCGCCGATTTTCCGGCATGTACTGAGCCCGCTACCTGAAAGAGGTCGCTCATGAAACGGAATCTCCTGTTCTTCATTTTTTCACTGCTGGTGAGCAGCACCGTCATGGCCTCTGATTTCTTCACGGATTTCCCACAGCACCGCTATCGCATTATCACGGCGACCTATACCCCTGCGGACTGGCCGCAATCCCTCAAGGCCGATCTCTATCTGCCGACAGCCGTAACGGGCAAGCCGCGGCCTCTGGTTTTACTGGTGCATGGTGGTTCCTGGCAGCGCGGCAATCGCGGTCATATGTCACGTATTGCACGGGCGCTGGCGATTGCCGGCTATGCCGCCTTCAGCATCGATTACCGGCTGGCACCGCAATTCCGGCATCCGGCGCAGTTGGAAGACATGCAGCAGGCGCTGCGTTATCTGCAGGAGCATGCGGCGGAATACGGTCTGGACATGCAGCAGACAGCAGCCTGGGGATTTTCAGCCGGCGCGCATCTGGTCAGCCTGCTGGCGGTGCAGCCGCCGCTTGACGGGCAGGCGCCATTGCGTGCCGTGATTGCCGGCGGTACGCCGGCTGATTTGCGCATCTATCCGGATTCACCGGCGGTCAAAGCCTTGCTGGGCGCAAGGCCTGCGGAAGCGCCGGCGCTTTATGCCGAGGCATCGCCGCTGGCCCGGGTGCGTCCCGGCCTGCCGGCATTTTTCCTCTACCACGGTGACAAGGATGATCTTGTCATCCCCGCCCAGGCCCGCAATTTTGCCGAGGCCCTGCAGGCCAGCGGCGTGCCGGTGCAGCTGCTGTGGCTGAAAGATTACGGTCATATGCGCACGGCACTCTTTTTGGGCAAAACCCTGCCGGCGGGCCTGTTGTTTCTGCAGCAGCAAATCCCGCTGCAAACCCCCTGAAACATGGGGAATGCGACGTGGTGCAGACTTCGACGACCGGTCAGTTGTGCTAGAGTCGGTGCACCACCGCGCTCTCGCTCCCGGAGACATGCATGGCCACGCCAGCCGTGTCGGCAGAACTGGATCAGGATCTGTTCTGGCGACTCATAGAAATCAGCACAGCCCTTTCGGGCGAGCGCAATACCTCGCGTCTTTTCGAGCGCATCCTGGATGCTGCCCAGGACATCACGCATGCCGATGGCGGCACGCTCTATCTCATCAAGGAACATGAAGAGGGCAAGCCCGTCCTCGAATTTGAAATCCTGCGCAATGATTCGCTGAAGCTGCGCTTGGGCGGAACCTCCGGCAATCCCATACAGCTGCCGCCGCTGCCCCTGTACCGTGAAGATGGCTCGCCCAATAACGGCAATATCGCCACCTATACCGCGCTCACCAAAAAAATGGAGAACATCGAGGATGCTTATTTTGCAGAGCATCTCGATTTCTCCGGCACCAAGGCCTTTGATGCCCGCTCCGGCTACCGCTCCAAATCCTTCCTGACGGTCCCGCTCTGCAATCACGCCAATGAAGTGATAGGCGTGCTGCAACTGCTCAATGCCAAGGACGCGGAAAGTGGCGAAACCGTAGCCTTTAGCAAGGGGCTGGAGCCCATCGTGGCGGCTCTGGCTTCCAGTGCGGCCATTGCCCTGGATAACCAGATTCTGCTGCAGGATCACAAGAACCTGCTGGATGCCTTTATCAAGGTGATTGCCCAGGCGATTGACGCCAAATCCGCCCACACCTCGGCGCATTGCCAGCGCGTGCCTGTGCTCACCGAGCTGATAGCGCAGGCGGCCTGTGAGGACGAGAGCGGCCCGCTGCGTGATTTCAGTCTGGATGAATCCGAATGGTATGAGCTGCGTGTAGCCTCATGGATGCACGACTGCGGCAAGCTGGCCACACCGGACTGGGTGCTGGACAAGGCCACCAAGCTGCATCTCATGCTGGATGGCATTGATGCCGTGAAGACGCGTTTCTCTGCCGCCATGGCCCAGCTCGAGCTCAATTTCCTGCGCCAGAATGCAGCCGGCAGTGCAGCATCCCAGGAAATGTTCGAGCAGGAGCTGGCCTCACTGCGTGATGACTGCCTCTTTATCGAAAAGGCCAATGTCGGTGGCGAGTTCATGAAGCCTGAAGACCAGGCCCGCGTGAAACAGATTGCCACGCGCAAATGGCGTGATCATCTGGGCGTGGAAAAGCCCATGCTCACCGAAACGGAAGTGGCCTATCTCTGTATCGAGCGCGGCACGCTGTCCTATGACGAGCGCCAGAAGATCAATGATCACATGAAAGTCACGATACAGATGCTGGAGTCGCTGCCTTTCCCCAAGAATCTGAAGCGGGTGCCGGAATATGCCGGCGGCCATCACGAGAAAATGGATGGCACCGGCTTCCCGCGCGGTCTCAAGCGCGAGCAGATGTCCTGGCCGGCGCGCATGATGGCGATTGCCGATATCTTTGAAGCGCTGACTTCCAGCGATCGCCCCTACAAGGCGCCCATGAAGATTTCGCAGTCCCTGTCCATCCTGCAGAAGATGCGGCAGCAGAGTCATATCGACCCCGATCTTTTCGATCTTTTCCTGAAGTCCCGTGTCTGGGAAAAATACGCCCGTATCTATCTGCGCCCAGAACAGCTGGATATCACCGATCCCGCGCCGTATTTCTGATCGCGGTTTCCGCTTCTTAAACTATATTTCCGATCCCGGCAGCATCGCTTCGGCGATGCCTGCTGCATCCCTGCCAGGAGGCCATCATGATCAAATCCATAGGCTATGCCGCCACCAGCAGTACGGCGCCACTGGCTCCGTTTTCTTTCGAGCGCCGCGAGCTCACGGCGGCGGATGTGCAGATTGAAATCCTCTACTGCGGTGTCTGCCATTCCGATCTGCATCAGGTCAGAAGCGAGTGGGGCGCCACACCGTATCCCTGCGTGCCCGGTCATGAGATTGTCGGTCGCGTGGTAAAAGTCGGCAGTGCCGTCAGTAAATTCAAAGTCGGTGATATGGCCGCCGTGGGCTGCATGGTGGATTCCTGCCGCCAGTGCTCGCCCTGCAAGGAAGGTGAAGAACAGTTTTGCGAAAAAGGCATGACCTGGACTTATTGCAGTCCGGACAAGCACACGGGTGCTTTCACGCTGGGCGGTTACTCCAGCACCATCGTGGTGGATGAAGCTTTCACACTGAAAGTGCCGGCCGGTCTTGATCTGGCTGCTGCGGCGCCCTTGCTTTGCGCCGGCATCACCACCTATTCACCGCTCAAGCACTGGAAGGTGGGGCCGGGCCAGCGCGTGGGTGTGGTGGGCTTGGGCGGGCTGGGGCATATGGCGGTGAAAATTGCGCGTGCCATGGGCGCGCATGTGGTGCTTTTCACCACATCAGAAAGCAAGCGTGAAGATGGCCTTCGTCTGGGTGCGCATGAAGTGGTGGTGTCAAAAAACAAGGATGAAATGAAAGCCCAGCGCAACAGCCTGAATTTCATTCTTGATACCGTTTCTGCGGCGCATGATCTCAATGCCTATCTGTCCCTGCTGAAACTGGATGGCACCATGACGCTGGTGGGCCTGCCACCGCAGCCAGCGCCGGTGAGTGCTTTCCAGCTTACTGCCAAGCGTCGCCAACTGGCCGGCTCTTCCATAGGCGGCATTGCCGAAACCCAGGAGATGCTGGATTTCTGTGCCAAGCACGGCATCGTCAGTGATATCGAGCTCATTCCCATGCAGCAGATCAATGAAGCCTATGAGCGACTGGTGAAGGGCGATGTGAAATACCGCTTTGTCATCGATATGGCGACCTTGAGTGCATGAGTGTTTCCGGACAAAAAAAGCCCGCACTAGCGGGCTTTTTTATTGGAGGTATTCACAAGCTATTTGGACTCAGCCTTCTTTGTTGCCGGTCTTTCTTCGGGATGCACCACCACGGTGGCGGTCATGCCGGCTGCCAGCACCATGTCCTCGGGAATTTCATCGATATGTATGCGCACCGGAATGCGTTGTGCCAGTCGCACCCAGCTGAAGGTGGGATTGATATTGGCCAGCAGCTCCTGGCCGGTGGCATTGTCGCGGTCGGTAATGCCGCGGGAAATGCTTTCCACATGGCCGGCCAGTTCACGGCCGCCGCTCATGAGGCGGATGCTGACAGGATCGCCTTCGCGGAAAAGCGGAATCTGGGTTTCCTCGAAATAACCATCCACGCGAAAAGAGCTGGTATCGATGATGGCCAGCACGGCGCGTCCCGACGTAGCGTAGTCGCCCACATGCACATTCAGGTTGCCGATATAGCCATCCGCCGGCGCTTTCACTTCGGTGCGTTCCAGATTGAGTTTTGCGGTATCACGTGCCCCCAGCGCCTGCAGATAGAGCGCATTGGCACTGGTGGCCTGGGCGCGGCTGCTTTCCCGGGTTTCTTCGGAAATCACCTGCAGATTGAGTTGTTCGCGGCGCTGCGCTTCGTGCTGGCGTTGTGATGAGTCCGACTTGCGCGAGGCCAGCATGGCGTCGGCCTGTTGCAGGGCCAGGGCATAGCGCTGCGGATCAATCACGAAAAGCACATCGCCTTTTTTCACCAGCTGGTTATCGCGTATCAGCACTTTCGTGACGATGCCGGAAACATCCGGCGCCACATTGATCACATCTGCCTTGACGCGGCCATCCCGTGTCCAGGGGGTGTGCATATAGTGCTGCCACAGTGCATGCCCGAGCAGCAGGGCGACAAGGCAGATGATGCCGGTCAGGCTGAGGCGGAACAGGGTTTTTCTATCCGGTTTGGGCATGGTGTTGTCCTAGCGATAAACCAGCAAGCTGGCGCCGGCATACAGGCAGGTGAAGAGGGCAAGACGGAATAATGAGGCGTGCCAGACATGCTGGAAAAAGCCGCGGCGGGCCAGCGCACTTTCCAGTGGCCAGTAAATGGCAATGGTCAGCAGGAAAAGCGGCAGCAGGGCAGGTACATAAATGCCCAGGATGTCGATTTCACGAGGCATGGCTCACCTCCAGTTTTTCTGTGCCGGATTCTCTCTGGCTGAAGGCAGCAAACCAGGCTTCGTCGCAGAGCACGCTGTAGATGCGATACAGCTGGCGTTGCAGCGGCAGCAGTTCAGGTTTTTCCTCGCTGGCCAGGAGTTCGGTCAACTCACGCAGGCTTTCCTGCAGGGCCTTGATGGCCGCACGACGGCTGTCGGCATCGCTGCGGCGAAAGGCTGTAGCCAGTAACTCCAGAAGTGCCGTCAGGGATTTTTGTAGCGACGCATTGCCGGCCTGCGGCAAGCTGCGACGCAGGTCCACGGTGGCATCACCCAGCTCCAGCACGGAAAGCGCGCAGAGCGTGAGCGTGGAGCGTGAAGGCTCGGGCAGGGTGGAAATGCGGCGTATGAGATCACGCGTGCGACTTTCAAAACTGTGCGGCAGCTGACGCAGGCTGTCGCTGGTTGTGCGTGCCAGCTCATGACGCAGATGTCGCGCCAGTCGCAGCTGCAATGCACTGACCGGCTTTACCGCCAAGAGCAGGAAGGCCACACCGGCCACGCCTATGCCCACCAGCTGTGCCATGCCGTCATTGAGAAAGGTGGCCATGTCGTAAACCATCTGGTTGTCGGGTGCGATGGCAGAAATCAGCATGAGATTGAAGCCGGCCCCCACGCCCGGATAACGCGGATTCGTCATGATCAGGCTGCCCGCCAGCAGGAAGGGCAGGAAGGCCAGACACATCATGATGAAATTGTCGGCTTCGGGCAGCAGCAGGAACTTGCAGAAAACGGCGGCAATGAAGCCCAGCACAAAACCGCTGCTCATCTGTTTGACGGCGGCCAGTGGTGCCGGTGAAGCGGCAAACAGGGCACAGCCTATACAGGCCAGCGTGGCCGCAGTGGCGCCATTGCTCCAGCCCGTGGTAATCCAGAAAACCAGCACGGCCAGCATGGCGGCGGTGGCGCGTACGCCGGCAATGATGGCCTCGCTGGCCTCGGTATGCGGAATGAAAGTCGGTGCGACACGGTCCGTGCTGTGCGCAGAAACAGCCAGGGCCGCATAGCTTTGCGTGAGCTGCATGAGCTCGCTCACCACATCGCGCAGGAGCTCGGCGGCGCAATCAAACTCCAGCAACTCCTGGGCGCTGACTTTTTCCTGAAGGATTTCACGAGAAGCGGCCAGATCGTTTTCCAGCTTGGGCAGAAAGGCCTGCAATCTTGTAGCGACTTCCGGAGCTTCTGCCGCCATGGCGGGAATGCTGCCGTCTTCCCGGGTCAGCTGCGGTGCGATTTCTGCCACGCAAGGCCGCAGGGCGGCGAGGGCGCTGGCCCGCTTTTGTTCGCGCATGCGCCAGGCATGTTGCTGCAGGGCATGCAGCGAGGTGGTCACCGTCATGAAGTCGGCATTGAAAAGACGCAGGCGGTCATCACGTATGCGCGAGTCCGGCGTCTCGAATATGGTCGAGGCACGCAGCGTTTCCAGCGCGAGAATCTGGCTGACAAAACGCAGCTGGTCTTCCACGGTGATGGTGCGATCCAGCGGTGCGGCGACTGCTTCGTGCACGAAGTGCAAGAGACCGGCGAATTGACCTCGCACGGCGGCAACCAGACGCGGTGTCAGTCTTTGCGGGAACAGGGTGTCGCTGATGATGGCGGCGCAGAGTATGCCGAGGATGATTTCGGAAATGCGGCCCTGGGCAATGCTGAAAAAGTTCTCGGGCTGCATGACGGCAGGAAAGCCGATCAGGCAGCTGGTGTAGCCCGCCAGCAGGAAGGCATAGGCCTGGAATTCACGGAAGCGCGCGGCCCCGGCCACGCAAAGGCCTATCCACAGGGCCTGGCAGAGAATGAAGAGTTCCTGCTGCTGGGCAAAGCTGGCGAGCAGGAGCCAGGTGATGACCAGACCGACCAGGGTGCCGATGATGCGGTAAAAACCCTTGGCGACCACCAGCCCGCTTTGCGGCTGCGCCACGATGAAAACCGTCATCATGGCGGTGGCGGGTTTGTCGAAATCCAGCTGTATGGACAACCAGAAGGCAAAGAAACTGGCCAGCAGGGTTTTGGCGATGAATATCCAGCGCGGCCCTTCACCCTGCAGCCATTGCTGCCACAGTGCTCCCAGGCTTTCGCTGTGCTTGGCCATGATCAGGTCCGGTGCTTGTCCATGCCGCTGAGCTGTTTGTAGAGCAGGCTGCGCAGCTGCTTGAGTTCTGCGCTGCTGAAATCGCCAAAGGTGTCTGAAAGCGGTGCCCACATTTCCGGCTGGATTTTTTCCACCAGCGCCTGGCCTTGCGCGGTCAGGGCCAGTACCACCGAGCGCCGGTCGCTGGCACTGGCTTCGCGGGCAATCAGCCCACGCTCGGCCAGATCGTCACAGATGCGGGTGATGTTGTTGCGCTTCTCGCTGGTGGCATCGCTGAGCGCCGAGGGCGTCAGGCTGAAATCCGGCGAGCCGTACAGCATCATCAGGGCATGGTAGCCAGAATAGTTGAGGCCATAGGGTTTGAGCACATTGTTGCAGGACTGCTCGAGGCTGCGCTGCATATGCGCGATCAGGCGCACCAGCCGTATGCGCTCCAGCGGGAATTCCGGCAGGCGCTGGCGTGTGGTGTCCAGGCATTGTTCCGCCGTGAGGAAGCTGTCGGGGCAGGTGGGCTTGCTCATGTTAAGTCATAAATGAATAGTTCATTTATGAACTATAAAGGCGATGCCTCCAGTATGGCAAGTCCGGCTTTTTGCCGGGAAAGTGAAGGCCTGCCGGCCGCCATGGATGAAGCTTTGCCATGGCCTCTGCTAGAGTCAGCGGGCAGAGACCTGCCGCGTGGCTTGCAGGTCCTGGCGGAGCTGAAAACACAAGGAGAAGAAAATGGAGAAGGTGCGCACGGTTGTGCTGACACTGGTAGGGGTGGTCGTGGTGTTGCTGGCCTTGCTGCTGGTCTGGGCCTTGCCCCAGCATCGTGTGGTGCATGTGGATGGCCATGAAGTCCGGCGTGTGGACATGCAGGGTAATGTGGTGGACCCAAGCAAGGCGGTGGCCTCTACGCGCGATGTCTATTTCATCAATGTCTCTGATCCTGAAACCGGCACGGTGCATGTCTATCGCAATGAAGACACGCGCTTCGGTTTTCCCTTCTATATGAAATTCGATTCGCCGGAAGTGCTGGCGCGGGCGCAGATGCTGGAGAAGCAGCCCGAGCAGCTGGCCCTGGTGACGTATTACGGCTGGCGCATCAAACTGCTGAATGAATTCCCCAATGCCGTGAATGTGGAAGTCTGGAACAGCCGCGAAGAACCCTTCCCGGTTTTCAATACGGTCTTCCTCAGCGTGCTCGCCATCATCGTGCTGGTCTTGTGGTGGAAGTGGCGGCAGTTCCGCCGGCGTCGGGCCGCCAAGCCCTGATGGCCGTCTGGGCGTAAAGAGAATGGCGTGAAGAAAATGGCACGAAGAAAATGAAAAAGGAGGCTACGGCCTCCTTTTTCATGGGCGGCTTTCCGGGATGTTTACGCAGACATAACGCAAAGCCTGCGTATTGCGCTGTAATGAGGGCGTAAGCTGGCGACGTTTTTGCGGCGAATCTGGCAAGGCAGGAGGCCATGATGGATGTCGGCAAGGAAGAGGCAGTGGAGAAGAGTGGCGGCGTACTGGGCAAGGATGAGGATTTTTTCCATATCACCCTGCGCGACAGCCGTCTCTTTGTACGTTTTCGGACCCAGAGCATGGGCGCCCACGGCGGCATACAGCGTGTCGCCGGACAGCGACCGAATGAGAGCTGGGCCGATCAGGAATGGTTGATCAGCAAGCGCCTGGCGCATGTGGAAAACGGTTGTCTGGTGGCGGATGACGAGGCAGCGCGCAAATTCATGCGCCGCTTCGGCTCCATTCCGCGGCAGGTGGATGGCGATGTCTTCAAGGCCAAACCGGTGCGACGCCGTCCTCGTGTCCGGCACTGAGGCACTTGCAGCGCAGCACTTTACATAAAGTCCCCGCTTTCTTACGCAACGGTGTTTTTTGCCAACCCAAAGCAAGCTTTGTAAGCCTTCTCAGGCGCTAGAGTGAAAAAGCTAGCGATGAAACAGGAGGACATCATGGCTTATTCACAGCGTTCCCCCCAGAGCAGCGCCGCCAAGGCGGCACCGCGCAGTGTGGGCTTTTTCCATGTGCAGCTGCGCGACAGCGCGCAGTTCAAGAATTTCCGCACCGAGCAACTGGACAAGCAGGGCCGCATACAGCGTATTGCCGGCCAGCGTGCCAATAGCACTGCCTGGGCTGACCAGGAGCTGCGTATCAGCAAGGATTGCGCGCATATTGAAAACCACCGGCTGGTAGCCGATACCGATGAGGCGCGCAGCTATCTCGGCCGGCTGGGTGCGGTGGAACATGTCAGCGGTGATGTTTTCCGTGCCCGCTTGCCGGATGAAAAACAGACCTCACGCCCGCAGGCAGGCAGTGCCCAGGCCGCACCGCAACGTCGCGCGCAGTCCATGGCGGACAAGGAGAGTCAGGCGCTGGCACGTCAGCCTGGCGGCCAGCGTGAACAGGAAAGGCCGTCGCCCAGTGGTGAAGGGCGGGCCAATCCGCCGCACAAATCCTAAGTGATGGGCTGATACAGCCATCAAAAAATGAGGCATTAAAAAGGGAGCATTCGCTCCCTTTTTCTTTTTCGCTTTCAAACGCTCAGATATCAGCAGGCACAAATATATTACGGCCGTTCACCACGCTGATGCTGCCAATCTTGCCTATGCAATCCGTTTTTTTCATGCGCTCCAGCAGCTCGGTATCGCCAGCCGGTGTATTGGCAAGACAGCGGCTGCCATCGGCCAGACGTACAAAGACGATGCCTTCCTGCGGGCCGCGCGAATTATGCGTCACCGTCCAGGTTTCAATCGTGGCGGGGCCGGCTTCCGGCACTTCCACATAAGGCGTTTTCGGGCGGGCATCCAGTTCGGCTTGCACAGAGGGCGCCGGCTTCCATTCCTTGTGCAGATTGTGCGTGGAATAAATCCCTATCGAATATTTGGTGATATGCCAGCCATTGGCGGTGACCAGGCCATGGCTGCCGGGTTTGCTGCGCACTTTATCCAGCATGGTGGCCAGACTGTTCAGGCTGTAGTTGTTGCCGGGACCGCCGAAGTAGGGCATGCCGCCGGTAACAGTGAGGCCGCGTGCATCATCTTCGGCAATGCCCAGTTCCTGGCAGGCCATCTGCACGGCAGAAGGGAAGCAGGAATAGATATCCAGGAAATCCAGGTCAGCCGGTGTGAGACCGGCCATGCCAAAAGCTGCTTTGCCGGCCAGACGTATGGGTGCGGAAGAATGGAAATTCTCGCGCTCGCTCATATTCCAGTGGTCCTGCGCATCAGCGCAGCCATTGAGATAAACCCAGCGATCTTCCGCAATGCCCAGCTCACGCGCTTTTTTCACGGAAGTCATGATGACGGCGGCGCTCATGTCCACCTGTATCACCGAGTTCAGGTATTTGGTGTAGGGAAAGCTGATATAGCGGTTCTTGTCCGTCACCGTGATGATTTCTTCCGGACTGCGGAAGAGCGGGAACCAGCTCAATGGATTTGCTGCGGCCACGGCGGACATGCGGCTGAACATGGTGCCCAGCTTCTGCATATGTGTATCAAGCGCCACACCGCGATGCTCACGCAGGGCATTTTCAAAAAGCGGATAGGTATTGATGGGATAGAAGAAACCGTAGAGCTGTTCATGCGGCGTGCAGCCGGGGGCGACCGAGCCCACCAGTTCGGGCGTGCCGTCCACCTCATCGCCCCATTGCGGCAGATGGCCCATCTTGAGGCCACCTATCAGGGCCTGCAGGTTTTCCGAACCGGCGAGCAGGGCGAATTCCGTTTTGCCGGCGGCGATACGCTCGGCCACATCATTCACCAGTTGCTGTGGCGTATTGCCGCCCACACCGGCCATCAGGAATTGGATGGGCGTAGCGCCCACGGCCAGCCCCAGCGATTTCGGCAGATTGCGGTATTCGCCCACCGGAATCTTGGCCTCGGTGGAATCGCTGGCCAGACGCGTGGTGGCCACGGTATCCAGCTGATGCAATAGCGCTTCGGAAATGCCGGCATTGGCCGCAGCCAGTTTTGCCGCATCCGCCATCATGGCCAGTGGCGTGGGCGCTTCCTGCGGCGGCTTGCGATTGGTGAGCTGGCCACCACCAACGAGGATGGGCGTGTTGTCAGCAGGAGCAATATGTTTCATGTCTTCTCTTCGGTTTTGATGCGGTGATGGTCAGGACAATATCAGCTGCCGGTGAAATTCGGTTTGCGCTTTTCCTTGAAAGCCCGCGGGCCTTCACGCGCATCTTTCGAGAACATCACGGGCGCGGCATACATCTTTTCTTTATCCAGCGCTTCCTTCTCCGGAATATTGATGCACTCGCGCGCCGAGCGACGCACTTCGCGCACGGCCAGTGGGCCGTTTCCGGCAATACGCTCGGCAATTTCCATGGCTTTGGCCATCACCTGATCCGCCGGCACCACATAATTCACGAGGCCCAGTTCATAAGCACGCTGTGCACTGATGAGATCGCCGGTGAGCAGGATTTCCATGGCCACGGCATAGGGAATCTGGCGCGGCAGGCGCACGGTGGAGCCGCCAGCGGGGAAGAGGCCCCATTTCACTTCCTGCAGGCCGAGCTTGGCATGATCGGCAATCACGCGGATTTCCGTGCCTTGCAGCATTTCCATGCCGCCGGCGATGGCATTGCCGTTGGCGGCGCAGATCACCGGCTTGCCGCAGTCGAAATTGCGCAGGAGAGTGCGCTCCAGCATGAAGAAATCCTGCATCACGGCACGGTCGTAATCGTTTTCCGGTGTGCGAGCGCCATTGAAGAGGGTGATGAGCTCGGCCAGATCGGCGCCGGCACAGAAGCTTTGTTCACCGGCACCTGTCACCACGGCCACGCGTATCTCGGCATCCTCGCTCACGGTTTTCCAGGCGTCAGCCAGTTGCACCACGGCTTCCGGATTGAGGGCGTTATGGCGTTCGGGGCGGTTGATGGTGATGAGCGCGATATGACCGCATTTTTCATAAAGGACGGCAGGCATGTTGTTTCTCGCTATGGGTAAGTGTGCCGGGTGAGGGTGCTGTGTGCTGCATGAATCTAGCCCGTGGCCAGCAAATGGCCATGCGGATTGCGTTGTGAAAAGCGGCCGTGCTGCAGCCAGTAAGCCGCGCGGCGCAGTGCGCTATTGGCTTCGGGCAGCAAGGGTGCAAACAGGGCGAAGGCGTGAAAGAGGCCGCCCCAGATTTCCAGTTCGCAGGCCGTGCCCGCTTCTTGGCAACGTCGCGCCAGCAGCAAGGCGTCGCCGTTGAAAACTTCGTTGCCGGCGGCTTGCACATAAATCGCAGGCAGGCCCTGCAGATCGGCAAAGACCGGTGATATTTCGGGGTCGCCAGCATTCCGGTCGCCCAGGTAATGCCGTGCAAATTGCTGGCGTATCCAGTCGCGCGCGCGTTCCGGATGGCCACAAAAAGCATCGTGCCGGAAATTCGCGCTCAGCTGCGTCGAGCTCAGGCCGAGATCCAGCCAGGGCGACATGAGATAGAGGCGCTTGGGCAAGCTCAGTCCGGTATCACGCAGTTGCACGCAAAGGCCCAGTGCAAGATTGCCGCCAGCAGATTCACCGGCCACGGCAATATGCCCGGCATCGTGATGCCGGCAGAGCGTTTGCCACACCGCCATCACATCATCGCGTGCGGCGGGAAAAACATGTTCGGGAGCCAGGCGGTAATCCGGCAACCAGACTTCGGCAAAACCGCCAGCCTGCATGAGACGTGCAGCGAAAGCGGCATGCGTGGCTGGACTGCCCCCGGTAAAACCGCCGCCGTGTATATAAAAAAGTACGCGCTCTTTTTGTCGTGCGTGTGCATTGCTGATAACGGTCACGGGCACATTGCCCACGCGCAGCTGGCGCTGACTGGCACCGCTCGGCAAGGGTAGCCAGCGCATGCCCTGCATGAGGCGGCGCGGCGTCAGCGGATACGTCACCTGCAGCAGGCGCTTTTGCCGGCTTTTGAGATAGAGCGTGGCGAGAGAGGCGAGGGCGCTCATGGCGACATCCGTGATGAACAGGCTTCGGATGCTGGCATGGGCTCAGGCGGCCCCCAAGGCTGGAAACTGCCATAAGGGGTGCAGATAGTGCCAATTTGGCAATATCTGACCTGTGTGGGGCCCGTCTTTGCCGGGGCTCAGGGCTGTTTGTGCCGGGCCAGATAGTCCGCCGGCGACATGCCGAACCAGCGTTTGAAGGCCCGGCGGAAGGCGGAAACCTCCTGATAGCCCAGGGTCAGGGCCACACCCTCCACGGTGTAGCGGCCGGAATCCAGACAGGCCCGGGCCTGGCGGCCCAGCTCGGCATCCAGCAGGGATTGGTAGCTGATGCCCTCGGCCTTGAGGTGGCGTATCAGGCTGCGTGTGGAAACATCCAGTTGCGCGGCCACATC
>JAVHYE010000093.1 GCA_031119295.1 Pedobacter sp. | reverse complement strand
GATTGATACGGGCTCAAGTCCCGCGTGCCTTTATTTGCGACGAGGTTTTCGCATGCTCCTGAATAGCCGTTTCCATCGCTCTGCCCTTCTGCTTGCCCTGCTCGCCAGTTCCGGCCTGCATGCTGAAATCGTGGTGGAAGACCGTCCGCTGAGCTCGGCCCCCAAGCCCGTGGCCGCCGCCAAACCGGCGCCGGCTCCGGCAGCTGTCGAAGCTCCCGTTCAGACTGATAGCAGCAACAGTGGCTGGGACAGCTATAACCAGTTGCAGCAGTTGCAGGAAGAACTGGGCCGCCTGCGCGGCACGGTGGAAGAACAGGCCCACCTCATTGAAAAACTGCAGACCGATCTGCGCACGCGCTATACCGATCTCGACCAGCGCTTCAATGCCCTGCAAGAGCAAGTGAAGCAGGCCGCTGCCGCCGGCCCTGCAGCAGCAAGCACTGATGCTGCAGCCGCTCCCAGCGCCACCATCGAAGAAGAAAAGAAAGCCTATCTGGCCGCCTATGAGACTTTCCGCACTGGCGGCCCGGACAAGGCCATCCCGCCCATGCTGGCCTTTGTGAAGCGTTATCCCAACTCCACCTTCACGCCCGGTGCCTATTACTGGCTGGGCGAGTTCTATCTCAATGCCAGCACGCCGGATCAGGCCTCCGCCCAAAAGCATTTCGAAACCGTGCTAACGAAGTATCCGGACCACGCCAAGGCCCCCGCCGCCCTCTACAAGCTGGGCAGCATCCAGGATCTGCAGGGCAAACCACAGGAAGCCAAAAAGAAGATGCAGGAACTGGTGGCCAAATATCCCAAGAGCCCGGAAGCCGGTCTGGCCGACAGCTATCTCAAGGCACTGGCCGCGGCCGAAGCCCCTGCTGCCAAGCCAGCCGCCAAGCCTGAAAGCAAGCCTGCCGCCAAACCCGCTGCTAAAACCCCCGCCAAAAAATCCTGATGCTGTTCATGATGTTCCCGGTGCGCTCACACCGGGAGCACGCTACGTCCGGAGTGAATCCGGACTTCGCTCCGCCGCAGGCGCTCGCTCTTGCAAGCTCCTCTGGAAGCGGCAACAAGCAGACTATCCGGTGTTCGCGGTCAAGGCCGCTCCTACGACCCTCAGGGCTGAGGTAGAATGGCCGCCCTTTTTGCCAGCGCCAGCCCCTTAGCCCGTGTCAGCCGCCCAGCTCCGTATCAGTGAAATCTTCCACTCCCTGCAAGGCGAGGCGCGCAGTGTCGGCCGGCCTACGGTCTTCGTGCGCCTGACCGGCTGCCCCCTGCGCTGTGTCTGGTGTGATACGCCCTATTCCTTCAGCGGCGGCCAGCTCATGGAGCTGGAGGCACTGCTCGATACCGTGCGTAGTTATGGCGCCCGTTTTGTCTGCGTGACCGGTGGTGAGCCGCTGGCCCAGCCGGAATGTATTGAGCTGCTGCAGAGGCTTTGCGATGAAGGCTATGAAGTCTCGCTGGAAACCAGCGGGGCACTGGATATCAGCAAGACCGATATCCGCGTCAGCCGCGTCATGGATCTGAAAGCGCCGGACTCCGGTGAATCGCATCGCAACCGCTATGAAAACATTGCCGCCCTCACTCCCAATGATCAGGTGAAATTCGTCATCGCCTCGCGTCGTGATTACGACTGGGCCCGTTTCAAATGCGATGAATTCGATCTCGTGGAAAAAGTCAGTGATGTGCTGCTTTCACCTGTACATGGCGAGATGAATCCGCGTGAGCTGGCCGAATGGATACTGGCCGACAAGCTGGATGTGCGCATGCAGGTGCAGTTGCACAAATACCTCTGGAATAACGAACCCGGGCACTGAGATGGCTGTACTGCAAACGCTGGGACTGTTCGTCATTACGGCGCTGGCGGAAATCATCGGCTGCTATCTGCCCTGGCTCTACCTGAAAAAACAGGGCTCAGCCTGGCTGCTCTTGCCGGCAGCACTTGCACTTGCCCTCTTTGCCTGGCTGCTGACCCTGCATCCCGCGGCATCCGGTCGTGTTTATGCTGCATACGGCGGCGTCTACATCACTGTGGCCTTGGGATGGCTCTGGGCCGTCGACGGCATACGCCCGGACCACTTGGACTTTATCGGTGTAGCTCTCGCCCTGAGTGGCATGGCCGTCATCATGTTTGCACCACGTTAATCAACAAACCGTATTCAGAATATCTGCAGGAAAGCCATGAAAAAGGCCGTGATACTTCTTTCCGGCGGACTCGACTCCGCCACCTGCGTCGCCATCGCGAAAAGCCAGGGCTTTGATGTGGTTGCCCTCAGCTTCGACTATGGCCAGCGCCACAATGCCGAGCTGGCAGCCGCCCAACGCGTGGCTGCTGCTTTCGGCGTGAAGGATCACCGTGTACTGCGCCTCGATCTCGGCACCATAGGCGGCTCAGCCCTTACCGATACCTCCATCGCCGTGCCTACTGAAGAGAGCACCGGCATTCCCGTCACCTATGTGCCGGCGCGCAATACGGTATTCCTTTCTTTCGCACTGGGTCTGGCCGAGGTGGTGCAGGCTGACGATATTTTCATCGGCGTGAATGCCGTGGATTATTCCGGCTATCCCGATTGCCGCCCGGAATTCATTGCCGCTTTCGAGAGTGTGGCCAATCTCGCCACCAAGGCCGGCGTGGAAGGTCATCGCATGCATATCCACACGCCGTTGATTGCATTGACCAAGGCGGAAATTATCCAGACCGGCATCAAGCTGGGTGTGGACTACGGTCTCACTGTCTCCTGCTACCAGGCCGACATGGATGGCCGAGCCTGTGGCGTCTGCGACTCCTGCCGCCTGCGCCGCAAGGGCTTTGCCGACGCCGGACTGGCCGATCCCACACGTTATCAGTAAGCCGTAAAACCAAGCTCGCAAACGACTGACTACCATCATTTTCCAGTGCTAGACTCGGAACCGTCTTCTCAGGCCCCGCTTTTTTCAGGAACCCCCATGGAGCACTTCCTCGTACTTTCCGCCCTCGGCGCCGACCGCACCGGCATCGTTGACGAACTCGCCCGCGCTGCCTCGGAAAACCGCTGCAATATCGCTGACTCGCGCATGATCGTGATGGGCCAGGAATTCGCCCTCATCATGATGCTTTCCGGCACCTGGGATGCCATCGCCAAGCTGGAAGCGCAGCTGCCCAATCTGGGCAAGCGCCTCAATCTCGTGATCACCTCCAAGCGCACCGAGCCGCGTACGGTGCAGGCCGAGGCCATGCCCTACAACGTGCATGTCATCGCCCTGGACAATCCCGGCATCGTGCACGAGATCGCCAACTTCTTTGCCGTGCAAAGCATCAATATCGAAGCCATGGAAACCAGCACCTATGCCGCGCCGCATACCGGCTCGCCCATGTTCGCCCTCAGCATGACGGTGAACATCCCGGCCCGCGTGCATCTGGCCACCCTGCGCGAGAACTTCATGCTCTTCTGTGATGACCGCAATCTCGACGCCATCATCGAGCCGTTCAAAAACTGAACAGCTGCGTGAAGTATAAATATGAAAAAGCCGGCAAATGCCGGCTTTTTTACTTGGCTTACTGCACGGCATTCGCTAGCGTCAGCCTCTCTTCCCTTTGTCCCGCCCCTCTACTTTTTGTCTCATCAAGGATGCCGTATGACAATCGCCGTGGGTGATGCCGTTCCCGATTTCCGTCTGCCCGCCACCAGCAACAAGGAAGTGGTGCTCTCCGCCCTCAAGGGCTGGCATGTGGTCCTGTATTTCTACCCCAAGGATTCCACTCCCGGCTGCACCCTGGAAGGCCAGCAGTTCCGCGACATGATCGAGGATTTCAAGGCCGAGAAATGCATGATCCTCGGCGTCTCCCGTGACAGCGTGAAATCCCACGAGAAATTCAAGGAAGCGCAGTGCTTCCCCTTCGAGCTCATCAGCGACGAGAACGAAGAACTGTGCAAGCTCTTCGATGTCATCAAGATGAAGAATATGTATGGCAAGCAGGTACTGGGCGTGGAGCGCAGCACTTTTGTCATCGACAAGAAAGGCGTGCTGCGCAATGAATGGCGCAAGGTGAAAGTGGACGGCCATGCCGAGGCCGTGCTCTTTGCCGTGAAGCAGCTCAACAAATAAGTTTAAGCAGAATCATCCCAAGGGCTGGCCCTCAGGCTGGCCCTTGTCTTTTGCGGATACGGAAAAAGAACTCCTTTTCGCCTTCACGCAGTTCCAGCAGCTCATGACCGCCCTGACGCAGGAAGGCCTGGAAATCCCGTACCGAACCCGGATCCGTGGCCAGAACCTCTATCACCTCGGCAGCGGCCATGCCGTGCAGGGCCTGCTTGAGTTTGAGCAGGGGCATGGGGCAGCGCAGGCCGCGGGCGTCGAGCTGACGAGACGTTTCAGACATTTGCAAATTCACCACAGCGAAGCAATGACAGGCGCAAGAGCCATGCGCCAGAATAGCGCGACATCATAACGCCCTGCCTGCCGCATGAAACCCCTGTGATGAAACGCCTGTTTCCCTTCTTCCTGCTGCTCCTGAGCACAACAACCTTTCCCAGCCATGCCGGGCAAGGCAGCAGTGATCTGCCGGAGCTGGGCGATGATGTGTCCAGCGTCATCAGCCCCGAACAGGAATACCGTCTCGGCCGCACCTGGTTGCGCCAGCTGCGCGGCAGCACACCGGCCGTGAGTGATCCGGTGGTGCAGGATTATCTGGAGCATCTCTGCTATCGCCTGGCCTTCCACAGCCCGCTGCAGAATCCTGATCTCAGCCTCATCGTCATTCCCGATAAATCCATCAACGCCTTTGCCGTGCCCGGCGGCGTGGTGGGCATCAATGTCGGCCTGCTGCTCAATGCCGAAACCGAAGCGGAAACTGCCGGCGTGCTGGGCCATGAGCTGGGTCACTTGAGCCAGCGCCATTTCGCGCGCCAGCTCGCTTCACAAAAGCAGAACCAGTGGATGTATCTCGGCACCCTGCTCGCCAGCATTGCGCTGGCCGCTGCCGGCAGCGGTGATGGCGCCTATGCCTTAGGGATGGGCGCGCAGGCTGCCATGGTGGACAACCAGCTGAGCTACAGCCGTCAGTACGAACAAGAGGCCGATCGCATCGGCATGCAGACCCTGGTGGATTCCGGCATGGACCCGCATGCCATGCCCGTCTTCTTCCAGCGCCTGCAGCGGCAATCGCGCATGGTGGGCAATATTCCGGAATTCGTGCTCACCCACCCGCTCACCGAATCGCGTATTGCCGATACCATGGCGCGCGCCAACCAGTACACGCAGAAACTGCCGCAGGATTCGCTGGATTATCAGCTGGTGCGTGTGCGCCTCGCCGCCATCTATCTGGCCGACAGTGGCCGCGGCATTGCCTTTTTCCAGCAGCAATTGCGCGAGCTCAGCCCCAATAGCGATCGTGCCCGCGCCAATCGCCTCGGCCTCACCATTGCCTTGGCCCGTGATCGCCAGTACGACAAGGCCCGTGAAGCCCTCGCGCCCTTGCTGCAGGAAAATCCCCTGCGCGTGGACTATCTGGCCGCCGCCGCCGATATCGAGCTGGCCGACCGCCAGTACGACGCCGCCATCAAGCTGCTGACCCCGGCGGTGACCCTGAATCCCGACAGCTATCCCCTGCTCGTCTATTACGCCCGTGCCCAGATCGCCGCCAATCATCCCGAGCAGGTGATAGAGCGCCTGGAGGCCGCCGCCCGCGAACGCAGTGATGATCCGCAAATCTGGCGCCTGCTCGTGGACGCCTACACCGCCAGCAAGAACACGCTGGGCATCTACCGCAGCCGCGCCGAAGTCTATTTCCTCAATGGCGACGACAACCGCGCCCTGGAACAACTGCGCATGGCCGCCAGCGGCGTGCGCGACAATTATCCCCTCACCGCCAAGATCCAGAAGCGCATGCGCGAAATGCAGCAGGCCAAGGGCGATCTCAAAGGCTGAAACCGCTCCCAAGGCGGACACTTGTCGTAACAAGTCACCATCAGCCGGTTTTGTGGATGACATCACACTTGTCAAAACGCATCATAGGCGCGGCCGGTACCCAGGATCGTCACCTCATCGGCTCTGAATGTGGTTTTCGTTTGCGACAGGAATTTGCGTGAAATCCCGACTGCTTTCTCCCGGCAGCTGGCTACTGATGGCACTGCTGTTTGTTGCTCTGCTCATGTCATTGATCGTGGTACTGGTCCTGCGCCAGCCCACGCTGGGGCTTTCCCTCCAGCCCGATACCGTCTCCGGCCAACTGCAGATCACCGCTGTTCATGGTCCGGCAGCCGGCCTGCCGCTTCCCGCCACCCTGCAGGCCCTGCGTCGCGAAGGTCGCCCTGATCTCCCGCTGACCGCCCGTGATCTCGTGGAAGAGCCGGACACCCTGCAAAGCTATGAGGAAGTGCGCGAGCTCCTCGCCCGTCAGGCCCTGATACAAAGCTGGCTGGACGGCCTGCCCCTGCAACTGGTGCTGGAGACTCCCGAGGGCGAAGTCGTCAGCGCACCGCTGCAGCCCGAGCATTACCGTTCCCCGGCCAGCCTGCCCCTGGCCTTCTGGATACAGCTGCTGGCCGGTGCCGGCGGCTTCCTTATCGGCACCTGGATCGTGGTGCTGCGCCCGCGTGATGGCGCTGCGCGCTGCTTCGCCCTCTCCGGCGTGGCCCTCATGTTGTCCGCCTTTGCTGCCGCCGTGTACTCGGTGCGCGAACTCAGTGTCCCGGCCGAACTCTTCCGCGGCCTCATGATCATCAACCACCTGGGCTCCACGCTTTTCGGCTGCGCCCTGCTCGCCCTCTTCCTGCTCTTTCCCAAACGCCTGCTGCGTCCGGTCTGGCTCTGGCTGCTGCCGGCCATCTTCCTGCCCTGGCTGATCCTGGACAGCCTGCAGCTCTGGCCTGACCCCGCCACCGGCATGTATCTGCCGGTCATGCTGCAAACCCTGGGCATCCTGCTGCTCATCCTCCTGCAGTGGTGGCATAACCGCGGCCAGCCGCTGGCCCTGGCCTCCTTGCGCTGGCTGGGCCTGTCCAGCCTGCTCACGGCCAGCCTTTTTGTCCTCGCAGCCGCCCTGCCGGCGCTGCTGAACCAGCCGCCGCTGATGTCCCAGGGCCACGCCTTCGGACTCTTCCTCATCCTCTACACCGGCCTTGCACTCGGTCTGCGCCGCTATCGCCTTTTCGATCTGGATCGCTGGGCCTTCCACCTGCTGCTCTGGCTGGGCACGGTGGCGGCCCTGCTGGTGCTGGACCTTGCCCTCATCCTCTTGCTGCGTCTGGACCAGACGCTGTCCCTGGCGCTGTCCCTGCTGGCCTGCAGCCTGCTCTGGCTGCCGTTGCGCCACTGGCTGCTGGCGCGCCTGCTGCACCGCAGCGGACCGGGCAAGCTGGAAATCTTCCGTCAGGTCCTGGATATCTCTCTCGCCGCCACGCCACAGGAGCGTCTGACCCGCCACCGCGCCCTGCTCACGGAGCTTTTCCATCCCCTGCAGCTGGAAAACCATGCCGGCGTGACGCGCCCGCACATTGCCGAAAACGGCCTCGCCTTGTTATTGCCGGGCGCTGCCGACATTCCCGCTTTGAAAATGGCTTACGCCCACGGCGGTCGCCGTCTTTTCACGCCGCAGGATTTCGCCCTCGCCACGGAAATGCAGGAAATGCTGCGCCATGCCGATGCCAGCCGCGATGCCTATAACCAGGGCGTGCGCGAAGAGCGCAGCCGCATCGCCCGCGATCTGCACGACGATATCGGCTCGCGCCTGCTCACCGGCCTGCACCAGAGCGGCATCACGGAAACGCGGCAGAGCATCCAGCAGGCCATCACGGAAATGCGCACCATCATCAACGGCCTCACCGGCACGCAGATGCAACTGGATGTGATGCTGGCGGAATTGCGCCATGAAACTTCGCTGCGTCTGGAAGCCGCCGGACTCACCCTGGAATGGCCGCTCTTGCGCGAGGAAGACAACACCCTCCTGCCTTATCGCGTGTACCGCAATTACAGCTCGGTGATGCGCGAGCTCATCAGCAATATCCTGCGCCATGCCGGCGCCAGCCATGTGCAGGTGGCAATACGCCTGCAGGAAAATGCCTTGCAAACCCGCATCAGCGACAACGGTGTCGGCATGCCGGAAGAAAAACAGCAGGGCCGGCAAGGTCTCGCCAATCTGCACAGCCGCATCAGCGATATGCAGGGCAGCCTCAGCATCAGCAGCGCCAGTCCCGGCACCTGCATGGAAATTCTTGTCCCGCTTGCCCCTGTCCCGCCCGCAGCAGTGCCGGCCCCTGCCGGCTACGAGGCCACATGAGTCCGCTTGAAAAACCCCACGCCCTGATTCTGGAAGACAAACCGGAGGTGAATGGCTGGCTGTGCTCGCTGGTGCGGCAGGCCTTTCCCGCCTACACCACCGTGAGTGCGCACAGCCTGCAGGCCGCGCGCGCAAAACTCGCCGAGAAAACGGATTTCCGTCTTGCCCTGCTCGATCTCGGCCTGCCCGATGGCTCCGGCATAGACCTCATACGCGAGCTGCAGGTACAGCGGCCGGAAATTTCCCTGATCGTGACCACCGTGCATGGCGATGACGACAATCTTTTTGGCGCCATTGCCGCCGGCGCCCAAGGCTATCTGCTGAAAGAGCAGCCGGAAGCGCTCTTCCTGTTGCAGCTACGCCAGCTGGAGCAAGGGCAGCCACCGCTTTCACCCAGCATCGCGCGCCGCATGCTGGAATATTTCCGGCAGCAGGCAAAAAACACTGCCATGCCGGAGAGCAGCCCTGACGATGTGCATCTCACACCGCGCGAAACCGATGTGCTGGCCGGCATAGGCCGTGGTCTGCGCGTGAGCGAAGTGGCGCAGCAGCTGGGTCTGGCCGACAGCACCGTCTCCAGCTACATCAAGAACATCTATTTCAAACTCAATATCAGTTCACGTGCCGAAGCAGCACTGGAAGCGGCCCGTCGCGGCCTCACCTGAACCAACAGCGGCTGACACACCCAACGGCATCTGGCAGCGCCGAAATACCGTCCCCACCCCCTGACTCAGGGGTAACTCCCTTGCACTTCCGCTCCCTACACTCGCCCCAGCTTCCGGCCTGCCAAGGCCAGTGCTTTTACGGCGAAGGCCGTGTGTCCTTCGCCGCTTTTTATTTTTGAGCCCGCCGCCATCGGGCTGACGCCATCAGGGTCAAAAGGAGTTCACCATGTCATTTCGCAGAGCATCGCATCGCAAACATCTGGCCATACTGGCCGCTGCCATCATCACCAGCTTGGCCAGCGGCTGCGCTTCCAATTCCGCCGCACCGGAAAGCAAACCGGGTGGCAGTGGCCAGGGCAGCGCCACGGCCGCGCAGACGGCGGCCGGCAGCACCACGCTCGCCGTCAATGTCGGTTATGCGCAGGATCTGCGTGATTATTCCAATACCGTGGTCGTGCCCACGGCTTATGTGAAATTCCTGGTGGACGGGAAAGTATTTGTTTCCAAACAAGGCAGCGCACTTTCCACACTGGGCGGCGGCAGTGCCAATTCCGTGAAAGCCAGCGCCAAATACAAAGTGGCCGGCCTCGACAAAGCCCTGGCACAAAGCATTGCCAAGCAAGCCTATGACGATTTCGTCGCCAAATTGCGCGCCTCCGGTTACACCGTGCTCACCTATGAGGACATCAAGGACAAGGATTTCGTACAGAAAGCTGCACGCGACAAGGGCGATGCCAAATGGGGCCTGCCCACGGAATCCCCCGTTGGCAGTTCCGATACTTATCTCGTAGCAGCGCCCAGCGATGCACAGCAGATCAAGATCGGTTTCACCGGCGTCTTCTCCGAATTCATCAGCATGGGCAAGCCGAAATTCAAGGACGCTACCGTCATCATCCCCACCTACACCATCGTCTCGCCCCAGGTCTGGGGTGAAACCGATTCCGGTTTCAATCGTATCGAGGCGGGTATCAAGACCGCGGCCGGCATGAATCTGCAATCCGCCAGCGCCATGTGGATGGGCAAGCCGAAAGTGCGCATGGGTGGCGGCAATCTTCCCGGCGTTACCACCAAGGCCGCTGTCATCAATATCACGCCCAAGGCCGGTGACCTCGTGAAGGCTGCCGATACCACACCGACTGCGGCCAATGCCCTGAGCAAGGGCCTGTCCATGCTGTCCGGTGCCGGCAGCATCAACTCCAGCTCATCGGATTATGTTTTCAATGTGGACCGCAACGCCTATACCGCGGGCGCCCTGAAAGGCATTACGGATTTCAATGCCGAAGTCGCCAAGGCTGCTGCCAGCGCAAAATGAGTTTGTAAAAAGCACAAAGAAAAAGGGCGGATATCATCCGCCCTTTTTCATGACTGCGTTTTTCCTGATTCAACTCAAGGCCTCTCTTATCTCGGCAGGCAGGGACATTTTCTGCAGTCTGGCACCGTCCATCAGCACATAGACGGTTTCAGAGCGAGCAATCACGGCATCGCTGCCGGCCAGGCGGAAATCGGCACGCAAGGTGAAAGAGGTATTGCCCAGGCGCACAACAGCAACCGTAATCGCCAGCTCGTCATCAAAGCGCGCCGGGGAAAACCACTCTGTCGTCTGCTTCACCAGCTGGTAGTCCAGCTCGCCATTGAGGAAGCGCCCGCCCATGGGCAAAGCCCGCATGAACTCCAGCACAGCGATATCCACATAATCGCCATAGCGCGCATTGAACACGACCTTCTGCGCATCACACTCGCCATAGCGCACACGCAAGCTGTGCGTGAAGCTCTGCGATATAGCCGTCATCAGGCATTGCCCTTCACAGCGGCCAGTTTCATCTTCTGGGTGAAATCCAGCATGCGCTCCAGCGGAATGATGGCCTGCTTGCCGAGCTCCGGGTCCACATGGATTTCCTGATCACCGGTCTCCAGCACATGGGCCAGATTCTCCAGCGCATTCAGCGCCATCCAGGGGCAGTGCGCGCAGGAGCGGCAAGTCGCACCACTACCCGCGGTGGGTGCTTCAATGAATTCCTTGCCCGGCGCTGCCTGCTGCATCTTGTAGAAAATGCCCTTGTCGGTAGCAACGATCAGCTGCTTGTTGGGCAGGTTTTTCGCGGCGGCAATCAGCTGCGAGGTAGAACCCACGGCATCGGCAATTTCCACCACGGATTCCGGCGACTCGGGATGAACCAGCACGGCTGCATCCGGATAGACTTTTTTCAGATCCAGTATGCCGCGCGCCTTGAACTCTTCATGAACGATGCAGGAGCCGTCCCAGAGCAGCATGTCGGCGCCCGTGGTTTTCTCCACATAGGCACCCAGATACTTGTCCGGAGCCCATATGATCTTTTCGCCTTCATCAGAGAGGTGCTGCACGATGTCCACGGCGCAACTGGAGGTCACCACCCAGTCCGCCCTCGCCTTCACCGCGGCCGAGGTATTGGCGTAGACCACCACCTTGTAATCCGGATGGGCATCACAGAAAGCAGTGAACTCGTCTTCCGGGCAGCCGATATCCAGCGAGCAGGTAGCTTCCAGCGTGGGCATAAGCACGCGCTTTTCCGGATTCAGGATCTTGGCGGTCTCGCCCATGAATTTCACGCCAGCCACGACTATGGTCCTGGCGGGATGACGGTTGCCGAAACGGGCCATTTCCAGCGAGTCGGAAACAAAACCACCCGTTTCTTCCGCCAGCGACTGCAGCTCGGCATCCACGTAGTAATGCGCCACCAGCACAGCATCTTCACGCTTGAGCAACATCTTGATGCGCTCGCGCAATTCCTTTTTCTTTTCCGGCGAGAGATCGTCGTGGTGTTCATGCAGATGGTCCAGATGTTGCTGGACGATGAGCTTGGCATTGTTGTCGATGAGCTGGCTCATGGGGCTCGCATCCTCATACAGCGGGGCCGTCATTCTACCTGCTCAGCCTGCCCCCGCGCGATGCCGGCAAAAGCCGGACGGCACGCCATACTGAGCGCTGCAAAACCGTAGCAATCCTGAGGAGATAGCCATGCCCGTGCTGCAGGACCTGCCCGAACTGCCCTGTGATTTCCAGGCCCTGCGCGGCCTGACCGGACAGGAAGAAGGCGCCCTGTTGCAGCCGCTCATGGCCAGCCTGCGCGAGCACGGCCCGGACGAGCTCATCGTCACCCCCTTGGCCAGCCGCCTCGTGGAAGCCGCCCGCAGCCAGCGCAGCTCCACCTTTAATGACTTCCTCTCCACCTGGCGCCTCTCCAGCGAGGAAGGCCGCGCCCTGCTCACCCTGGCCGAGGCCCTGCTGCGCATTCCGGACAAGGCCACCGCCCACCATCTCATCAACGACCAGCTCACGCGCGGCAACTGGCTGGGCGTGCCGCGCCAGAGCGGCCTCATGGTGCATCTGGCCGGTCTCGGCATGGCCGCCGGCAAACGCTTCATCAAGGACGAGGAAGCCCTGTCCGGGCGCTGGCACCAGCTGCTTTTGAAAATGGGCGACGGCGTGCTCAATCGCGCCCTGCAGGCCGCCCTGCAATTCATGGCCAACCAGTTCGTGCAGGGCGAGGACATGAAAAGCGCACTGGCCAAACGCCAGAACGGCCTGCGCTACTCCTTCGACCGCCTGGGTGAGGCCGCGCAGACGGGTGAAGATGCGCGTCTCTACACCGAGGCCTATCGCGAAGCCATTGAAGCGCTGGCCAATCAGCCGGCTGACAAACCCCTGCTGGAGCGCGACGGCATTTCCATCAAGCTGTCCGCCCTGCATCCGCGCTTTGAATATGCGCAATGGCGGCGACTGGAAAAAGAACTGCTGCCACGCCTGCGCCTGCTCTCCGATATTGCTGCACAAGCCGGTGTGCCCATCACGCTGGATGCCGAAGAAAGCGAACGTCTGGAAATAGGCCTCGCGATTTTTTCCGAAATGTCGCGTATGCCGGCCCTGCGGCATTGGGGCGGACTCGGTCTTGCCGTGCAGGCCTATCAGAAGCGTGCGCCCGCGGTGCTGGATTTCCTCGGACGCATCGCCGCTGAATTCCGCCATCCTGTTCCCGTGCGCCTGGTGAAAGGCGCGTACTGGGATGCAGAAATCAAACGCGCGCAACAGCTGGGTCTCGCCGGCTATCCCGTCTACACGCGCAAGGTGCATACCGATATTGCCTATCTCGCCTGCGCCCAGCGCATGCTGGCGCACAAGGGCGAATTCTGGCCGCAATTCGCCACGCATAATGCGCATACCCTGGCCTGGCTGGAGGCCTGCGCGCAAAAGCAGCGCAGCGATTTCGAAGTGCAGAAGCTTGTCGGCATGGGCGATGCCGTGCATGAAGCGTTTCATAAAGAAACGGGCCGGCCGCTGCGCCTGTATGCCCCCGTGGGTTCTTTCCAGACCCTGCTGCCCTATCTGGTGCGGCGCTTGCTGGAAAACGGCAGCTCGCAATCCTTCGTCAACCAGCTGGCCGATACGGAATTTTCCACTGCCGATCTCATCTGCAATCCACTGAGCCAGGTGGAAGAGCCACCCACACCCCATCCCCGTCTGCCCTCGCCCCTGCAGATATTCGGCAGCCGCCCCAATAGCCCGGGCTTTCATCCTGCCGATGCGCAAAAACTGGATGTGCTGAAAATGCATTTGCCGAAATTCGGCGCGGTGCCCGCCACCGCGCTGGTAGCAGGGCTGAACAAGACCTCAACCCGCGGAGAAAAACGTTTCAATCCCGGCAATGCTGACGACAGCCCCGGCACCCTCAGCGCTGCTAGCGCGGACGATGCCATCCTTGCTTGTGAAAAAGCGGCAGCCGCTTTTCCGGCCTGGAGCCAGAGGTCTGTACAGGAGCGTGCCGGGCTTTTGCGGGCGCTGGCCGAGCAGCTGCAAAAAGCCCGTAATGAGCTGCTTAATCTGCTGGTGCGCGAAGGCGGAAAGACACTGAATGATGCCCTGGCCGAATGGCGCGAAGCCGTGGACTACTGCCATTTCTATGCGGCTGAGGCCGAAAGGCTGATGGCGCGGCCGCAGGCCCTGTCGGCCATCAGTGGTGAAAGCAATTCACTCTCCTTGCACGGGCGCGGTGTTTTTCTGTGCATCAGTCCC
>JAVHYE010000092.1:7366-14014 GCA_031119295.1 Pedobacter sp. | reverse complement strand
GCCTTGGTGGCCTCTTACGGTGAGCGCATCCCGGTTTTGTTGACCGATGATGGCCGTGAGCTGGGCTGGCCGTTTTCCCTGCTGGATATCCTCAAGCTTTTATAAGCCAAACAGGCGTTGCGCATTTGCCGTGGTTTGCGCCGCCAATGCCTCCAGCGTTTCTCCCCTTAATGTCGCCACCTTTGCTGCAATATGCGGCAGGAAGGCCGGTTCATTGCGTTTGTTTTTGGGGGGCGAGGGCAGGTCGCGTGGCAGCAGCCAGGGGCCGTCGGTTTCCAGTAGCAAGCGGTCGGCCGGTATTTCCTTAACCAACTCCTGCAATTCCTGCCCGCGTCTTTCATCACAGACCCAGCCGGTAATGCCGATCATGAGGCCGAGATCCAGATAACCCCACAAAGCCTCTAGGTTGCCGGTAAAGCAATGCAGCACTCCAAGGTTGGCTTGATGGGCTTTCAGTATCTCCAGCATGCGTTCGCTGGCATCACGCTCATGCAGGAAAAGCGGCAGTCCGGTTTCCGCCGCCAAGCCCAACTGAGCAATAAAGGCAGCTTCCTGGGCCTCAGGTGGCGAGTAGTTGCGGTTGAAGTCCAGTCCGGTTTCGCCAACAGCCACGACTTCCGGCGCCTGCAGCAACTCACGCAGGCCGGTTTCGACCTCGGCGGTGAAGCCACTCGCGTCATGCGGATGTACGCCGGCCGTGGCCCGGCAGCCTGGGTATTGGCGGGCGAAGGCCAGTACGGCCCGGCTTTCTTCCAGGCTGGTACCGGTCAGGATGCAGTGGCTAACCCCGGCGGCCCGGCCGCGCTCCATGACGACGTCCCGGTCATCCTCATAGCGTTCGCTGCTCAGGTTCAGGCCAATGTCGACAAACATGGAGGCTCCGGAGAGGTGAATAGGGGCCAAACCTTATAACTGGGGGCTGGGGCGGCTGTCATCTGCTGGAATTGTTGACAATATCGGCCCCGGACTCGTTGACAGCCCCGTGACTGATGAGTAACGTGCCGCATCCCCATGGATTGTCGACAAAACACCCCATGAACACAGCCGCCCTTAATAGTGCCTCGCTTGCCGCCAGTGAACTGGCGCCGGAAGCCTTGACGCTGGCGGACCGTGTTTTCAGTGAAATCCAGAACGCCATCGTCAAAGGCGAGCTTGAGCCGGGCAGCAAGATGTCCGAGGCCGAGCTGGCCGCCCGTTATGGCGTGTCCCGTGGTCCCCTGCGTGAGGCCCTGCGCCGTCTCGAAGGCCGCAAGCTGCTCACCCGCATTCCACATGTGGGCGTGCGCGTCATCTCCCTGTCGTATGAAGAGCTTATCCAGATTTACCAGGTCCGCGAGGCCATGGAAGGTCTGGCCGCGCGTCTGGCTGCCATGAATATGACGGCGGAAGAAGTGCAGGGCCTGAAAGACTTGCTCACCCAGCATGAAAAGCAGGCGGAATTCCAGGAAGGCCGTGCCTATTTCCAGGAAGAGGGCGACTTCGATTTCCACTACCGCATCGTGCAGGGCAGCCGCAATGAAGTGCTGACGCAAATGCTCTGCGGCGAGCTCTATCACCGCGTGCGCCTGTACCGTTACCAGTTTTCCGTGACGGAAGGGCGCCCGCAAAAAGCCTTTTCCGAACACCACCGCATTATCGAAGCCATCGAGTCGCGAGATGGCGAAATGGCAGAAATCCTTATGCGTCGCCATATCGGTTCGGCACGCGCAAACATAGAAGCACATTTTCGTGAACTGTCGGGCTCACAAGGTCTGACGCAAGCCGCTCCCCACACCGGGGGCGCTGACAAAACCCAGCAGGAGTAAACCATGTCGCAACTTTCCGCCGGCGCTCGTTTCCGTCAGGCCATTGCCGAAGAAAAGCCTTTGCAGGTGATGGGCACTGTGAATGCCTACGCCGCCATGATGGCCAAGCAGGTGGGCTATCGCGCCATCTATCTGTCTGGCGCTGGCGTGGCCAACTACTCCTACGGCCTGCCTGACCTCGGCATCACTTCACTGGAAGACGTGCTCACTGATGTGCGTCGTATTACCGCTGCTGTGGACACACCGCTGCTGGTGGATATCGATACCGGTTGGGGTGGCGTTTTCAATATCGCCAAGACCATCAAGGAAATGATCAAGGCCGGCGCTGGCGCTGTGCATATCGAAGATCAGGTGGCACAGAAGCGTTGCGGTCACCGTCCGAATAAAGAAATCGTCGCCATTGATGAAATGGTGGATCGCGTGAAGGCCGCTGCCGATGCCAAGACCGATTCCCAGTTCGTGGTGATGGCTCGTACCGATTCCCTGCAGAAAGAAGGCTTGAACGGCGTTATCGACCGTATCAGCGCTTATGTGGAGGCCGGTGCCGATGCCATTTTTGCTGAAGCCATGACCGATATCACCATGTACCGCAAGGTTTGCGATGCCGTGAATGTGCCTGTGCTGGCCAATATCACCGAATTCGGTGACACGCCTTACTACACCACCAAGGAACTGGGCGAGCAGGGCATTGCCATGGTGCTGTACCCGCTCTCCGGCACGCGCGCCATGCAGAAGGCCGCGCTGGCTGTGTACGAAGCCGTGCGCAAGGAAGGCACTCAGGTAAACGTGCTTGAGCTGATGCAGAAGCGCAAGGAACTCTACGAATTCCTGAACTACCACAGCTACGAAGACAAGATCGACCAGCTGTTTGCCAACAAGAAATAATTTTCCGAACCTGATTTTTGCATCCGTAAAAGGAGAAAAGACTGATGAGCACTGAGACCACCACCACCACCGGCTTCAAGCCCAAGAAATCCGTTGCCCTGTCCGGCACCGCCGCTGGCAACACTTCCCTTTGTACCGTGGGTCGTACCGGTAATGATCTGTCTTACCGTGGTTACGACATCCTTGATCTCGCGGTGACTTCCGAGTTCGAAGAAATTGCTTACCTGCTCGTGCACGGCAAGCTGCCGAATGCCGCTGAACTGACTGGCTACAAGGCCAAGCTGAAGAGCCTGCGTGGCCTGCCGGCCGCTGTGAAGGTTGCGCTTGAGCAGCTGCCGCCTTCCGCTCACCCCATGGACGTGATGCGTACCGCCGTCTCCGTGCTGGGTTGCGTGAAGCCGGAGAAAGAAGATCACAACCACCCGGGCGCTCGCGACATCGCTGACAAGCTGATGGCTTGCCTCGGTTCCGTGATGCTCTACTGGTACCACTTTGCCTATAACGGCAAGCGTATCGAAGTTGAAACTGATGACGATTCCATCGGCGGTCACTTCCTGCACTTGCTGCACGGCGAAAAGCCGCGTGAGAGCTGGGTGCGTGCCATGCACACCTCGCTGATCCTTTACGCCGAGCACGAATTCAACGCGTCTACTTTCACCTCGCGCGTGATTGCCGGCACAGGCTCCGACATGTACTCCGCTATCGCTGGCGCTATCGGCGCCCTGCGTGGCCCCAAGCATGGTGGCGCCAACGAAGTCGCTTTCGAAATCCAGAAGCGTTACGACAATCCGGATGAAGCTGAAGCCGACATCCGCGCCCGTGTGGAAAAGAAGGAAGTGGTGATCGGTTTCGGTCACCCGGTCTACACCGTGTCTGATCCGCGTAACAAGGTCATCAAGAAGGTGGCTGAAGACCTGTCCAAGGAGCAGAACAACACCAAGATGTACGACATCGCCGAGCGTCTTGAGTCCACCATGTGGGAAGTCAAGAAGATGTTCCCGAATCTGGATTGGTTCTCTGCGGTCAGCTACCACATGATGGGTGTTCCCACCGACATGTTCACTCCGCTTTTCGTGATCGCCCGTACCTCCGGCTGGAGCGCGCACATCATCGAGCAGCGTATTGACGGCAAGATCATTCGCCCGAGCGCGAACTACACCGGCCCGGACGACCAGAAGTTCGTGCCGATCAAGGATCGCAAGTAATCGCTGCAGTATCAGTCATGACATCCTCCCCTTCGTGGGGAGGACGTCTTTACGGAATAGCCAAAAAATGAACAGCCAATTTCGCAAGAACCTGCCCGGCACCAAGCTCGATTATTTCGATGCGCGTGCTGCGGTGGATGCCATCAAGCCGGGTGCATGGGCCGGTCTGCCCTATATCGCCCGTATCCATGCCGAAAACATCGTGCGTAAAGCCGATCCCGCCATCATCACGCAAAGCCTGACCCAGCTGATCGAGCGCAAGCGCGATCATGACTTCCCCTGGTTCCCGGCGCGCGTGGTTTGCCATGACATTCTCGGTCAGACCGCTCTCGTTGACCTCGCCGGTCTGCGTGATGCCATCGCCGATCAGGGTGGTGATCCGGCCAAGGTGAATCCGGTGGTTCCGGTGCAGCTGATTGTTGACCACTCGCTTGCTGTGGAGTGCGGTGGTTATATCGAAGATGCTTTCCAGAAAAACCGCGACATCGAAGATCGCCGCAATGAAGACCGTTTCCACTTCATCAACTGGACCAAGACGGCCTTTGATAATGTGGACGTGATTCCTGCCGGCAACGGCATCATGCACCAGATCAATCTGGAAAAGATGTCGCCGGTCATTCACAACCAGAATGGCGTGGCCTTCCCGGACACCTGCGTCGGTACCGATTCGCACACACCGCACGTTGATGCGCTCGGCGTTATTGCTGTTGGTGTCGGCGGTCTCGAAGCCGAGAATGTCATGCTCGGTCGCGCTTCCTGGATGCGTACCCCGGATATGGTCGGCGTCGAGCTCACCGGCAAGCGCCAGCCCGGCATCACCGCCACCGACATCGTGCTCGCTCTCACTGAATTCCTGCGTCAGCAGAAAGTGGTGGGTGCTTATCTCGAGTTCTACGGCGAGGGCGTACCTGGTTTGACCATTGGCGACCGTGCCACGATCTCCAATATGGCCCCGGAATATGGTGCTACTGCTGCCATGTTCTCTATCGACGAGCAGACGCTGACCTATCTGCGTCTCACCGGCCGTAGCGATGAGCAGGTTGCGCTGGTCGAGACTTATGCCAAGGAAGCCGGACTCTGGTCCGACAGCCTGAAGTCCGCCGTACACGAGCGCGTGCTCAAGTTCGATCTGTCTTCCGTCGTGCGCAACATGGCCGGCCCGTCGAACCCGCACAAGCGTCTGCCGACGTCGGATCTGGCATCGCGTGGCATCGCCGGCAATCTCGAAGCCGCTCGCGCTCAGGAAGCCGAAGGCTTGATGCCGGATGGCGCGGTCATCATCGCCGCCATCACTTCCTGCACGAACACCTCCAATCCGCGCAACGTGATTGCTGCCGGCCTGATTGCGCGTAATGCACGCAAGCTGGGTCTCGTGCGCAAGCCTTGGGTGAAGTCCTCGCTGGCGCCGGGCTCCAAGGTGGTCGAGCTGTATCTGAAGGAAGCCGGTCTGCTTGAGGATCTCGAAGCGCTGGGCTTTGGCATCGTAGCGTTTGCCTGCACGACCTGTAACGGTATGTCGGGTGCACTGGATCCCAAGATCCAGAAGGAAATCATCGACCGTGATCTCTATGCCACGGCCGTGCTTTCCGGCAACCGTAACTTCGATGGCCGCATCCATCCCTACGCCAAGCAGGCCTTCTTGGCATCGCCGCCGCTAGTCGTGGCTTACGCCATCGCCGGTACCGTGCGTTTCGATATTGAAAAGGATGTGCTGGCGGTTGTTGATGGCAAGGAAATTCATCTCAAGGACATCTGGCCGTCGGATGAAGAAATCGACGCCATCGTGGCCAAGTCGGTGAAGCCGTCGCAGTTCAACCAGATTTACATTCCGATGTTCGAAAAGCACGACGCCGAAAAGGCCGTGTCGCCGCTTTACGACTGGCGCGAGATGAGCACCTATATCCGCCGTCCGCCGTACTGGGAAGGCGCACTGGCCGGTGAGCGCACGATGAAGGGCATGCGTCCTCTCGCGCTGCTGCCGGACAACATCACCACCGATCATCTCTCGCCATCGAACGCGATCGTGATGAACTCGGCCGCGGGCGAGTACCTGCACAAGATGGGCGTGCCGGAAGAGGACTTCAATTCCTACGCAACCCATCGTGGCGATCACCTGACGACGCAGCGTGCCACTTTCGCCAACAAGGAACTCGTCAATGAAATGGCGATTGTTGATGGCGCGGTGAAGAAGGGTTCGCTGGCGCGTGTGGAGCCGGAAGGCAAAGTCATGCGCATGTGGGAAGCGATTGAAACCTATATGAACCGCAAACAGCCGCTCATCATCATCGCTGGCGCTGACTACGGTCAGGGTTCTTCGCGTGACTGGGCTGCCAAGGGCGTGCGTCTGGCTGGTGTGGAAGCGATTGTGGCCGAAGGCTTCGAGCGTATTCACCGCACCAATCTGATCGGCATGGGTGTGATGCCGCTGGAGTTCAAGGCCGGCACCAATCGCATCACGCTGGCACTTGATGGCACGGAAACCTATGACGTGGTGGGCAGGCTGACACCGCGCACCACACTGACACTGGTCATACACCGCAAGAATGGTGAGACCGTGGAAGTGCCGGTGACCTGCCGTCTGGATTCGTCCGAAGAAGTGTCGGTCTATGAAGCCGGAGGCGTGTTGCAGCGTTTCGCCAAGGACTTCCTGGAAGCCAATGCTTAAGGATTTACAGGCTTTTGCGTAAATCCTGCATCGACCCGGTACGGCCTCCGTCCCGGGTCGATGTCCAATTAGGCATCGAATTCAGTGC
>JAVHYE010000092.1:0-7356 GCA_031119295.1 Pedobacter sp. | reverse complement strand
CCTTAAAGCTTGTGAAGCGGTAATTTCATGAAGCGATAAATTCGATGTCCCATTGGGCATCGAATTTATCGCTTCATGTATTTACCGCTTCACAAGCTTTAAGGAGCATCAAAATGGCCAATGCGCCCCAAGTAAAAATTCCCGCTACCTATATTCGCGGCGGCACCAGCAAGGGTGTGTTTTTCCGCCTGCAGGATTTGCCCGAGCGCTGCCAGCAGCCCGGTGCTGCACGCGACAAGCTGTTCATGCGCGTGATCGGCAGCCCCGATCCTTATGCCGCGCATATCGACGGCATGGGTGGTGCAACGTCCTCTACCTCCAAGTGCGTGATTCTTTCCAAGAGCGCTGTGCCCGAGCACGACGTGGATTATCTCTACGGCCAGATTTCCATCGACAAGGCCTTCGTGGACTGGAGCGGTAACTGCGGCAATCTCTCCACAGCGGCAGGCTCTTTCGCGATTCATGCCGGTCTGGTTGATCCTTCACGCATTCCGGAAAACGGCACCTGTGTCGTGCGTATCTGGCAGGCCAATATCAAGAAGACCATCATTGCCCATGTGCCCGTGACCAATGGCCAGGTGCAGGAGACTGGTGATTTCGAGCTGGACGGCGTGACCTTCCCGGCGGCGGAAATCGTGCTGGAGTTCATCGATCCGTCTGACGATTCGGAGGAGGGCGGCTCCATGTTCCCCACCGGCAATCTGGTGGACGATCTGGAAGTGCCAGGCGTGGGCACTTTCAAGGCCACCATGATCACCGCCGGCATCCCCACCGTGTTCGTGAATGCCGAAGACATCGGCTACACCGGCACCGAGCTGCGCGAGCAGATCAATACCGATGCCGCCGCGTTGGCCCGATTTGAAAAGATTCGTGTGGCCGGCGCCCTGCGCATGGGCCTCATCAAGACTCCGGAGGAGGCGCTGACCCGCCAGCACACTCCGAAGATTGCTTTTGTCTCCAAACCCAAGGACTACAAGTCCTCCAGTAACAAGGACATCAAGGCCGCCGACGTGGATCTGCTGGTGCGCGCGCTCTCCATGGGCAAGCTGCACCACGCCATGATGGGTACCGCTGCCGTGGCTATCGGCACCGCCGCTGCCGTCCCCGGTACGCTGGTGAATCTGGCCGCCGGTGGCGGCGAGCGCGAAGCTGTGCGCTTCGGTCATCCCTCCGGCACCCTGCGCGTTGGTGCCCAGGCCAAGCTGGTGAATGGCGAATGGACGGTGACCAAGGCCATCATGAGCCGCAGCGCCCGCATCATCATGGAAGGCAATGTGCTGGTTCCGGGCGACAGCTTCTGACTAGCTAGTTGCTCAGCTGTACAAAAAACGGCCGCTCACGCGGCCGTTTTGCTTTTTGCAAGGTAGCTCTGCGAGTGGGATGCCAATCATCATTGTCTTCGCTTGCTCATTGTTATTTTTTGCAACTGAGTGTTTGTGATCCATGCTTTTTGGCGAAATAAGTCATTATTTATCAATGGTATGGTCTTTAATAGGCAAAATAGGATAAATGTATTGACCATATAGTCAGCAAATCAAATTGGATGTTTTAGCCAATTACTGTAAATAGTCGCTCACTGGCCAAGAACAAGAAAAGGCTGGACCGGCTGCAGGGAGGCTTAGCCCACCCCGGTAATAAGTAAAAAGCAGCGCGTCCAAGCTGAGATGCCGACATGAAATCAATGCCCACCCTGACTGTTGTCAGTCCTCATTCAATCACTGGCTTATTGTCAGTCTTCTTATCGTGCTTGTTTTTATTAGCCCCTATACAGGGGCAAGCCATGCAGGGTCTGGATGATAGTGGCCTGTCAGAAGTCACGGGTACTGGCCTCGCGATTGCGTTGACCAACTATCAGACTGGCTGGGGTGCAACCAGCTATCTTGAAGCTGTTGGTACAGATGTTACAGATACCACGCTGAAGTCCTATGGCTTTACTCGTGCTGATGCCTACTGGTATGGCGGCACATATTCAGGTGCCAATAGCGTTCGTGCCTGGGCGGGTACATGCGGTGCCGGTATCGGCAATCTGGGCTGCCCCATTGGCGGCCTGATCGCCAAGTTCGCTCCTTACGACAATCCCCTGTTGCTACGTGTTTTCAACTATACCCAGTCTCCCTCTGGTGCCCAGTTGCTGGATTATGCCGGTAATCAGGTGACGTCTCTGAATCCGCGCACGATTTTTGAAGTCTTGGGCCCCACCAAACAGGATCCGTTCAAGTTTTCCTTCTGGGCTGAAGAAAGAGTGGTGGGCACCCCAACTGCTCCGGGATCAACCGGTACATTGCAAAGTCAGGTAATCATGGGTAACTCCACGCTTACCTCGCCTGTCAATGGAGTGGCTGGTAACAGCAAGGTGCGTTTGCTTCAGGCCAGCCGAGCTACAGACCAGACTTTTGGTTTGATTTGGGAAAATCATTATCAGGGTGATTTCCGTTTTTCCGTGAATCAGCAGGCAGCAAGCCCCGGTGTGGCAGGCCTTGCTCCGATGTTCAGTGATTACGAGGGCATGTATGCCCGCAATATCAAGACCTATGTTCCGCTTGGTCAGCTTTTCTATCAGACACTGACTTTTGATGATCCGATTGCTGGAAAGAATGGGGCCTCACTTCCTGCGGCAGCTGTGCGAGGGAATTTTGTCATTGATCTCACCTCCATCCCCAATACTACTGCCGTTTACAATGACTTCTATGGTTATACCGGCGCGTATACCGATGGTGGTGCTTTTACTGCCCAGACAAAGTCTGCTCGCTACAATGAAACTCATGGCTATTTCTCCATTGGCAGCATCACCTCTGGCGTTTTCAATAATTGCTCCGGCTCTACGCCAACAGCTTCTTCTGCCTGCATAAAGGACACCAATGATGGTGTTTTCTTTTCAGCCTGGCATCCCAGCAATGCTTCCGCGCAATTCAAGGCATTTGCCAATCGCCCAGACGTCTCGCAATACCACACTTATGGTGGAAATGGAGATGGGCCTTTGGCTTTGCCCTATGCCTGTGGCAATTACAACACCGGCGGAGGCTGTGGAACGGCCACAAATGCGGATATAGGTGCTGGTGGGTCTGGTGGCGGTGTTGCACCCGCAGGATCCGGGTTTATGGTCAACTCGGTAAATCTGGGTGATGTAGAAATAAAGGGGATGTTGATACAGCACCTCAAGATTACCACTTTGGGTGCAGGGAGCTGACGCCATGAGAATGCTTCCGCTTTATTTCGCATTTGCCATGGCTGCTTTTAATCCGGTCGCTGTGTTGGCAGACATGGTGGAGATGAATCAGCAGGATCTTTCTGATGCAACAGGTCAGGAGGGTATTGCTATCGAGTTGGAGCTCAGGGTTAACACAACTGATTCCATGGGAACGCCCATGACAGCCTGTACCTTGGGTATTAATGCTGCTGGGTCAACGGCATGTCGCTTGGCCATGCAATTTGCCAATCGAGGTTCATTTTCTTCGGCCCAAGCGGGCGATGAATGGACTGTCTGGAAGGGTTATTACGGCACCATCCGCTTTCCGTCGATTTATCTGAATGCAGCTACCAACCCATCCAGTGCGTCAGGCATGGAAGATTTGGGAAGGTTTACCAATGCATCGGGGCAAGTCGTTTCTCCCTATGGAAAATCAGTGCTTCAGTTAACTTTCCCTCAGGATATCGAGGTCTGGAATCTCAATATTACCGGAATTTCTGTCGAGTACGGAGCTGCCGGTTACTTGAATACGGTAAGTACGTCTACGGTAGCCAATCCCGCATCAATGGGCTTGAAGATGGCTGGAACCGGTATCAATCAGCCTGCCACCCTGAATGTTCAGGGTGCAGTGACTGTTTTCGGATTTTGAGGCTTTCTTCATGCGTGAGTTGAAGATGAAAAAATTTTGTTTCGGCATTCTGGTCATGATGCTGTTTTCAGGTTGTGTTTGCGCGCAATTGAGTGAAATTGATGATGGTGCCTTGTCTGGTATCACAGGTCAGGCTTTGTTCAATGCAGCAAAACTCCCGGGGGCATCGGGCTCCGGACTAACTTTCTATCGCCTCATGCTGGACACGCAGCTTGATCTGAATATGAACATCGACAGTCTCAAGCTGGGCTGTGGTGGCGTCAACGATGCGTTGAGTGGCGTTGGCGGCTGTGATGTTGATATCAGCAATGTTTCCCTGATGGGGCTGAATGCGACTAAAGATGGTGCGGGTGCTGTGGGTAGTGATTTTACCTTGAAGCGCCCTTATCTGGAGTTCGCCATCAAGAATGACGGGAATAAAAGTACCCGTGAGGTGGTAGGTATCAATATTGGTGCGCAGTCAGCAAATGGATATATGGGAGTCGGTCTTTTTGATCCGAGTTGCGGCAATGTGCATAACTTGAGCTGCCACAAAGGCATTAACTCCATGAGCGGTTATATGGGCGTGGAAATGTCGGCCACTGCATCAGGCAGCGGTACCATTCTCGGCTTCATTCCCATTACTTTTGTTGGTTGCTTTGGTAATACAACGACGAATACAAGTGATAATTGTGGTGCGGCTGACAAATTTGAGACTGTAGTTCGTGGCACCCGAATGTCTGATATTGCCTTGGCCAACAAGGTTTTGAAGATGCAGGTCTATGGAGGCGTTCTGAATATATCTGGTAAGACGGACCTTCTGGAGTCATTGAGATATATCCATGGCATTGCTCTCGATGATACCCAGAACTTCGGTATTTCATTCCAGCGTGAACAGGTGGCGTGGCCAAAGTTTAATCCCAGCTCGGGCTATTCCGGTATTACCAATACCGGCTTCTGGTTCAACTTGCCGAATGTAAAAGTTCTTAACGCATCGAGTGATGTCGGAAATGTCGGTGATGCTACCAGTGCTCTTCTTGGTGGGGTTGCATTAAGCAATATTGATCTTGGTCAGCGTCCACCAGACAATTGCTGGGGGGCCAGCAAATTCTGCTGAGCCGGATGCCCTTATGAAAATAATAAAAACACAAGCATTGGCTCTCCTGCTCATTCTGCCTCTTGTGGGCAATGCGGAAATGAGCGGCTTGAGCGATCACGATATGGCGGGCGTTACTGCCCAGGATGGTCTCACCATCCAGGTACAGGGCAGTACAGCGGCCACCAAGATTGCTGCATCCAATGTGCGCCTGGATATCGATTGTGGTGGTGTGGCAGGCTGTGCGGGTAGTTATGCAAGCTATCCACAGCAGTCGTATATCAGCTTGGATACTGTGAAATTTGGTGCAATTGGTAATGGCGGTGCTGCCGCCACGGCACCATTTACCGTAGCCGCCAATCTTGATGTAGGAGCTTCTGGTGGTGTTCCTGAGCTCTTGCTGAATGGGTCATGGAGCAGAATGAGACTGTCTGCTGATGCCATTACCATGAAGCCCAGTACGACAACCTCTTTTGGTGCTTTTGCATTTGATAGTCAGGGCAGTTTTTCTCTGCGCAACAGTCGCGGGATATTTGATAGCAGCTGTGCTCCTGCTTGTGCTGCTGCCCTCAGTTTTGCGGCAGATGGCCAGGCCTACTATCGTCAGGCCACAACAGCAGGCTCTCCCGAACTGGTGCTTGATAATATGCACCTTTCGCTTTCCGCCTCAGGAGCTGAGCTGAGCATTCGGCCCACTGGTATATATTTCTCACAAGCCACGGCGGACTTGAACTGGAATTACGACCTCAGATACAGGGCCAACCCTACCTTGGCTTACAGGAATGATCAGAGCGATCTGAGCAACTTCCTGTATGTAGGCATAGAAAGTGGTCTGGTTAATCCCATTACCCAGATCAAGCCCGGGGGCGTCTGGTTGACTGGCTCTCCGCAGTACGATGAAACCACTCGTAATGGGGGGCTGAATCTGTCGTTGGTAACAGATTTCGACCCTACAACTTTTGCCTTGGTCTTGGGGGAGGGCGGTAATACGCCCACCCTGTTGCGCTTTGAGAAATGGCGTGCCTTGAAGCCCGGCACTCGCATGCTCTCAATTCCGAATTTTACAGTTGATGCCGTGCATGGTGGTGGTGCAGGTGTGCCCAATATTCCGGTCGATTTCTGTCTGGGGGCAGGTCGCGCTGCAACATCGGTTTATTGCAATGCCAATTTTCGTGATCGCGATCCAACGCCTGCTACCGGTACTGGTTCGGTCAGCCGCTATATAAGCAGCCCGGCAACTGGCAATGAAGGTGATGCGATTGCGATTATGGCTCGTGATTTGCAGCTTCTTGCATACCCAACTAGCGTGAAGCTGGTCGATCCCGTGGCAGGAACCACTACATTCAATTGGGGGCTGATTACTACGATTGGTGATCTTGATGCGACTCTTCTTGCATACCCTGGTGGGAAAACGGCAGGTACGTCAGGAGTCCGCCTTGATGGTGTGATCAGTATTTCAACTCCGCAGATTTCGGCCGGTGACTGGGATGAGTCCAGAGGGACTCACTTCCTGTTGGCAGATACTGACAGCAATATGGGTGTCGGATTTCTTGATATAAATGCCATGGTAAAGGTCGATAATCTCTATCTTGAGCTACTGTCGACAGGTATCAAAGCATCATGTTCTGGTAGTGCAGGCGCCACCACCTGTTTCTCGCTTTATGCTGATGGACAGTTTGGTGGGGGAGATCTTTTCAACTTGAGTGACAAGAACAAGACCGTACGTGGCTTTGACTTGATCATACGACTCAATTTCAGCGATTACGCATTTACCCTTTCACCCGCAGCTAACCAACTGCTGTTCTCCGGTGCACTTGTACTCGATAGCAATAACAAGTCGTCAAATTACGTCATGCTGACTGAGCCGGATTACAACGCTGCGGCATTCAAGTTCGGTCAAATGGAGGGGGCGGCAACTATTTCCAACGGCTCTATAGATTTACGCCCTGGAAATATTACAGCGGATGGTTTGCCTCGTTTGACGATACAGCAGCAGCTTGATGTTACCCAGGATCTGAAGATTGATGATATTTCCTTCAATGGGCAGAATCTTGGCCGCCTGGTTATCCCAACGGGTGGTCGTGTGACATCGATTATGTCACTCAAGCAGCAGATTCCGTGATTTCTCTGCTGTCATGCTGGTTCAGAGTGCAGTGAAATAAAGTGAGCTCACTGCTCCTGACAATGAGCCGCCAATGATCATGGTTTGTGGATGCCGGGGTGGGGTCAGGTAGGAAAAGTAAGGGGGTTTGAACGCAGAAAGGGCGCGAGTGGGAAGGCCAAGATCACTGGCTTTGTATTCGAGGCCATACTTGTTGCTGCTCCATTTTGATTGTTCGTGCCGGAAGTGTATCCATCCGCCCTGCAGAGAGTCGCCTGTTCTTATATTTAGAAATTGCTCGATGCTTTTGTTCCTTTCGTAGATGGTGCTTTTTAGCTGTGGAT
>JAVHYE010000091.1 GCA_031119295.1 Pedobacter sp. | reverse complement strand
GTGCATATCGAGAACGACGACGAGTTCGAAAAGCAGCTCGTGGCGCAGACCGATCTGTCCAAGCTCAAGGCCTACCAGAAAATGTTCCTGGTCAGTTTTGAAGAGCGCGACCAGATCATCCGTCCTCTCGCGGAAAGCGGTCAGGAAGCCGTGGGCTCCATGGGTGACGATACCCCCATGGCGGTGCTCTCGCGTCGCGTGCGTCATGTGGCCGACTTCTTCCGCCAGCAGTTTGCACAGGTGACCAATCCGCCTATCGACCCGCTGCGTGAAAGCATCGTGATGTCGCTGGAAACCTGTCTCGGCGCCGAGATGAATGTGTTCGAGGAAACCGCCGAGCACGCCAATCGCGCCATTCTCGCCAGCCCCGTGCTGTCGCACAGCAAGTTCCGCCAGATCCTTGATATCAAGGCGCCGGGCTATGCCGTCGAGATCGTTGATCTCAACTATCCGGAAAGCGAAGGCCTCAAGACGGCCATTACGCGTATCTGCGAGCAGGCTGCTACTGCTGTCAAGAAAGGCAAAGTACTGATCGTTCTTTCTGATCGTGACATTCGCGCTGGCCACCTGCCTGCCAATGCCATGATGGTGACTGGTGCCGTGCACCATCACCTGAGTGCGGCCGGTCTGCGTTGCGACAGCAACATCATTGTTGAAACGGCCACGGCACGTGATCCGCATCATTTCGCCGTGCTGCTGGGCTTTGGCGCCACGGCGGTTTATCCCTATCTCGCCTACGACATCATTGCTGACCAGGTGAAAGCCGGCGACATCATCGGCGATCCGCTGGAAGCCCAGGCTTATTTCCGCAAGGGCATCAACAAGGGTCTGCTCAAGATCCTGTCGAAGATGGGCATCTCCACGGTGGCGTCTTATCGTGGTGGCCAGCTTTTCGAAGCCGTGGGCCTGTCTTCCGAAGTAGTCGATCTCTGCTTCAAGGGCGTCGCTTCACGTATCCAGGGTGCCAGCTTTGTTGATCTGGAAAATGACCAGAAGCAGCTGGCGGCTGATGCCTGGAAAGATCGTAAGGCTATCGACCAAGGCGGCCTGCTGAAATTCATTTACGGCAAGGAATACCACGCCTTCAATCCGGACGTGATCAATGCCCTGCACGTCGCCGTGCGCTCCGGCAATTACGGCAGCTACAAGGAATATGCCGGGCTCGTGAACACGCGCCCGGTGGCCACCATTCGCGATCTGCTCACCATCAAGGCCGATATCAAGCCGGTGGCGCTGGATCAGGTCGAGCCGATTGAAAAAATCCTGCCGCGTTTCGATTCCGCCGGCATGTCGCTGGGTGCTCTCTCGCCTGAGGCGCATGAGTCCATCGCCATTGCGATGAACACGCTGGGCGGCCGCTCCAACTCCGGTGAAGGCGGTGAAGATCCGGCGCGTTACGGCACCATCAAGAACTCCAAGATCAAGCAGGTCGCTTCCGGCCGCTTTGGTGTGACGCCCGCTTACCTGACCTCGGCCGAAGTGCTGCAGATCAAGGTGGCGCAGGGCGCCAAGCCGGGCGAGGGTGGCCAGCTGCCGGGTGGCAAGGTCAACCAGCTCATTGCTCGTCTGCGTTATTCCGTGCCGGGCGTGACGCTGATTTCCCCGCCGCCACATCACGACATCTATTCCATCGAAGATTTGTCGCAGCTGATTTTCGATTTGAAGCAGGTCAATCCGGGTGCGCTGGTTTCCGTGAAGCTGGTGTCCGAGCCGGGTGTGGGCACGATTGCCGCCGGTGTGGCCAAGGCCTATGCCGACCTCATCACCATTTCCGGTTATGACGGTGGCACGGCGGCATCACCGCTGTCCTCGATCCATTACGCCGGTTCGCCCTGGGAGCTTGGTCTTTCCGAAGCCCAGCAGGCACTGCGTACCAATGATTTGCGCGGCAAGGTGCGTGTACAGACTGACGGCGGCCTCAAGACCGGTCTCGACGTGGTCAAGGCTGCCATCCTCGGTGCGGAAAGCTTCGGCTTCGGCTCCACGCCGATGATTGCGCTGGGCTGCAAATACCTGCGTATCTGCCATCTCAACAACTGCGCCACCGGCGTGGCCACGCAGCAGGATGCCTTGCGCGAAGAGCACTATATCGGCGAGCCGGAAATGCTCATGAACTTCTTCAAGTTCGTGGCCACGGAAACGCGCGAGTGGATGGCCAAGCTGGGTGTGAAGACGCTGGCCGAGCTCATTGGTCGCACCGAGTTGCTGGATGTGCTGCCGGGCGAAACCGAGAAGCAGCAGCATCTGGATCTGACACCGCTGCTCAAGAACGACAGCATTTCTGCCGAAAAGCCGCAGTTCTGCCAGGTTGCCAAGAACGAGCCTTTCGACAAGGGCGTGCTGGCCGAGAAGATGGTGGCGGCTGCTCTGCCTGCTATCGAAGGCAAGACCGGTGGTACTTACGAATTCAAGGTAGGCAATTGCGATCGCTCCATAGGCGCGCGTCTCTCCGGTGAAATTGCCAAGCGTCACGGCGACCTCGGCATGAGCAGCAATCCCATCGTGCTCAAACTCACCGGCAGCGCCGGTCAGTCCTTCGGTGTGTGGAATGCCGGCGGCCTGAACATGTATCTCGATGGCGATGCCAACGATTACGTCGGCAAGGGCATGGCCGGTGGCAAGCTCGTCATCACGCCGCCCAAGGGTTCGCCTTTCAAGTCGCAGGACACGGCCATCATCGGCAATACCTGTCTCTATGGTGCGACCGGTGGTGAACTTTACGCCGCAGGTACGGCCGGCGAGCGTTTTGCCGTGCGTAACTCCGGTTGCCACGCCGTTATCGAAGGTGCCGGTGATCACTGCTGCGAATACATGACGGGCGGTCTCGTCACCGTGCTTGGCAAGACCGGTCTCAACTTCGGTGCCGGCATGACGGGTGGTTTCGCCTATGTGCTGGATCTCGAAAACAACTTCTTCGATCGCATCAATCCTGAATTGATCGAGCTGCACCGTATCAGCGCGGAATCCATGGAGGCGCATCGCCACCATCTGCGCGAAGTGCTGGCCGAGTATGTCGACGAAACAGGCAGTGCCTGGGGCGCCGAGATCCTCAAGAAGTTCGATGAGTATCTGCGCAAATTCTGGCTGGTGAAGCCGAAGGCAGCAAATATCAAAGAGCTGCTGAACAACACCCGCAAGAACCCCATGTAATCGGGACAGTTTAATTTTTGTCGCTCGCCGCTTCCTTCGCGTTGAAGGAAGCGACCGGACCCCAGCGCTTTTTTGAGGCAAGGCAAATGGCAGAACGCCTGAGTAATGACTTCCAGTTTCTCGATGTGCCGCGACAGGATCCTGCAAAAAAGGATGATGTGCAGCGCACCACCACTTTTGTGGAAATTTACAAACCCTTCGAAAAGGTGGAAGTCGAGAATCAGGCACATCGTTGCCTGGAGTGCGGCAATCCCTATTGCGAGTGGAAGTGCCCGGTGCACAACTACATTCCGAACTGGCTCAAGCTGATTTCGGAAGGCAATCTTTTCAAGGCCGCCGAGCTCTGCCACGAAACCAATACCCTGCCAGAAGTCTGTGGCCGCGTTTGCCCACAGGACCGTCTTTGCGAAGGCGCCTGTACGCTGAATGACGGCTTTGGTGCCGTCACCATCGGCAGCACCGAGAAATACATTGTCGATACCGCCTTTGCCATGGGCTGGCGCCCGGACATGTCCAAGGTGGTATGGACCGACAAGAAAGTCGCCATCATCGGTGCCGGTCCTGCCGGCCTCGGCTGTGCCGACGTGCTGGTGCGTGGTGGCGTGAAGCCGGTGGTTTTCGACAAGTATCCGGAAATCGGTGGCCTGCTCACTTTCGGCATCCCCGAATTCAAGATGGAAAAGAACGTGATGTCCCGGCGCCGCGAAATTTTCGAAGGCATGGGCATAGAGTTCCGTCTCAATACCGAAATCGGCAAGGACGTTTCCTTCGAGCAGCTGCTGGAAGAGTTCGATGCAGTATTCCTCGGCATGGGCACCTACACCTATATGCAGGGCGGCTTCCCCGGTGAGGAACTGCCCGGCGTGCACGATGCTTTGGACTTCCTGATTTCCAACGTCAATCGCTGCCTGGGCTTCGAAAAGAATCCGGCCGACTACGTCAGCATGGAAGGCAAGAAGGTGGTGGTGCTGGGTGGTGGTGATACCGCCATGGACTGCAACCGTACTTCGATTCGCCAGCAGGCAGAAAGCGTGACCTGTGCTTATCGTCGTGACGAAGCAAACATGCCGGGCTCGGTGCGCGAAGTGAAAAACGCACGCGAAGAAGGTGTGGAGTTTCTCTTCAATCGTCAGCCGGTTGCCATCATCGGTGACGAAAGCACGGGTGTGACGGGTGTGAAAGTCGTGGAAACGCGTCTGGGAGAGCCGGATGCGCGTGGCCGTCGTTCGCCTGAGCCCATTCCCGGTTCCGAGCAAGTGCTGCCGGCTGATGCCGTCATCCTCGCTTTCGGTTTCCGTCCCAGCCCGGCGCCCTGGTTCGAGCAGTTCAGCATCAAGACCGACAATAGCGGTCGCGTGCTGGCGCCGGCCGAAGCCGAGTTCAAGTTCCAGACCGCCAATCCCAAGGTCTTTGCCGGTGGCGACATGGTGCGTGGCTCCGATCTCGTGGTGACCGCCATCTGGGAAGGTCGTCAGGCGGCCGAAGGCATACTTGATTATCTGGATGTGTAATTGATCCGGTTCTGACAAAAAGCCCGCACTCCGCGGGCTTTTTGTTGTGCCGCTTTTGGGCTATGAATGTCGTGGCCGTTTCCTCACAGGATGTGCTCATGCGTTTTCTGCTTCGCCGTTTTCTTGTCTGCACATCCCTGTTGCTGCCCTTCATATTGGGGGGCTGTGCCAATTCGCTTTTCTATTTTCCGGACCAGTACAACTACGAGCCGCATCTCAAGCAGCCCATTCCGCATGAAGATGTCTGGATACGCAGCACGGATGGCGCCAGCCTGTTCGGCTGGTGGTTGAAGGCAGAGGGCCAACCCAAAGCGACGGTGGTCTTCCTGCATGGCAATGCGCAGAACCTGACCTCGCATGCCGCGTATGTGGATTGGCTGCCGGCAGCGGGTTACAACGTGCTGATTGTGGATTACCGCGGCTATGGCTTGTCGGTGGGCACGCCGACACGCAAAGGCGTGCTGGCAGATGCCAAAGCAGCGTACGACTATGCGCTGACGCGTGCCGATGCCACACCGGAGCGCATGATTCTTTTCGGGCAGAGCCTGGGCGGCGCAAATGCTCTCACGCTTGCCGGGCGTGAAAAACTGCCGGGTCTGAAAGCGGTGGTCGCTGATTCGGCGTTCAGCAATTACGGGCGCATAGGCCGTGAGAAATTGCTCAAGGTGCCGGTGCTGGGCTGGATACTGTGGCCTTTCAGTCCGCTGATCGTGAGTGGCGGACTCAGCCCGGATCAGACCATACAGAATATTGCGCCTGTGCCTTTGCTGCTGATTGCCGGCGACAAAGACCAGATTGTGCCGGCCAGTCACAGTCAGCGCTTGTATGAAAAAGCCGGCTCACCCAAATGGCTGTGGACGGTACCGGATGCAGCGCATACCGAAGCCTTTGGCCGTTTGCGCAGCACTTATGCGCCGCGGCTGCTCTCTTTTTTTGACGATGTCCTGAATGCAGCTGCGCCTGATGCGCAGGACCAACAATCTCGCTGATGCCGCAAAGTTTCAGGCCTGTCTCAAGCTAAGGCCTTCCACAAATTGAAGGTGCTGATCACGGTGATGAGTACACCTACCAGAATCAGCAGCGTACGTGCCGGCAGATGCTTGCAGAGCCAGGCGGCAAAGGGCGCGGCAAAGAGCCCGCCGATCACGAGGCCGGCAATCACCTGCCAGTGCGTGAATCCGACGAGAAAAGCGAAAGAAATACCGCCGGCAATGGAAATGAAAAACTCGGCGGAATTCACCGAGCCTATGGTGGTGCGTGGGTCCTGACCAGTGCCGATCAGCGATGTCGTCACTACCGGGCCCCAGCCACCGCCGCCTACCGAATCCACAAAGCCACCAGTGAGGGCCAGCGCCGGCACATGCTTGGGCGGCTGCTTGTTTTTCTTGATGTGGCGGAAAGCTTTGGAGAGCACATACAGGCCCATCAGCAGGAGATAGGCAGAAATCCAGGGCTTGATCGCCTTGCCGTCCACGCTGGTAATGACCCAGGCACCCAGCACCGCGCCGGTAATGCCGGGCAGCAGCAGGCGTTTGAACAGGGCCTTGTCGATATTGCCCATGCGCCAGTGTGAGAGTCCGGAAAAGCCGGTAGTGAAAACCTCAGCCATATGCACGGAGGCGGAGGCGGCGGCCGGCGGCACGCCGGTGCTGAGCAGGAAAGTGGTGGCGGTGATGCCATAGGCCATGCCGAGGGCGCCATCCACGATCTGCGCGAACAAGCCCACGCCCACAGCCAGCCAGAAGCCTTCATGCTCGAGCGCGGAACGAGCCTGTATCGCCACGGTTTGCCAGCCGGCAGGCAGCAGCCAATGGCCGAGACCATAGATCAGTGCCGCCAGAGCAAGAAAGCCCAGCAACAGCCAGCCATCACGACGCCAGGGATGCGGGCCGGTATGGGTGACGCTGGTTTCCAGGGGCGGCAAGCCCAGGGCTTCATGTTCGGCAGCTTGTGGGGAAGTATCGAGGTCGAGGCGACGCGGCTTCATGGGTTTTGGTGGCTATAGCAATCAAAGCGCGCAAGCTACTCAAATAAGCCCCGGTGTTGAAATAACCATAGGGAGCAAGAATATGCCCGACGGGAATATGAAGGGGGGGATTCCTGGGGCGGAGCCCATTACAATGTCGCGCCACTATCCAGTCACCATCCGGGGCCTTCAGCATGACCGAACTCAAGAATGACCGCTTCCTGCGCGCCCTGTTGCGCGAGCCTGTGGATGTCACCCCGGTGTGGATGATGCGCCAGGCCGGTCGTTACCTGCCGGAGTACCGCGCCACGCGCGCTGTGGCGGGGGATTTCATGGCTCTGTGCAAGAACCCGGAGTTGGCCTGCGAAGTGACCTTGCAGCCCCTGCGCCGTTACGCCCTGGATGCTGCCATCCTTTTCTCGGACATCCTCACCATTCCCGACGCCATGGGTTTGGGCCTTTATTTCGAGGCCGGCGAAGGCCCGCGCTTTCGCAAGACCGTACGCACTGAAGCGGATATTGCCGCGCTGCCCATTCCCAAATCCGAAAGCGATCTCGACTATGTGATGGCCGCGGTGAAAACCATACGCGGTGCTCTCGGCGGCAGCGTGCCTTTAATAGGTTTTTCCGGCAGCCCATGGACACTGGCCACTTATATGGTGGAGGGCGGTTCCACGCGCGATTTCCACACCATCAAGCGCATGGTGTACGACACGCCCGAGTTGGCCCATGCCCTGCTCGACAAGATTGCGCTCTCGGTCATTGATTATCTGAATGCGCAGATTCGTGCCGGTGCGCAGGCCGTACAGATTTTCGATACCTGGGGTGGCGTGCTGCCGGGCCATGTCTACCGCGAATTTTCGCTGGCCTATATGCAGAAGATCGTCGCCGGCCTTATCCGCGAAAATGAAGGTCGCCGCGTGCCGGTAATCCTGTTCACCAAAGGCGGTGGCCAGTGGCTGACCGATATGGCGAATGCCGGTGCCGATGCGCTGGGTCTGGACTGGACGGCGGATATCTCCAAGGCGCGTGCCGAAGTGGGTGCACGTGTCGCGTTGCAAGGCAATATGGACCCCAGCATGCTCTTCGCCAATCCCGAACGTATACGCACTGAAGTGGCCACCATCCTCAAGGGTTTCGGTCGCGGTAATGGCCATGTCTTCAATCTGGGCCATGGCATAGACCAGAAGGTGGATCCGGCCCATGCCGGTGTGTTCATAGATGCTGTTCACGAGTTGTCAGCGAAATATCACCAGCATTAAGCAAAAGCCCACAGGCATCTTTGCTAGTCTTGAAAGCCGGGCTCTTGCCCGGCTTTTCTTTTGGCGCGGCCTTTGGCCGGCTTTCTCCGAGAGGGCGGCTTTGTGGCTGCCAAGTGAGGGATCATGGGGCTGTTTTCCGGTACACGCGAATTGCGTCGTCTGCGCGAGCTCATCGGTATCCTGCTGCGTTATGGTTTTGACGATCTGGTGCAATGGCTGGGTCTGGAGGGCAAGGCTCGCCTTATCGAGCGCTTTTTCATCCGTGAAATCCCCGCCGATATCCGTCGTCAGCCGCCGGAAGTGCGTGTGCGCATGGCGCTGGAGGAAATGGGGCCGACCTTTATCAAGTTCGGCCAGATACTGGCCACCCGTGTCGATCTTTTCCCTGAAGAGTGGATACGGGAGCTGGAGCAGTTACAGGACCAGACGCGGGCACTGCCCTTTGCCCAATTGCGCAGCCAGCTGGAAAAAAGCCTGGGGGCGCGTATCAGCGACTGTTTCCGTGAGGTGGATGAAAAACCGGTGGGCACGGCCTCCATGGCGCAGGTCCATCGTGCTGTCACTCATGCTGGTGCCGAGGTGGTGCTGAAAATCCGCAAGCCCGGCATAGAAGCACTGATCCAGTCCGATCTCAGCCTCATGAAGCAGCTCGCCGGTATTGCCGAGGCGCAGTCACCGGAAATGCGCAAATACCAGCCTGTGGAAATCATGCAGGAATTCGAGCGTTCGCTGTTGCGTGAGCTGGATTTCAGCGTGGAGGCACGCAATGCCGATCGCATGCGCGAAAACCTGCGCGGCCTGGATTTCATACGCGTGCCGAAAACCTATTGGGAATGGACCTGCGAAGACCTGAATGTGCAGGAATTCGTGCGGGGCATTCCTGCGAAGAAAGTGGAGGCACTGGACGCTGCCGGCATAGACCGCAAACGTATTGCACGCCGTGGTGCCCGCGCCGTGTGGAAGATGATGCTGGAAGACGGTTTTTTCCACGCTGATCCACATCCCGGCAATTTCATCATCCTGCCCGGCGACCAGATCGCCATGCTGGATTTCGGCATGGTGGGGCGGCTGACACCGACGCGACGCGATCAGCTCATACGCCTGATACGCTGCGTGCTCATGCAGGAGCCGGAAAATGCCACGATGGTGCTGGTGGAGTGGACGGGTGGACGCTTCGTCAATCGCGAGGCCCTGAACGCCGAGGTCACCAATCTGCTGGAGCGTTTTGACGGCGTGTCATTGGAAGAGCTGGATGTTTCCGGTCTGCTCAATGATGTGGCGGCCATCCTGCGCAATCACAATGTGCGTCTGCCCACGGATATCACGCTGCTGGTGAAGGCCTGTATCACCCTGGAAGGCTTTGGTCGTCTGATTGATCCGGACTTCCAGCTTATGGAAGAAGCCACGCCCCTGCTCAAGAAAACGCTCATCAACCGTTATGCGCCCAAACAGCTGGCGCGTTCTTTTCGCGTGCGGGCGCTGGATGTTGTCGAGCGCCTCTACAATCCTTCGGCACCGCTATTCGGCAGCAGTGTGAGCGGTACGCCCATGCCACCGGCACTGGATGGCGGTGAAATCGAAAAGCTGGTGAACCGGCTGGAAAAAGCCAGCCACCGCCAGTCCCGCGCCATCCTGCTGGCCAGTCTGTTTGTCGTGAGCGGTATGCTGACACAGCTTCCCACCGGGCCGCATTTCCTGGGTCTGCATGTGCTGGGCATTCTTAGTCTCTTGGGCTGCACCAGCTACTGGTTATGGATGCTGGTGAATATCTGGTGGACCGAGCGTGGTCATCGTTCCTGAGCTGAGGGAGAGAAATAAATGTCAGAGCTCAATGATCCGCGTGTGTTCTTTGCGGCCGAGCGCACTTTGCTGGCCTGGAACCGCACGGCGCTTTCCCTTATGGCCTTTGGTTTTGTCATTGAGCGCTTTGGTCTCTTCATGAAAATCTATGGTCTGGAGGCGGGGGTGAAGACACCGGATCGCGGTGTTTCCTTCTGGGTAGGCATTGCTTTCATCTTGCTGGCTTGCGCCATTTCCCTGATATCGGCACGGCAATACCGGCGTTTCCTGCTCGCACTGAAGCCGGTGGAAATTCCCGAGGCCTATCGCAGTGATATGGGCGCTTTGGTAAATATGCTGGTAGCGGCCTTGGGCCTGATTCTGGCGCTTTATCTGGCAGCCTCTGCCTTTGCCTGAGTGCTGCCCATAAAAAAAGCCCGCTTGCTGCGGGCTTTTTTATTGAGCGAGAGAGAGCGCTTACAGCGTGGTGATTTCCGCCACCGGAAACACCATTTCGAAATCCGTGACTTTCACGCAGGCCACCACCTGGCCCTTGGCCAGATCAGGGAAAAGGGCGCTGTCGAAATGCCAGGATTTGAGGCGGCCGGGCTTGATATGGCCCTTGGCTTGCGGGGCAAAACGGAACTGGCGGCCCTTGAACCACTGGCCGATGGTGAGCAGCTTTTTCGGCAGCCAGCTGCCATTGAAAGGCAGGCGGAAAAGATGGTGGCTGAAATTGAGTTCGGCAAAGACACGGCCATCCTGCAGCAGTTTCACTTCGTCCACGCCATCGCTGCCGTAATTCACGGTGAAATCACAACGCTCTTTCGGGATGCCCCAGTTCTCGTGGCCGTTCACCACGGAATTCCAGGTGGAGACATAAATCTTGCTGATGGAGAGATGACGTCCACTGTTGAACTGCAGCGAGCCCGGTATATAGAGCAGCTCGTGATAGGGGCCGGCATCGGAGCGTTCGTAATCCACGAACATCACATAGGCCAGCGGGCCGCGACGCGTGGCAGCCAGGGCCTTGTCGATGAAGGATTCATGGTCCAGCACTTCGCGCGGCAGGCGCACGGCGAGGATGTAGCCCTGGCCCTTGAGGTTCCAGGGAGAGGGCGCCATGGGCACCACGGGCAGGTTTTCGAAAGCGGACATCATGACTCCTCGCGACAGGCTTGACTCTCTGACTTCATGGTCAGAGGGGCGGCAGTGTAGCGGCAGTCAGGCGGAGGGTGAAGCTGCAGAAGCCGGACGGTCAGAGATGTTCAGGACTGCAGGAAGGGCTCAGGGCTGTGAGAGCAATTCGTCCGTAGCGGCGGCCATACGCACATCATTGTCGTGTATGCCGCCCAAGCGGGTGGTCCACCAGCTCACGGTGCAGCGGCCCCAGGCGATGGTGATTTCCGGATGGTGGTTTTCGGCTTGCGCCAGACGGCCCACGCGCTGGGCGAGGGCGAGGGCCTGCAGGAAGTTGTCGGTGCTGTAGATCTTGCAGAGGCGCAGGCTGTTATCGATGTCGTCCAGGAACCAGCCCTGCAAATGGCGCATGGCAGTACGGGCCTCGGCTTCCAGCAGGGCCCGGGCTTCGGGCTCCAGGGGACGGCAGATGGCCATGATCGTTTTGCCTCAGCCGCACTTGGCGACAATGGCATCCTGGCTGGTCTTGCCTTCGGCCTTCATCTGCTCGCTGGCTTGGGCGGGGTTGGCCACTTGTATGCCGCGCAGCACGCCCGGCACCAGCATGTCCTGGCGCAGGCCGGAGAGGATCTGCTTGAGACGGTCGGGCTGGTAGGTGTCTACGCGATGCTGCAGCACATAGACGAAGTCGCCCTTGGTGAAGACCAGCAGGCCGTAGTAGTAGCTGGCGGCGGTTACACCTTCCGGCAGCTTGTCATCCTTCATGTTCAGGCTGACCACGCCGAACATGGCATCACCGCGGCCGGTGTCCACGAATTCGCGCAACATGGATTCGCTGCTGCGCACGTTTTCGGCCTTGCCCAGGATTTCGCGCAGGTAGTTGCTCAGCACCTGTTCGTCGATGGTGCGTTCGCTGGCAAAGCTGGGGGCATCCGCCATGGGGTGCTGGCCGATCTTGAGGTAGTCGATGCGGAAGAAGCGGTTGGAGCTGTCCCAGACATTGAGCGTGCCGCCCTTGGCATCGCACTGCTCGGTGAGGGTGACGGCTCCGCGGAAGACGGCGCTGTCCAGGGCCAGGGAGTAGGCGCGGGCCGGCGAGTGGTAAAGACCGGTGTCCTGCGGGCCGGGAGCCCGGGAGGCGCAGCCACCCAGAAGCAGGGCGGAAAGGATCAGACCGGTAAGCTGATGACGCATGTCACATCTCCCTCGTGCAGGCTCAAATGAGGCTGGAAATCAAAGTGGCGGGACAAATGCGGGGCCCTTCTTGTTCTTCTTCTCGGGCAGGGCAGTCCACGCAACCCGCCGATGATACCCGCCTGCCTGCCGGACTGAAACCTGCTGCGGGACCGGCGAGACAGGTGCTTTGGCTTGTCTTTGTGGAGCAGTCCGTAAAAACCACCGCTGAATACGCCAAACAGTTGGCTGACAGCGGCATAAAGGACGCGTAAAAATTGCGACTGGCCATAAGGTGCCCGGCTTTGGCGCCATGCCTTTCGTCCAGGGCTCAAGGGGAGAGCGTGATGACAAGCACCACGGATGCAGCGGCTGGCGCCGCGTATTACAACCGTGCCAGCCTGCTGGCTTACGATCTCTGGGTTTTGGGCCTGTCCAACCGCTATGCCTGGCACTGCCCGACGGAAACCCTGCTCCAGCATTTTCACCAGCATGTGGGGGCGCGCCATCTCGATATAGGCGTGGGCACCGGCTATCTGCTGGATCACTGCCACTTTCCGGTTGCCAATCCCCTCATCGTGCTGGCCGATCTCAACCCGGCCAGCCTGGCCGCTGCTTCGCATCGCATACGCCATCTGCACCCGGTCACCCACCAGCTCAATGTGCTGGAGTCTTTTGTCCTGCCCGAGGCGCCCTTTGATTCAGTGAGCATGAATTATCTGCTGCACTGCCTGCCCGGCAATTTTGCCGACAAATCCCCGGCCATTGCCCATGCTGCCGCCCAGCTCAAACGCGGTGGTGTCCTTTTCGGGGCGACGATTCTGGGTGAGGGTATTACGCACAATGCTCTGGGCGGCATCCTCATGCGCGTCTACAACCGCCAGGGCATTTTCAGCAATCGCGAGGACTCTGCCGACGCCCTGCAGCAGATGCTGGAGCAGCATCTCAAGAATATAAAGCTGCACCTGGTAGGACGTGTGGCGCTGTTTTCGGGACAGCGCCGCTGAGCCGTCTGCCTCAGGGATTGAAGTTCAGAGATTGAAGCGATAAGACACCGCCACGAAAAAGATGAGCGGGTCTATGGGGATGTCGGTAGTCGCCTCGCCAATCTGTTTGCCCTTGCTGTCCTTGATGAGCAGCTTCACCTCGGTGCTTGACGGCACATAAGTGGCCGAGGCTTTGAGGCCCAACTTCTCCGTCAGATTGATATCCACGCCCAGTGTGCCCACCGCCGAGAAAAACGGCTCGGCCTCACCTTCCACCGTTACCTTCTGTGCATCGGGATTGCCAGTGAGCAAGGCAATCAGTGCCCCCTTTTCATTCAGGCCCTTGGTGATATTGGGATTGATCTCGATATCGGTGAGAAAGCCATAGGTGAGGCCAAGGCCTATATAAGGGCGTATCAGCGCATTCTTGTCGAAAAGCGTGTAGGTCGTGATGACGGTGGGCGACCAGGCTTTGCCGGTTGCGATCGGATTGTTGGCAGGGTCACCGGCATCCAGCAGTTCGGTCAGGCCACCCGCCTGCAATTGACCGCCCAGCAATGGCAGCTGGCCGATAATGGGCAGCGCAGGCAGGTTGAGCACGGTGACCGGGGCATTGATGACGCCGTTACCGTAAAGCTCGATCTCCGGCGGCACGCCACCGAAAACTTCAATGCCCCAGTGCTCGTCAATCGCGTAGGAATAAAACAGTCCTATGGTATTGGAGTCGCCCACGCGCGTTTCCACATTCTCAGCTGTGAAGTTTTTTGCCGAAGGCAGAATGGCGGTGGGGATGCTGACATCCAGGCCATGACCCACGCTTTGTGGCCGAAGCATGAGATAACCCAGGCTGAACTTATGGCGGTAGAGCTCGTCTTCGACGACAGGCGGCTTCGGGTCCCAGGGATCAGGCTCTTCGGCGGCCAGTGCTGGCAGTGTCATACCGGCGCTGGCCAGTGCAAAAACGGGGGCGAGCCAAGTGGAGCGGGCAGTTTTCATTCTTGTTGACCTTGTTGTTGTGTGTGCTTGTTGGTCAACAAGATAGATGCGGGATTTCTTTTCGCGTTACCGTGTACGAAAGCCGCACAAAAGCTGCGTAATCATTCACTCATCGACACGCAGATAGCACGCTTTTGGCAGTGTTTTGACTGCGTTGCTCAGAAAAATTGGCCGCGAATTTCAGCCTTCCAGATTTTCCCAACGCTCCAGCAGAGCCAGCATTTCATCATCAATGGCGGCAAGCCGTTCACTGGCGGCTGTCGCCTCCTGAGCGGCTGTGACAAAGAATTGCGGATCGTTGAGTTTCTGTTGCAGTGTCGCCTGCTCGGTCTCCAATGCCGCAATCTGTGCCGGCAGGGCCTCCAGTTCGCGCTGCTCTTTGTAGCTGAGTTTTTTCTTCTCGCGGGAAGGGTTGGCTGCTTTCTCTGTGGTCGGTCTTTCTGCTGCCGGGCTCGCTGCTGCGACGGCTTTTTCCCGCCCGATATTTTCCACCAGATCATGCCGGCGCTGACGCAGCCAGTCTTCATAGCCCCCCACGTATTCACGGACACGGCCTTCACCTTCAAAGGCCCAGGTGCTGGTGACCACATTGTCGAGAAAGGCGCGGTCGTGGCTGATAAGCAGCAGGGTGCCGTTGTAACTCACCAGCAGCTCTTCCAGCAGCTCCAGGGTTTCCACATCCAGATCATTGGTGGGTTCGTCCATCACCAGCAGATTGGCAGGGCGGGTAAACAACTTGGCCAGCAGCAGGCGGTTGCGTTCGCCACCAGAGAGGGCTTTTACCGGCGTGCGGGCGCGCTGTGGCGAAAACAGGAAGTCCTGCAG
>JAVHYE010000003.1:28060-57799 GCA_031119295.1 Pedobacter sp. | reverse complement strand
CCCGTCATCACCACATCACCGGGCTCCAGCGTGAAAATCCGGCTGATATAGGCCAGCAAGGGCAACACGCCCGTAATCATGTCTGCACTGTGGCCGCTTTGGCGCTGCGCGCCGTTCACACTCAGCGTGAACTTCACATCAGAGAAATCGGCAAAAGCCTGTGGTGCAATAAAAGCGCCCAGCGGCGCCGCACCATCAAAGGCCTTGGCCACTTCCCAAGGCAGGCCTTTTTTCTTGAGCTCGTTCTGCTGATCGCGCAAGGTCAGGTCCAGCCCCAGAGTGACCCCGGCAATCGCAGCAAGACACTGGGCTTCGTCAGCATTCTTCAGGACCGAGCCAATCAGTACCGTGATTTCCGTTTCGTGATGACATTCGCCACGTCCTTCGGGAATGGCGAAGCCTGCCTCAAGAGCCACAAAAGATGTGCGCGGCTTGAGAAAGAGTATGGGCGCCTCAGGCACAGCATTCCCCAGCTCACGAGCATGAGCCGCGTAATTGCGACCTACGCAAACCGCCTTGCCGACAAGAAGATTGCAGGGGCTGCCATCAAGGAATTTATGGTGGTAACTCATTCTCGGCACCGAAATTTCAATAAAAGCATCAGGATTGCTTGAGAGCGTGCTCAACCAAAAAGACACGGTCTTCACCGAAATACAGCTCGTCATCCACAAAGATCGTGGGTGCGCCAAAGGCCCCACGGCTGACAGCGCTTTCGGTGTTGGCCTTGAGCTTTTCTTTCACGGTCTCATCGGCTGCCAGCACCAGCTGTTCAGGCGTCAGCAATTCAGCCAGTACGGCTGCATCGCCAATATTCCGGCCTTGGCCCCAATAGGCATCAAACAGCTTGAGCGCCAGTGCCTGTACTTCGTTAGCCGGAATACCGGAAAGCACACGCATGGCCGTCAGTGAATTGGCCGGGAAGGCTGCAGGAAAGGTATAGGGCGTATCGTAATAGGCAAAAAGACGCTTCAGGTCTTTGGCCATGTACTGACCCTTGGCCGGCACGGAAATCGGCGGCTGATTGCCTGTGGCCTTGAACACTCCGCCCAGGAAGAAGGGGCGCCACTCAGCATCCTTCAGCAAGGGCGAACGCGCCACCTGCACAGCAGCGATATAGCTGTAGGGGCTCACCACATCAAAAAAGAATTCGACTTTACGGGCCATTTTTCTGCCTCTTATTGTTCGGGTTTCTTGCGGACGACGATGATCAGAACCACCGTCACGATCAGTGCAGTCAGCGGGAAGTAGACCAGGCCATGCGGCATTCCAGTTCTCCTGTCACAAATCAAAGATCAATCAGCTTGCCAGGATTCATCACATTATTCGGATCAAAGACCTGCTTCACCGCCTTCATATAGGCAATTTCGGCCGGCGAGCGCGTGTACTGCACATAGGGCTTTTTGGTCATGCCCACGCCATGTTCGGCGGAGACAGAGCCGTTGTATTTCTGCACCGTCTCGAACACCTGGGTGTTCACGGTCTTGCACTTGGCGAAGAAGTCTTCCTTCACCATGTCATCGGGCTTGAGGATATTGAGGTGCAGATTGCCGTCACCGATATGGCCGAACCAGACCACGCGGAAATCCGGATACTGGCTTGTCACAATGGCATCGATGTCGGCAATAAAGGCCGGCACACGCTGGATGATGACGGAAATATCGTTCTTGTAGGGTGTGTAGCGCGCAATGGTTTCGGAAATGTCTTCACGCAGACGCCAGAGGTTTTTCGCCTGCGTCTCGTTCTGGCTCATCACGCCATCCACCACCCAGCCCTGCTCCACGCAATGCTCGAACAGACCCATGGCTTCATCGGCCATGGCTTCGGACAGGGCCTCGAATTCCAGCAGGGCATAAAACGGCGTGGCCGTTTCAAAAGGACGTGGAATGCCCTGATGTTCGGTGACGATCTGCGTGGAGAGTTCGGAGAAGAATTCGAAAGCGGTGAGATCAAGCTTTTTCTGGAAAGTCGCCAGTACATGCATGACGGAATCGAAGTCCGGCGTACCCATGACCAGCACGCGCAGATCACGCGGCTTGCGCTCGAGCTTCATGGTGGCTTCCACTACAAAGCCCAGTGTGCCTTCCGCCCCAATGAAAAGATGGCGGAAGTCATAGCCGGTGGCGTTCTTGATCATGTCCTTGTTGAGCTCGAGGATGTCGCCCTTGCCGGTGACCACTTTCAGGCCCAGCACCCAGTTGCGCGTCATGCCGTATTTGATGACCTTGATGCCGCCGGCATTGGTGCCGATATTGCCGCCGATCTGCGAAGAGCCTGCACTGGCAAAATCCACCGGGTAATACAGCTCTTTTTCTTCCGCAAAATTCTGCAGCTGCTCGGTGACCACGCCTGCCTGTATGCGCACCATGCGGTCTTCCGGCACGAACTCCAGAATCTTGTTCATATAGTCAAAGCTGACCACGACTTCGCCACTGGCAGCGACAGCGCCAGCCGATAGCCCGGTACGGCCACCCGAAGGCACCAGCGCCAGCTTGGCTTCATTGGCCAGCAGGACGATGGCCTGCACCTGCTCGATGCTGGAGGGAAAGACGATGGCGGAAGGCGCCGGGCTGTAAATCTTGGTCCAGTCCAGACCCCAGGTTTTCAGGCTGTCAGCATCGGTCTTGATGCGGTTTTCACCAACGATGGCGATCAGGCGGGCCAGCACTTCAGGCGTGAGCGAGGACATGGGGACAGCAGCTCCGGGGCAGTTCGGGTCATACGGATCAGGCCGCCAGGACGCAGACTCCCGGGTCAAAAAGGAGTCTTCCGGGCGCTGGCCGGCAAGGGCTGGCATGGTAGCATACGCGCCTTGTTTTTCAGGCCGGCCGGGCATCCGGCCCGCCCTTTGACCATCCGGGGTAGCTCATGAGCCAGTTCTCTCTCGACAAGTCCAAGATCCGCTTCCTGCTGCTGGAAGGCGTGCACAAGAACGCCCTCGATGTGCTGAGCGCGAATGGCTACACCAATATCGAATACCTGCGCGGCGCGCTGGATGAAGACGCCCTGATCGAGAAGATCAAGGATGTGCACTTCCTCGGCATACGCTCGCGCACCCAGGTCACCGAGAAAGTGCTGGATGCCGCCAACAAGCTGATCTCCATCGGCTGCTTCTGCATAGGCACCAACCAGGTCAAGCTCAAGGCCGCCATGGAGAAGGGCATTCCCGTCTTCAATGCGCCCTACTCCAATACCCGTTCTGTCGCCGAGCTCGTGCTGGGCCAGAGCATCCTTTTGCTGCGCGGCATTCCCGAAAAGAACTTCCTCGTGCACCGCGGTGGCTGGAGCAAATCGGCTGAAGGCTCCTGGGAAACCCGTGGCAAGACGCTGGGCATTGTCGGCTACGGCAGCATCGGCTCGCAGCTGTCCGTGATTGCCGAATCGCTGGGCATGACCGTGATCTATTACGACGCCGTCACCAAGCTGCCACTGGGCAATGCGCGTCAAGTGGGAACCATGGATGAACTCCTCGGCACCGCCGATGTGGTCTCCCTGCATGTGCCCGAGCTGCCCTCCACCAAGAACATGATGAAGGCAGAACAGTTCGCCAAGATGAAGAAGGGCGCCATCTTCATCAATGCCGCCCGCGGTACCTGCGTGGACATCGATGCACTGGCCGAAGCCATCAAGAGCAAACATATCGGTGGCGCTGCCATCGACGTGTTCCCGAAAGAGCCCAAAGCCAATGACGAGATTTTCGAATCGCCGCTGCGCGGTCTCGAGAATGTCATCCTGACGCCACATATCGGCGGCTCCACCCTGGAAGCCCAGGCCAATATCGGTCTGGAAGTGGCCGAGAAATTCGCCCGCTATTCCGACGGTGGCACCACGCTCTCTGCCGTGAACTTCCCGGAAGTGGCCGTACCCCTGCAGGCCGGCAAGCACCGCCTGCTGCACATCCACAAGAACGTGCCGGGCGTGCTGGCCAATATCAACCGCGTGTTTGCCGACAACAATATCAACATCTCCTCGCAGAGCCTGATGACCAATGAAGCCATCGGTTATCTGGTGATGGATGTGGATGCCGAGTACTCCGCCGTGGCGCTGGAAAAGCTGCAGCAGGTGGATGGCACCATACGTTCGCGCGTGCTGTTCTGAGCCTCTGCTCCAGATAAAAAAGCCGGCTGATGCCGGCTTTTTTATTGCTGTTAATCCATTACAGAAAGCCCCGTCACAGGAAGCGGGTGGCGGATACCGGAAAAAGCTGCGCATCATCATCGCCATGCCCCCATCCAATCTTGATCTGTTCAGCAATGCAAGCAGCGGCACCGAAGCCCTGGGCCCCGGTGCCATGCTTTTGCGTGGCTTTGCCCGAGCAGAAGCTGAAGTCTTGCTGCAGGCCGTCAGCAGCATCACCGCACAAGCGCCGTTTCGCCATCTCGTGACACCTGGCGGACATGTGATGTCGGTGGCGATGACGAATTGTGGTGCACTGGGCTGGGTCAGTGATGAACAGGGGTATCGCTATAGTCATCATGACCCCGACAGCGGGCAGCACTGGCCGGCAATGCCCGCCATTTTTCTTGAGCTGGCCGCACGTGCAGCTGATGTCGCCGGTTACGCCAACTTCAAACCGGACGCCTGTCTGATCAATCGCTATCTGCCCGACACCCGCCTCACTCTGCATCAGGATCGCAACGAGCATGATGCCGATGCGCCGATTGTTTCTGTTTCACTGGGGGTGCCAGCCACCTTTCTGTGGGGTGGCCTGCAACGAAATAACCCCACGAAACGGCACCGACTGGAGCATGGCGATGTCGCCGTCTGGGGTGGCCCATCCCGCTTTTTCTTTCACGGTATCGCGCCCTTGCAGGAGGCTTGGCATCCGCTGACACAGAAGCAGCGCATCAATCTCACCTTCCGCAAAGCACGCTGAAATCACAGACATGAAAAAGCCGGCAACAGCCGGCTTTTTCATTACTCAAAACAAAGCGCCAATAAAGCTCAGGCCAGTGCTGCCGAAGCATCCGTTGAGCTTTCAGCCTTCCTGGGTTCGGCCCAGCGATTGGCACGGCGGAAAGAACCGAAGTCGTTGAAGCGCACACCACACTCCTTCATTACCTCATGCGCCCGGCGCATGGTGAGCTGGCGTATCCAGAAGGGCTCGCGCACCACGAAGTGATGTATGCCATGCGTGGCCCCCACATTGAAGCTGAACAGCTGCAGCGGGAACAGCCACCAGGCATTCAGCACCTGGGTTTCCTGTATGACATTACCGCGCTGGATATCCCCGTAGTAATGCATATTGCTGCTGAGGAAGTTCAGGCTGAAGGTGCGCAGGATATTCGGTGCCACCCAGACCACCACGGCGATATCCACATAATGCATGGCGCTCAGCGTTGCAGCCGACCATTCCGGGGCAAAGGCGAAATTGGCGAAGTGGAAACCCAGGCAGGCGTACCACAACGACCAGGCAATGATGCCCTGCGGAAACATGGCGCCACCGACATAGCCCACATACCAGAGCTTCATACGCCAGCCTTTTTGCGCCAGCGTATGCATCAGAATGGTGAAGGGCAGATCGATAAGCATCAGCAGACGCAACACACCCCATTGCTGGCCATTGGTAATGGCGCGCTCTTCAATATCTTCTTCCGTACCGGAATTCTGGTGGTGATTGAGATGTGCCTGACGCCGCACCCAGGGGCGTACAGTTGTTGGTCGCGCCGCCAGACCCACCGCCAGCATCAGGTGATGTGCCCACGGGGTTTTGCGGAAATACATCCAGTGGATGAGATCATGTTCCAGCTCATGCGTGAGTGACGCAAAAATGGCTGCAAGCGGAATGGCCAGCCACGCAGAAATCAAACCAGCCACATAGAGCCAGCCTGTCGCCATCATGCCGGCCACGCCTATCACCATGACGAGTACGGCCAGCTTGTTTTCATGTTCACGACGCAGGAAGGGATAACGCGCACGCAGTTCATCACCCTTGCGGGTAACTTCACGACGGATGTATTGGGCTCGTTGCAAATGATCGCCCTTGGGATCCGGGATTGCAGCACTGGGAGGAAGAGCGATGTCGACACTGTTTCCGGTATTCATGAGACATTCTCCATGTCAAAAATGCGGATATCGGATTGCATCCGGCCAAGCATGACCGGACGGCCACGAAATATGGGGCAAGGCCTGTGCCGCCAACAATAGTTGGCTTCATGAATCACCAAAAATTCATGACTGCATTGGCAAAATGAAATCGAAGTGACCACGGACGACAATGTTTATGGCCGAATCATTCAAGTCGGCATTTACATGATTTTTACAAAATGAAAAAAGCCGGCAGAAGCCGGCTCTTTTTTACTGTGCCGCACCAAGACAAGACGTTCAGTGCTGTACCAGCTCCCGAGGAGAGCAGCTGTTGTCCGCTGGCGCTGCTTTGCCAGCACGCGTGAAGGTAACGGGGAAGGGATTTTCCGCGCAGCTGGGAAAGGGATAATTCGGCGCCTGCAGACGCGGATGTGTTTCCAGCAAGGACAGCGGACGCGGGAAAAGCTGGCGGAAAACCTGCTGGCGCGCTTCGGCATTGATGAAGATGGCGAGACCGGCATTTTCACCATCGGCAGGGCCGTAACCGAAATGCCGCTGGCCGGCATCTTCCGGCTGGGCCGCACCGGAGAGACGGGCATAGGGCAGACCATAGGGCTGCCACTGCTGATTACCTTCCATGCTGCGCAAGGACTGGAACAACAGCGAATAGCGCGGACTGTCTTCCGGGTGCAGGGTCCAGCGCGCAAAGCGCATACCCGCCATGCGGCCGGCGAGGCGATTCAGTTCACGCCCCGGCAAAAGCGCCATGCGTGCAAAACGGTCGGCGTATTGCAAGGCGTTGAAAGCCTCGGCATCGAGAGGCTGCGCATTGTCTATGCCGGCATCGGCATCAATGAGATCGGCGCCGTTGCGCACCGTCAGCAAAGGCGCCTGCCCCGGCGCAGACAGCAAGGACTGCAGCTGCTCACGCGTCGCTGTCACATCGTCCAGACGCGCCAGCCTGTGCAGTGCCGATGCTGGCGCTACAAAAGCATTGAGGGCAAGGGCACTGTCCCGCACCTGACGTTGCAAGCCAGCAAGATCGCGCTGGCGCACCCCCAGATAGAAATCATTGAGTGGCTGCAGGGCCGGCGCCTTCAGCGCAGCCTCCAGCCGCGCCAGAACGACTTGCTGCTGCAGCTGCGGCACATCGCTGAGGCAATCGACCGACTCGCCAGACGCATGCTCCAGGAAAACGCGGCCACTGCAGGCCAGCCATTTCCGGTAAGCCGCCATGCGCTCTTCTGATCTGATGCTGTGCATGCTGCCTTGCAGCGCCAACTGCAGAAAATCATCATCCGCCGCCACGATATCCTGCTGCCATTGCCGACTGAGCACGGCCAGTTCATCCAGTGCGCCGACCGCTGTGCGCAAGGCCCGCAAAGTGTCATCCCGACGTGCCAGCAATACAGACAGGGAATCACTGTCAGCCGCCATGTCCAATGCCCTTTGCTGGCGCTGCTCGTTTGCCTGCTGCAGAAGCTGCTGCGCATTGTCGCGTTCGGCATCGGCCACTACCTTGAGCACAGTGACGGATTGCAGGCGTGTGTTCAGCGCCTCCATATCCTTGCGCAAGGCATCACGCGCTGCTTTTGCTTTGCCATGAGCAGGATTGGCCTGGGCTGTCGTTTCGCATACGCGGTTGGTGGTCCATTTGCTGGCATTGATCCATTTGCGCACATTGCGGCAGCTTTCGGTCCGGCGTTGCGCAGGCGTAGCGGCCAATTGCTTTTCCTGCTGCCTGAGTCTGGCCTCCATCGCCTCGTGCTCAGCCTGCAGTACACGCACCTCCTCTTCTGCACGCAGCGCCGTATCAGCCTGTCGCGACAGCGTGGCCTTGGCATTCAGCCAGCGTGATTCATTGATTGCCGCCTGTTTTTCGGCTGCAGCCTGGCGTGCCACTGCACTGCTGCCACCGAACTCTTCGCGCAAGGCATCGGCACTCAACGGAATCGAACTGAAATAGGCCAGCATGTCCGTGGCCATGACGTGCACAGAATCCAGACCCTGCTGTGACTGCAGCAGGGCCGCAGCTACATCATGCATGGCAGCAAGATGTGCTGTTGCTGCCTGCAGACGGTATTGCGCCAGCACATCGGCATCAGACAGTGTCACTGTACGCAGCCAGGCGAGAGGAATTTGGGGTGATGGTGTCTGTGCCTGCAAGGGCGGCAGATGCGTATCGAGATAACGCTCGATGACAACATGACGAGCCAGCACGGCATCATCGGCCTGCAAAGAGAATGGCGCGCCTGCAAAGGCATTCACATAGGAATTGGCAAACACTTCCTGCCCAGCCTGAAATACCTGACCCAGGGCAAAAGCCAGTGCTGCCGGAGTGTCAGCCTTCTGCACCAGTTGCTGCAGCCATGCCCCCGACTGCCAACCACCGGGCACACCCTGACGCAAGGTGAGGCGTGCTGTTACCGGATCAGGATAATTTTCTGTGCCCTGGGCGCCAGCGAGAAAATAAGCAGGATATTTGCGTATGGCCAGACAGGCTTCATCGCTTACAGCATAACGCCGGCCAGCAATGGCCAGACGACAATCACGATTGATGTCCTGCTGCGCACGCTGCGCCAGCCAGAGATGGGTTTGCGGCCCGAAGGCATGAGCCGGCACAAGCGGCAGGCATAGCAATGCCAGACACAAGACACGCGCGAGAAAACGGGATGCTGGCACAAACATGCGAAATCCCCCCTGCTCTACTTTGCCTGTCTACGCAGGCCTTTTTATTTTTCCTTGGGAATGGCCGTCCAGTTGCACAAGACAGACAGGACAGACGCCTTCCGGAACCGCAGTGCCAATGTCACCGGGATACCGGAAGGAAAGATTAGCAACGCCGGCCATCGGCAGCCATGCAGGGATTTACGGAAAGTGTGCGGCCGGTCGCAGGCCCGCTCTCGACGCCTGCTCAACTCTCTTCCGGCAGTGTGGTTTTTTCCGGCACGGCGGGTGGATAGGCATCGCCTATCCAGGCATCGAGCAAGGTATAGGTCACCGCCAGCAGCACAGGACCGACAAAAAGTCCGATAAGGCCGAAGGCAAAAAGACCACCGATGACACCGGCAAAAATCAGCAGCAGGGGCAGGTCGGCACCTTTGCGTATGAGCCAGGGACGCAGCACGCTGTCCAGCGAGCCCACGATCAGCGTCCAGATACCCAGCGCAATCCCCCAGGCAGTATCACCACTCCAGAACAGCCAGATCGTGGCCGGCAACATGATGAGTATGGGGCCGAGCTGTATCAGGCAGAGCATGAACATGACGGCGCCGAGTATGGCGGCATAAGGCACACCCGCCGCCCAGAGGCCGATCATGCCCAATCCCGACTGCACCAGCGCAGTCACCACAATGCCCAGCGCCACACTGCGTATGGCCTGACCCGCCAGAATCACCACACGATCACCAGCATCGCCGGCAAGACGACGGCAGAAGCCGCGCACACGGCGCGCCGCTTCTTCGCCCTGGCTGTAGAGAATCGCAGAAAGCACGACGGTCAGCAGGAACTGCACAATGAACATGCCAAGGCTGCCCGCCTGCGCCGCCAGCCATTTCAGGCCTTCACCAGCATAGGGCTTGATGACATTCACCAGCGCCGCCGAGCCGGCCACCGAAGCCTTCTGCCAGGCCTCGGCCAGTTGCTCTCCTGCCGGCAGACGCGACAGCCACTGGGGCGGCGCGGGTGGCTGCCAAGCGGCAATCTTGGGCCAGACCGCCTGCAGATCATCGAGATGCTGGACCGTGGTCACCACCGTAATCGTCAGCGGCACGAAGAGCAGCATCAGCAATACCGCCACCATGGCCAGCACCGCCAGACTGCGCCGCCCACCAAATCGCTGCTGTGCAGAGAGCAGCAAAGGCCAGGTCGCCACGACTATCATCGTGGCCCAGATCAGGGCGCCCAGAAATGGCGTCATCACCCAGAGCGCGCCCGCAATCAGCAACAACACGGAAAGCACCGCCAGTACGGTGCGCGTAAGGTCCTGCCGGATATCGGTCATGACGGGGTCCTGTCAGTAAAAGGAATAAAGGTCGATAAGGGTGTGCGCCACGGCAATCGGCCAGAGACTGCGCAGGCGGAAAAGCCAGAGGCAGGCCGCCAGCCCGAAAGCAAAAGCCGCCACCATGCCTGACCAGCCCTGCTCCCAGTGCACGCTCGCAAATACCACGGATGACAGCAATGAAAATACCGGCGGCGTCAGCCAGCGCGAGGCAGACGTCCAGCGCTGGCACGCCAGCCAGGGCAGGCCGATATAGAAAATGCTTTCCACAAAGCCGGCAGTGAAACTCGCATACAGCCAGAGCACACGTCCGGCGAGACCGGTGAGCTCCACGTTTTCAAACTGGAAGCCGGCGGGAGCCGGACCAAAAACTTTCAGCGCCCAGGGCTTCACCCCGAAATACACCGCCGCCAGCGTCAGGGCCACCAAGGCCGTACTGAGGATCAACCAGGGCCAGTCATCCTGTGGCCGCGCAAAACCGTATAGCGCTGGCGCCACACCGCGACGCGCCAGCAGGACCACCAGCCCCAGCGGCAAGAAAATCCACTGCAGCATGTCCACGGCCCAGAACCAGTGCAGACCCAGTTCCGCCAGCGCCGGCAGATACCAGCCATTGATGAAGGCAGCCAGCACCACAGGAGCCGTCAGTACGGCAATCTGCAGTGCAGACAATTCAGCAGATCTGTTTTGCTGCTGCATGACACATCCTGTTGCCGGCAGCGCCGGCGCTTATCCCTGTTGCAGCTGCTGTTTCACATAGCTCGCCGCAGGCCCGTTGGGCAGCAGCTCCAGATAGGTACGATACGCCTGTGCTGCACGCTTGGCATCACCGCCACGGGCATAGGCATCACCCAGATTGAGATAGGCCACGGCACGCGAGGGATCACTCTTGATGGTGTTTTCAAACCAGCGCGCGGCCTCGGCGTATTTCTGCTGGCGATAATAGACAAAGCCGAGATTATTGGCGGCCAAGGCAAAATCCGGGCGCAGTTTCAGCGCCTCAGTGAATTGCTGCTCAGCCTCGGCATAATTCTTTTCCTTGAAAAGCTGCAGGCCACGATCATTGGCACGCTGTGCCAGCTGGCGTGCCGACTGGTTGATGATGGGCACGGTCTTCAGGGTTTGCAGCTTGCCTTGCAGGTCCGGCACTTTTACCGCCTCTACCGCCGTCTTGCCGGGCGCAGTTGTTGTCACCGTCGGTGCAGCAGCATCCAGTTTTCCATTCAGCGCAATCGCATCACCACTCAACTGCTCGGTGCCCGAGCTGATGAATTCCGTTTCCGGTGCCAGCTCGAAAACAAAATCACCGCCCTCGGAGCCCGGCAGGCTGCCGAAAGCCGGCGTCTGCTGCGAAACGCCGGAAACAGCGGGCGCCACATAAGCCGCAAGTTCGGTTGCCGTGATCAGGCCATCTCCATTGAGATCACCTTTACCCTTGAGGCCCTGCAGCAGCGTCCAGGTAAATACGGAATGTCCATCCGGGCCGCCATCAGCCACCATCTGGTCGGCGCCACCGGCGGTAAGCATCTGCCGGCCAGTACGTTTGGCATTTTCACGCAGGAAATTGCCACTGGCACCGCGCGTCAGCCCAAGCCCGCTATAACAGGCATCCATCACGAAAAACACATGCTTGGCGGCAATGCTTTCGGCAATGTTCTGGATTTCCGTCATGGGAATGGCATCCGTGGCCGTTTGTGCCGGATCAGCATCGGCCGGAATGATGTAGCCGATATCACGGCCTGAACTCAGCTTGCGTGTTGCGCCATGGCCGGCAAAAAACACAAAGACACGATCATTTTTCTGCAAGCCGTCATGCGCGAGCTGATCGTGGAAAGCGGCCAGAATACGATTGCGTGTTGCCTCGCCATCCTTGAGCAGGATGACGTGATCCGGGGCAAAGCCGAAATCATCCACCAGCGTTTTCTGCATGGCCTGCGCATCATTGACGGCATACTGCAGCTTGGGCCATTTCGCATAATCGTTGATGCCGATGACGATGGCCCAGGAGCCGGCATAACCGGTGGTCACAGTCTGTTTCGCGGCTTCAGCAGTGCCTCCCTGCACGCTGTATTCATTGCCGTCCCAGCCGGCAAAGCGGTAACCATCCGCCACCAGACGATCCAGAATCAGCGGCAGCGCCTTCACTGTACGCTCATGAATATCGTGAAAAAGAATGATGCCGTGATCCTGGCGATTCACTTCACGCAGTACGCGATCCGCAATCGAGCTGGGCACGGGATCTGCCCAGTCCAGGGAATCCACATTCCACATGATGGAACGCAGCTTGGCCGTCTCCAGCATCTGCAGGCCTTCAGCATTGCGCGCGCCGTAGGGAAAACGGAACAAGGGTGAGCGCCGTGCATCCACACTCTTGAGCAGCACATCGGTATTGAGGATTTCCGCCTGCAGTGCCTCACCACTTTCCTTGGAAAGCTGGGCATGGGTATAGCTGTGATTACCCACGGCATAACCCTCGTCGATAAGGCGCTGGCTGACACGCGCATTGCCGCCCAGCTTCACCTTGCCGGCCGCATCCACACTGCCGATATTGCGGCCCACTTCGAAGAAGGTGGCGGGCACACCGTATTGCTTGAGGATGGCGACAATTTCATCGGTGAATTTTGCATGCGGGCCGTCATCAAACGTCAACGCCACGGTCTTGGCCGGCAATTGCTGGCCGAAGACTTCTTGCTGCGCATCATCCTTGGGCAACTGCGCCACATCATAAGGCTGGATATAGCCATAGTCCTTGAGCACGGCCTCGCGCTGGTAGAGCTTCTCCAGATGCGCCACATAGTCCTGCCACTTCTCGCGCTTGAGCACGATGGCGCGCTGTTCAAAATGACTGAATATCTGGCTGATTTCGCGATCGTACTGACGCTCGATCTCTGCCAAGGCATCCAGATCGTCGCCTATGCGTTTATGCAGCTTGATGGCAGGCAGGCTGCCGTCGCGTGCAACTTCTGTCTGCAAGGCCAGCAGCACTTCGCGGAAGGCGAGGCGGTCGGCATCGTACAGACTGCGGTCAGACTCTATGTAATCCAGCACACCTTCCAGACGGGCAAAACGGTCCGCATTGTTTTCTGCCACCACTTTGGCCAGGGCTGAAGAAGCAGCAGCTTCATGTGCCAGCTTTTCATGAAAGATAACCTGGCCCACGGTAATGGCGCGGGCACGCTCGCTCCCGCTCAGGGATTTTTCGTCGGCCAGCAGGACGATGATGCGGCGGTAATCCGCCAGCACCTCATGCAAGGGCGCCAGCAAAGCATCCCCTGCAGGAACGGCTGCCACTGCCGGTGCCGGCTTGTGCTGCCACCACCAGGCAGCTGTCGCCGCCAGTACCACAGCCATTACCGCTGCTGCCGCCCCCCACTTCCTTGCCGACATGTTTTCCCGTCCGGTCATCCTGATGTGGCGGCAAGAATGCACAGGCCATCCGACGCCGACAAGTCCCGGTCGCCCGGATTGCGGTTTGTGCGGCTTTCTTTGCGCGCCGCGCCCTTCTAGACTCAGTTTCCCGGCGGGTCTGTACCTGACCCCGATGCCCACCCCGGCATCCAAGGACTTAAGGAGAAGCCATGCGTATCACCACCCTTCTGCTCACAGGCGGCCTTTTTCTGGCCAGTTCGCTGGCTTTGGCTGCACGTCCCACCGTTGCCGTACTGCCCTTCAGCATGGACAAGCGCGTTGTCGTCACGGACGGCCGCAATGTGGTCTCGGGCATCGTCGAAGACCAGTCCACCCTGCTCACCAATGAACTCGTGCACCAGCTCGTGGCCACCCGCAAATTCGATGTGCTGGAGCGTTCACGCGTGGATGATCTGGTGAAGGAAAAGCAGTTCCAGGAAAGTGATTACGCCTCGCCGGACGAAGCCCCGAAAATCGCCAAGCTCCTGGGTGCCGATTATTTCGTGCTGGGCCGCATTGATGACTTCGATGTGGAAAGCGAAGAAAAGACCATCCCCTACAGCACCCAGACCTATATCCAGCAGGAAGCGGAAATCGATCTCTATCTGCGCATCATCGATGCCCGCACCGGCAAGATCGTGGCCGCCGAGAAATTCCAGAGCGAAGCCAAGCTGCGCGTGAATCCCAACAAGAAAAACCAGAACGTGGGCAAGGACCTGATTTCGCAAGCCTCCCAGGAAATGGTCAGCCGCATCACCAATGCCGTGTATCCGGTAAAGGTTTCCAAAGTTGATGGCAAAACGCTGTACCTCAATCGCGGCGCCGACGGCAATCTCAAGGTAGGCGATCTGCTCTCCGTCTACAGCCAGGGTGAAGCCGTTACCGATCAGGATACCGGCGAGGTGCTGGGCAATACCGAAAACGAAGTGGCCAAGGCCAAGGTGATCTCGGTGGAAGCCCGCTTCACCAAAGCAGAATTGCAGGACGATGCCTCCGCCAAAGAAGGCATGCTGGTGAAGAAGCTGCCGCCGGAAAAAGCCGCACCGGCTGAACTGCCGCCGGGCCCGCGCTGGTAAATCCGCACAGGCGGCCCTGAACCGAAAGCGGGGCCGCCTTTCCGTTTCCATGCCACTGCCTTCATATTAAAAGTAGATTTGCATGTCCCGCTCACTATTGCGTCCGGCCTTCCTGCTCACGCTGCCCTTCATTCTGGGTGGCTGCGCAGCTTCTTCCGTGCTCTCTCCCTATCCATCACAAGCCAAGGCCTATCAGGCCGCACTGGATGCCGGCAATCCTGATGCGGCCGTGCTGAAAATCGGCAGCAAAACCACCTCGGCCGATGGCACGCTGTATATGCTGGAGAAGGGTCGCGTCGAACAGCTGGGCGACAAGACCGATGACAGCCGCACCACCTTCGATGGCGCCATCGCGCGCTTCCAGGCCCAGGACGACAAAGCCGTCATTTCTGCTTCGTCCTATGCGGCCTCCGGCGCCAGCCTGCTCACCAATGACAATGCCCGCCCTTATGAAGGCCGCACCTATGAGCGCGTCTTCGTGCACCAGTATCAGGCCCTGAATTATCTCGCCAAGGGCGATGCCACCGGCGCACTGGTGGAAGTGCGTCGTGCCAATCAGGTGCAGGTGGATGCGCTGGCGAAGAAAGACGGCAAGGTGGACAGCGCCCGCGCCGATGCCGAGAAAAAGGGCCTGGATGAAAACCAGTACAGCAATTACTTCAGCCCCATGGATCTGGCTGCCGGCCGTGTGAAAACCGGTTTCCAGAATGCCGCGACGTTTTATCTTTCCGGCCTCATCTATGAAGCCACGGGCAGTACCAACGATGCCTTTATCGACTATCGCAAGGCGCTGGAACTGGTACCGGATAATCCTTACCTGCAAAAGGACGTGGTGCGCACAGGCATGTCTGTCGGCCTGGATGATGTAAAGAAACTGGCGCAGCAAATAGGCAATGTACAGGTGGGCCCCAAGACCGGCGAAGGTGAGCTGGTCATTTACGTCGAGGAAGGTTATGTGCCCGCCAAGCAGGGCATAGGCATTCCCATCTGGACGTCCAAGACCCTGAACACCGTGAGCTTTCCGATTTATGCCGATGCCATCGCCCCCACACCGGTAGTCGTGCATGTCGACGGCGCCGCCCTGGAGTCTGCCCTGCTGGTCGATACACGCGCCCTGGCCGTACGCACCCTGAAAGACGAAGTACCCGGCATGCTGGCCCGCGCCTTCCTGCGCCTGCTCACCAAACAGGAAATGCAGCGCCAGGCACAAAACAACGACAGCACCGGCCTGCTCGGTCTCGCCACCACGCTATACAGTCTGGTCACCGACCAGCCCGACCTGCGCTCCTGGCTCACCCTGCCGGGCAGCGGCCAAGTGGTGCGCCTGCCCCTAGCCGCCGGCGACCACACACTCTCGCTGCCGGGCCTCGCCCCCGTCACCGTGACTGTGCGGACCGGACGACCGACGCTGGTACATCTGGCCGTACTGCCGGGAAAAACCTACAGTCGCATCTATCCTCTGTGAGCACCGCGAACACTTTTCAAACAGCAGCGCATCGCGTTGCCGGACAACTGTCGGAAAACTGCTTCAGACAACTGTTTCAGAAAACAAGGAGATGGCCATGAAACGCCTGTTCACTACCACCATTACCGCCACCCTGCTCGGCAGCGCCCTGCTGCTCAGCGCCTGCAGCTCCTCGCCCAAGCTCATCAACTACCGTGGCGGCGATCTCAAAGGCGTCATCGAGGTGAAGCGCTCAGCCGTGGAAAACACCGAGGGCGGCCTGCCCCAGGCCAAGGCCATCCTGTTCAACGATGCCGGCACCACCACCAAGTTCGAATACAAATTCGTCTGGTTTGATGCCAACGACATGCCCATAGACGATAACGACCGCCCCTGGAAGCCTGCCAGCCTGCAGGGCAAAGATGAAATGACCGTCAACGGCACCGGCCCCAATGACCGCGCCAAGAAATTCCAGCTGCAAGTACGCGAACCCCAAGGAGTGACGAAATAATGAAACGCGCCCTCATCATGCTGCCACTGGCAGCAGCCCTGACCCTCGGCATCAATGGCTGCTCCAGCGTGCAGTACGGCGATGCAACTGCTGTTGAAACCGTGAACACCGATTTCGGTTCCACCGACCTGCAGATGATTGCGGAAAAAATGGTGGACGATCTGCTGGCCTCCCCGGCCATGGCGGAAATCTCCCCCAATGGCAAACGCCCCATTCTTTTTGTCGACACCATCAAGAACAAGACGCTTGAGCATATCGACACCGAGTCCGTCACCGACACCATCTCCACCAAGCTGCTCAATTCCGGCCGCTTCCGCTTCGTGGACATGACCAAGGTCGACAGCGTGGCCAAGCAGCTGGACTACCAGAAGAACAGCGGCATGGTGGACGAAACCAAGTCGGTGCAGATGGGCCGTCAGGTGGGCGCGCAGTTCATGCTCTACGGCAACTTCTCCTCCATCCAGAAGACCGCCGGCTCCACCAAGGACGTGTACTACAAATTCACCATGAAGCTCACCAATCTGGAGAGCGGCCTCGTGGAATTCCAGAGCGAAAAGGAAATCCGCAAGACCAAGAAGAAGAGCCTGCTGGGCGGCTGATGCTTTCCTGCTGACACCAGCCAATAAAAAGCCCCGCATCGCGGGGCTTTTTATTTCTGCGAGAACGCTGCTGCGACTTACTCGTCTTTCAGCGCGCACTCGTAGTTGGAGGGATCACGGGTGCAGCGGATGCGCTTGAGGATTTTCATCATGCGCGGATCGTAGGTGCCATCAGCGGTGAGCATGAGGCGGGCCTCGCGCATCATCTTGGTGTAGCGGTCCTTGTCCGAAGGCGAGAGATCCATCCACTGGTTGGCAGGAATGTCTTTCTCGGCCACCTTGATGGCATCAAAAGCCATTTCGATTTTGGAAGCGATGTACTGGCGCGCCACTTTGCCCACATCCACATCCTTGGGCATCTTGCTGCGACGGATCAGGAAGGAGCCGGTCACGTTCACCACCGGGAAGCGGTAAACAGCACCCTTGGTGCCTATGCCCTTGTAGAGCTCCAGCGGTTTGTAGGCGATGGCCGGTGCGGCAATGATGTCGACCTGGCCGTTATTGAACTTGCCGAAGAAGTTGCTGATATCGGAAGCCACCGGCTGCGCCCCCATCTGCTGCACCAGCTTGGCCTGGGACTTGTCCCAGTCCAGCACGGCCACTTTCTTGCCGGCTGCTTTTTCCACGGAATTGATGGCGCGGTCATTCACCATCACATAGGCGGCGCCCAGGGGAATCACGCCAGCCACTTCATAATCACCCTCGATCATGAGGGTGCCGATCTTGTCGCTGGACAACAGCTGGATCAGGTCATTCACCTGCTGGTAGGTCATGAGGCCGCCGATGGCATCGATGGAGCCGGCAAACTTCACGAACTGGCGCGCGCGCAGTGAAGAAAGATTCACGGCATCGCACTGGCCAACCTTGAAGGTCTCAGCGGCAATGCGCTCGTCCGTGAACACCTGCAGTTGCATGTCCATGCCCCATTTGCGCGCCTCCAGAGTCTGGTCGCGGGCCATGGAGAAACCCGGGCCCTGCTGGCCGGCGGGATCAAACACACAGACCTTCACCTTGGTCAGTGGCTTGGCTGGATCAACAGCGTGGGCAGTGAGGGGAAGCGACAGGGAGGTCAGCATTACAGCAAGGAGATGCCTGAACTTTCCGGACATGATCAAACCTGCAGGTTTATTTTTATGGGGGGAAGGGAGCGGTGAAGCTAATGCAATCCCGCAGACAGACAAATACCGGGAACTATCATTCTTATTGGCCTGATGTCACAAAGTCGGCAAGCCCCTCCTGACGCTCTGCCAGAAATGAAAAAGGCCTGCCTGTGCAGGCCTTTTTCATCCGTGTTTCACATCCGTCAGAGCCAGCCTTTCCACCAGGCAAAGGCCGCCACGGCCAGCAGCAGAAGCAATATCCACAGCCAGCCATGATTGCGGCTGGCATAGGGATCGCGCAGGGAAAGATCGGAGCCTTCAGGCAACTTCGCCAGCTGTGTCAGCGAGGTACCAAAGGGAATATTGATGCGGGCCACGGTATTCACGGCCCAGCCATTGGCATCCAGCATGGGCGCCAGATTGCGTTTGCGCAGGCGGAACCAGGCCAGCAGCATGGACGGACCCGATACCAACAGGACCACGCCCAACAGGGCCAGCGGCATCTGCCACCAGAGCAGGGACAGGAAGCCCGCTGCCACCGCCGCCAGCGCTGTACCGATAGCGCCAATAGCCAGGCCTATGGCCGCAAAAATACCGGCAAACTTGGCAATATCGAAAGGCGGTGGTGCTGGCGTGGCCGGAGCAGCCGGAGCGGCGGCCGCCGCAGCCGGTGCGCTCTCCACATGCGTGGCTGAAGCCGCAACGCCTGCCGCCGATTTTTCTTCCATGGCCTTGTCGCGCGATGCCGCCATTTTCTGCATCTGCGCCGAAATCATCTTTCCTATGCGCCGGTATGGCGTCCAGAAGGCTTCGCGCACGCTGATGGGATGCTCGATGAGCTTCACCACATGCGCGTCCCAGTCCACGCCATTACGGTCATAGAAAATACCGTTACGGCCCGCCATGAGCTTGCCGGCATCGCCAGCCGTGATTGCCGCCACGACGGTCATTTTTTCTGCCGAGCCCTGGCGTGTGCACTCGCAATACACGAGATAGCTGCCACTGGCACCGGCCATGGCGCTGTGCTTGCCCAGATCATTCACCCGTATGGTGAGATCACAGCTTTTACCGTCAAGAAAGAGAGTACCGGCCTGGAAGATCGCCTTGTCACGGCGCGTGTAGAAATCGCGGAAGGAAATGAAGTTATTGAGCAGCTTGACCAGGTTTTTCTGGAAGCGCACCAGCTTGTCGACCTCCAGCAGGCCTTCGGCTTCGGCGGCCACGGCCTTGTCCTGCGCCACCAGGGCCAACAACTTTTCGCGCACGCCATTTTCCACCAGCCATTCAATGCGTGCTGTTTCCAGAGCCGCTACGGCCAGCACCGGCTTCTCGGCCAGCCATGCCAGATGCGGCGCGCATTTTTCACTGATCTGTTGCCAATCGGCAGCTGTCAGACTGTTTTTATCGCCCAACAGTGGCACAACAAGTTTGCTGCGGAATTCTGCAACCGCCGCCAGCCACGCCGGATTGATACCGTCCTGCAGGGGCAGGTCACGGCCGGCCGCAATATTGGCCAAGGGTAATTTCGCAGTTTCCGCGCTATTGGCCAGATTCAGTGCCGCCAAACGTACCAGCTCGGCTTCTTCACCATTCATGAGCGCCGCAGCACGCGGATCAAAAGCCGCCATGCGCACGCGATTGAAATAGTCGTCGATCTTTTCGCGTATGACGGTCAATGCGGCAATGGCGGATTCACTGGCATCACCCAGGGGATGCAGCGGCTTCTCATGGCGCACGCGGGCATGCCAGGCGACAAAGGTCTCAGCCTGCGTAAAAAATTCATTGATCTTTTCTTCCGAAACCGCCGCCTCCTTGCTGCGATCGGTTTCTGCGCCCAGCGTGGCAATGATGTCGGCGATAGCCTGCTTGAGGGCTTCATCCTCCGTCATGCTGGCCGGCACCAGACCATCACCATTGGGTTTTTCTGGCGGGAAGAGACGCGAGGAATCATCGGTGTCGGCCACGGCAATGGCCGTGGCGTCGGGCTTGCCGATATTGATCAGCAAGCGCTTGGCGGCCGCCTTGAGATGCTGGCCGGCTTCCGTGTCATTCAAGGCCGCCAGTGGCAATTCCTCACCGCTGAACAGCACATTGGCATCAGCCAGCACGGACAAGGTCCAGTCCACGGCCATCAGTAATTCCGGTGCCCTGATACGGCCATCCTTGTCGGTATCAATGTATTCCAGCGTGCGGACATCAAACTCCAGGCCCTTCACCGGACAGGCCAGGGCGGCCCACAGCTTCTGGTCCAGAGTGCGCAGGGCGCGCAGATCAGCAGGCGTATCCAGGCGGACCTGATCAAAACCGCCGGAACGGAAGAATTGCCAGCGATGTGAGGCTGTCGTCATGGTGATGTCCTTATGGGCAGCGAATCAGGAAGGGCTTGAGAGTAGAAGAGGCCCGGGGCCGGCTCAAGCCTGCCGGCCGACTCCACAGGCAAACCCGAATACCGGATTCAGGAGGCCAGCATACGGGCCAGGGCCTCATGCACGGGCGCACGCAGGTCATCGCGCTCATTGGGCAGTTGGTGCGAGGCTTCCGGCACCTGCGCCTCGAACTCCACCGGGAAATGCCGGCGCACATAGTCGTTGTTGAAGCGCCACTCCACGGTCTCGTCACGTCCACCTTGCACCAGCAGCGCCGGTGTCGTGCAGGCCGGCAGACGCTCCATGTATTTGACCCAGCGCCGCAGCGCGCCTATCCAGCGCATGGGCACGAGCCGCGCCTGCAGCGGATCGCTTTCGCGGACAAATTGCAGATAGGCCTCATCGCTGCTGTTGGTCCGGAATACGCGTGGCACGGCAGGCCGGAAATGCCGCACCAGCCACCAGCCAAAACGTATCTGCGCCCACTGCACCGGCCTCACCAGCGGTGCCAGCAGCAAAATCTTGCGAAATGGCGCCGGGCGATCCTGGGCGGCAGCGCTCAGCACATGATCCATGACAATGGCGCCACCCATGCTCAGGCCCACGGCATAAAAAGGCGCGGGCAAATCCGCGCCGAAACGCTCCATGGCATCGGCCAGTACATGCTGGTAATGCGAGAAATCAGGAATGTCGACACGATCGCCACTGGAAAGGCCGTGGCCGGGCAGATCGAGAATGAACACCGCATGACCGCGCTCCAGGCAATCGCGCATGAGATGCCGGTATAGCCCGGAGTGATCCAGATAACCGTGCAGGAAAAACACCGTGCCCTTGGCCTCAGGTGGCAAGAAGGCATGAGCGACCAGACGATAGCCATAAGCCTCGAACCAGCCGGTGTAATGCCGCACACCAGGCACGACATTTTCCAGGTCTATACCGTAGAAACGCACATAATCGGCAACTGCTCCCTGCAAGGGCGAAAAAACCGCAAGATCCAGACGCAACAGCGCACGCTGCAGGGCATCGATATCCAGCGCTCCGCTATCGCCTGCGCTTTGTGCTGCTTGATCTATTGATAGACCGGACGACATGTCACCCCCTGACAATTTCCTCGCCATGATTTATAGCATGAGCGCAGGCCTGAAGACCGGAACCGGAGAGGATTTGCCCATGAGCTCGACCAGCCACCGCATCGTGATACTGACCGGCGCCGGCATTTCTGCGGAAAGCGGCATACGCACTTTCCGCGCAGCCGACGGGCTCTGGGAAGATCATCGCATTGAAGACGTGGCCACGCCCGAGGCCTTTGCCCGCGACCCGGCACTGGTACAGCGTTTCTACAATATGCGCCGCGCGCAATTGCAGGAGCCCTCCATACAGCCCAATGCAGCCCATCTCGCCCTGGCCAGGCTGGAACAGGAATATGCCAGTGAGGTATTGCTGGTGACCCAGAATGTGGACGATCTGCACGAGCGCGCCGGCTCCAGGAACCTCATCCATATGCATGGCGAATTGCTGTCCATATTCTGCACACACAGTGGCCAGCGTTTTCGCATCAACGGCGACATCAGCACGGACAGTGAATGCAGTTGCTGCGCAAAGCGCGGCAGCCTGCGCCCGGACATCGTCTGGTTCGGAGAAATGCCTTATCAGATGGACAGGATTTACGATGCCCTTGCGCGCTGCACGCTATTTCTCAGCGTAGGCACCTCAGGCAATGTCTATCCGGCAGCGGGCTTTGTACAGGAGGCGCGGCGGGCCGGCGCACATACGGTGGAGATCAATCTGGAGCCGACACAGACGCGCACGGCTTTTCATGAGCATCGTTATGGCAAGGCCGGCGATGTGCTGCCGGCCTATGTGGATGAATTGCTGCGCTGATCAGTCGGTCTTGCGCCGGCCGCTCAGCACACGGCGATCCGGCTGGATAGCACCGACACGACGTGCATCACGGCGGTCACGTCCCTGCTGGCGCCGCGTATCCAGGCGTCGCTCCACGCCGTCCCAGCCCCCGGCAACGGCATCGGTTGCCTGCTCCAGCGACTCGAGATGGGACACCAGCCCGGCTTCGGCCAGCACCTCCAGATAGCGGTTGGCATCCTCAAGGCTGACATCATGCTTGATGATGGCCGGCTGCGTGGAGAGCAGCTCTTCAATACGGGAAAGCGGAACACGGAACAGGCCGGCAAGATTGGCGGCAACATCGGCGGGGGAGATTCCGGGCAGATATTTGCCGCGGAATACCAGGCGGTAGCGGGCGGACATAGGCATCCCTGATTATTTTTCTGGCTCAGCTTCCAGGCCCGGTTAAAGGCGCAAGAAGCCTAGAGTATGCCCTGTCACCCATGCTGCAAAGCGGATTCAGACTGCCTCATCCAGCAGGAGGATGTGCAGGGGCTCACCCTCGCTGCGGAAAGCCACCACCTGTCCCTGGTGCCGCGGCTGCCAGTCGGCATGAAAGCGCGGCAGGCCCAGCTGGCTGGGAGCTGGCAGCATGGCTTTGACATTGCCGCCTATGATGTTGGCAATCTCGCCCAGCGCATCCGACCACAGCGCCTCGCGCAATTCATCGGCATCGCACTGGAACATGGTAGTGGCCACACGTTGCGCCAGCTGGCGCGAGCAGCACACCACGAGGCTGCCATTCCATGCTCCCTGAATGCTCACCGAGGCCGCACATTCGCAACCAGACGGTTCGCCTCGCGTGCGCGCCAGAGGAATATCGAGGAAACCGGTCCATACGCTCTCTGTGATGTCGCTGAGATGTTCTTCTTCCGGCAAATTGCTCATACATCCTCCCGCAAACGGTAATAACAGGCGCGCCCGCTGAGACCGGGACGAAAGGAATCCACCGCGCCCAGCGGCGATTCGCCTCCACCCAGAAACAGGAACCCGTCCTGACGCATGACACCGCGTGCGCGCTGCAGAACTTCGCGGCGCGCATCAGCATCAAAATAGATCAGCACATTGCGCAACAAAACGATGTCCAGCCGCGGCAGCTGCGGCCACTCCTCAATCAGGTTGATGGCGCAGAAGCGCACATGGCGGCGCAAGGTCGACCCCACTTCCCACTCCAGGCCACGGCGATGGAAATGGGTGGCCAGCTCGCGCGCCGGCAAACCACGATTCACCTCCATATGGCTGTAGCGGCCTGAGCGGGCCCGTTCCAGCGCAACAGGAGAAAAATCGCTGCCGATAATTTCTATATCCCAGCCCGCCAGCTCCGGTATCTGCTCCAGCAGCATGGCCACACTCCAGACTTCCTGCCCGGTGGCGCAGGCCGCGCTCCATATGCGCAGGCTGCGCTCCGCACTGCGCCGGCGTATCAGCGATGGCAACACATCCATGCGCAACGACTCAAAGAACCAGGGATCACGAAAGAAATAGGTTTCCTGTATGGCCATGGCTTCCGCCACCTGCGCACGCAGCTCGTTATTTCCCTCGCGTAGCGCCTGCAGCAAGGGCTTGGTTTCCATGCCGCGCATCAGCGCCAGTTTTTCCACGCGATTTTCCACGAGATAGCGTTTCTCGGGCTCGAATACGAGTCCGGCCTGCTCGTGCACGCAGCGCAGAACCAGTCCGACGTCCTCATCCGTAAGCATCATGCCCCCGCATCCACCGCTGCGCTGCCTTGCGCATCCGCCTTGTTGAACCACGGCCTGCACACAGCAAGCCGGCGTATTATTTCTGCTGCCAGTTCCGAGAGCGGCAAGACAGCATTCGCGAGTCCCGCCTCTTGCACCGCAGCCGGCATACCCCACACCACACTGCTGGCCCGGTCCTGCACAATGACCTGGCCACCGTTTTCACGAATGCACCGCGAACCGCGCTCACCATCCTGACCCATGCCCGTCATCACCACACCCAGCACACGCGAGCCATAGGCATCGACCGCCGAACGAAAAAGGACATCCGCCGCAGGCCGGCAAAAATTCTCCGGCTCTCCATCATCCGGCCTTGCCCATACCGCATCACCATCGCGCCATAGCAGCAGATGCCGCCCACCTGTTGCCAGTACTACCTGCCCGGGCTTGGCGCGCAGATGCGCCACACACTCAACCACATCTACCTGCGAAATCCGCTTCAAACGCTGCGCCAGTGCCCGTGTAAAAAATGCCGGCATGTGTTGCACGATAAAAACCGGCACCGGCAAATCAGCCGGCAACTGCGGCAGCAATTCACTCAGGGCATTGGGCCCGCCTGTCGAGACCGCAATCACCACCACATCCACCTGACCCGGCGTCAGCTCTGGCAGCCTCAGCACAGCAGGCCTGCTTTCCGGAACCGGGCTTTTCACTGCCGGCTTTACTGACAGCACTGACTTCCTGCCCAGCAACTGACGCAAACGCGGCACCAGTGCCGAACGGATATGCTCACGTGCCGCACCGGGGCTGCCCAGCATCGAGGGCTTGAGCACATAGTCATTTGCCCCCAGCAACAGGGCCTCAATCGTGACCATGGCACCGCGCTCGGTCAGCGAACTGAAGACCAGCACCGGCAGTTCAGAGCCGGAAGCGCGCAACTCTCGCAACATATCCAGGCCATTCATGTCCGGCATTTCTATATCGAGCACAATCACATCAGGCGACACGCGCGGAATACGCTGCAGGGCTTCGCCACCATTGGCTGCCATGCCCGCCACCTCGATATCACTTTCTTCTTCCAGAATCTGGCTCAGGATGCGGCGTACAACAGCGGTGTCATCAACGATGAAAACACGTATCGCACTCATGCCGTTCCCGATGACAATCCTTGCAGGCCCAGCATTTCCAGTTTGCTGATCAGGGTTTCTCGACTGAACGGCTTCATCAGATATTCATCTGCGCCTGCTGCCAGTGCATTCATGACCTGGCCTGCTTCGGTTTCACTGGTGATGACCAGCAAGCGCATATGCCGGAAGCGCGAGTCGGAACGTACGGTACGAATGAAATCCAGACCATTCATCACCGGCATATTCCAGTCCACAAGAGCAACATCACGACTCACGCCATCGTCCAGACGGAAAATGGCAGCGCTGCCATTTTCCGCCTCGTCAACGGAATACCCTATGCCACGCAAGGCATCACCTATCAGCATGCGCATGGCACGCGAGTCATCAATCACCAGAGCATTCGGCATCATGCACCTCCGTTTTGTGCAGGCTTCACTCAATTACGTTTGGTTGCGGTCAGTTCCTGCAGATCCGCAGCCATCTTGGCCAGCTCGGATGCTGCTTCACGGGTGCTGGCCGCGCCTTCACTGGTGCTGCCGGCAGCCGTAGCCACACTGGTGATGCTGCGCGCGATATCATCCGTGCCACGCGCCGCCTCGGTAACGCGACGCGCAATCTCGTTGGACGTGATGGTCTGCTCTTCCACGGCAGACGCGATGGAACCCTGCACCTGGCTGATGTGATGAATCACCTCGCTGATACGGGCAATGCCGTCAACCGCACCCTTCACACCACCCTGGATGGCCTCAATCTTCTGGCCGATATCTTCGGTGGCGCGCGCGGTTTCCTTGGCCAGCTCCTTCACTTCATTGGCCACCACCGCAAAGCCGCGACCCGCTTCACCGGCGCGTGCGGCTTCAATCGTGGCATTGAGAGCCAGCAGATTGGTTTGCTGGGCAATACCGGTAATCACCTTGATGACCTTGCCGATTTCAGCGCTGCTGATACCCAGACTGCCGATCGTGGTATTGGTGCCTTCGGCAATACGCACTGCTTCATCCGCCACACGCGCTGCATCATTGGCGTTCTTGGCAATTTCCTTGATGCTGGAGCCCATTTCCTCAATACCGCTGGAAACCGCCTGCACGCTCTTGTTGATTTCCTCGGCAGCAGTCGCCACCGAAGTCGCCTGTACGGAAGCCTCTTGTGCAAAGGAAGACATCTGCGCACTGGTGCTGATCATGGCATCCGATGAAGTGGCAATCACACCCACGGAATCACGTATGCGCTCTTCCAGCGTGACCTTCTCGGTAATGATTTCCCAGGTCAGCATGGGGCCGATGTAATTGCCTTGCGCATCCATGATGGCGCTGACCAGAAGATCCAGCTTTTCCGGGCCCACCGTAATAATCGTGCGATGGGGAAGATTCTTCGGATCGGCAAGAATGCGACGCTGGTGCGCCGGATTCTTGTGGAAGATATCGATATTGGTGCCGACCATATCCGAGGCCCTGACCTTGATGTACTGCTCGATACGACCCAAGGTCCGCTCGGCGGCCGGGTTGATATACACAACAGTCAGATCACGGTCGCAGAGGAAGACGTTGGTGGGCATCTGCTCCACCATATTGGTCAGACGCTGGATTTCATTTTTCTGGATCAGCTCGGCCGTGATGTCGTCCCAGCACACGGTATAACCCACCAGCTTCTTTTCGCCGTTGTACACGCCATTGATACGAGTACGCAGGGTGATGCCACCGAAAGTGAAGTCCGCCGAATGCGGCAGCACTCCTGGATTGCGCAGAATGCTTTCCACCCGTTTCGGGTCACGGTGGAAGCGGTGGATATGACCGTTGAGAATATCCTCGAAGCGCACGCCGAAAGCTTGCTGTATGGGTGCCGCAATCGTACGCAGGGTATCCAGTGCGCGCGGATTGATATAGACGATGTAGAGATCCGTATTGGCCACGAAAACATTGGTCTGCAGGCTGTCCACAATGCCGCGCATGCCGGACAACTCACCCAGCAACTCACTGGTATTTTCCTGATTGAGACCCAGATCACGCGCAATGGCCGCAGAGTCCGGGATGACGACATCCTTGGCCTTGCCCGAGGATTTCTTGCTGACGATATCTTCCGACAGGGGACCCACAGTACTCATTACCGCCTCCACGAGATCATTCTCGATGCCAAGATGTTGCAGGGTGGCCTGCAGATGGGTTGCGACACGACCGAAATGCTCCGGCGTGATATTGAAACGGGCATGCGCCGCCTTCATGGACGGCCCGTCATAGACATTGCCGCCACCCAGTGCCTGGGTGAAGAAATCCACCTGCATCTGCCGCAGATGCGGCATGCGCTTGGCCTTGAAGAAAGGCGCCAGAAGCTCGTCCTCGAGCACACGGCGGTAGAATTCATCCACCGTTGCTTCAATGGCGGGCGCACCACCCAGCAACTCGAACAGTGAAAGGGACTCGCGGGACCGGGTCAGCTTGGAGCGTGACTGCACACGTGCCGCTTCTTTTTGTCCCTGGGTTTCATCAGTCATCTTGTTTCTCCTTTTTATTCTGCTGCCACTGCAGCACGCACGCAGCTGTCGTCGTCCAGCATGCGATGCACATCAACCAACAGCAGCAGCCTTCCTTCCAGGGCACTGATGCCACGTATGAACTCGCGCGCCATGCCCTGCAGGGTTTCCGGCGGCCGCTCAACCTTGCTCTCATCCACTGTCACCACATCACCTATCTGGTCCACCAGCAGGCTGACCTCGGTGCTGGCATGGCGAATGACGAGATTCATTTTTTCTTCGGTGTGACTGGCAGCTTGCGAGCGCAGAACACGACGCACATCCACGGCCGTCACGATCTGTCCGCGCAGATTCATGAGGCCGGCAATAGCGGCTGGCGCCAAAGGCGCACGTGTCAGGGGCTGACTCTGCAGCACTTCCTGAACATCGCCGACCGGAATGCCATAGAACTGTTCGCCAATGAAAAATGTGCAGTACAGGCTGTTATCACTCATGACGGTCTTGCCTCCGCCTGCATCACCGTATTGTCGGCGCGCAACAGACCACCACGAGACATCACGATCACCTCATCCATATCCACCAGATCCGTGACGCGGCCTTTCACCACGGCCGAACCACGCACGATGCCTTGTCCGCCCTGACGGGAGAAGGTGGTAATTTCTTCATCGACAATATCGATAATGCCGTCCACAACGAGTCCGACCAGACCTTCGTCGCTGGCATGCACAATCACCTGCAACAAGGCGTCCTGCTCTGCAGCGGCATGGCCAAGCTCCAGCAATTTTCCTATGCGCACCAAGGGCAGGATCTGCTCGCGGTACTGCACGACCTCACGTCCACAGGAATATTCGATGGCGGCCGCAGGAAATTCTTCCAGACGCTGTACGCTGGACAGTGGAATGGCGCCCTGCCCTTGTTGACCGATACGGAAGAGCAGGAGCGAATGCCTGTCGTGATTTCCGCTGACAATGACCTCCTGTGCCTTGCTCCAGGCAGAAGACTGCTGGCTTTCCAGCAAAACGTGCGCGCGCTGGGCAATCGCCACAGCATCCAGAATCAAGGCGACGCGACCGTCACCCATGATGGTGGCACCGGCAAAGCAATTCACATTCTTGAAATGACGGCCTAGCGGCTTGACAACAATTTCTTCGGTATCGCGCACCGTATCCACCAGCAGGCCGAATTCACGACTATCGGCCTGCAACACCAGAATATGCAGGGAGGCATCATCACTGCGTGGCGGTAGACCCAGCACCTGCCGCAGATCCACCAGCGGCAATAGACGACCGCGCAAGCGATAGACGATGGACTCGTGCACCGGCTCTATTTTCTGACGGCGCTCCTCGCCATCAAGACGGACAATTTCCAGAAGATTGACCTGGGGAATGGCATAGCGTTCGTCGTGACAGGTTGTCACCAGCGCCGGAATGATGGCCAGGGTGAGCGGAATCTTGACCTTGAAAGAGGTGCCCTGGCCACGACGTGTCTGTATATCCACGGTGCCGCCAACACGTTCGACATTATTGCGCACCACATCCAGACCAACACCGCGCCCGGAAATGCTGGTGACCTGAGCCGCCGTAGAAAAGCCAGGCAGGAAAAGCAGATCGAGAATCTCGCGCTCATTCATCTGGCTGAGCTGCTCCTGACGAATCAGGCCGCGTGTCATGGCGCGATCCAGTACGGCATCAAAATTCACGCCGTCGCCATCATCACTGATTTCCACAATGACATAGCCGCTTTCATGAAAGGCGCGCAGACGCAGCAAGCCTACCTCGGGCTTACCTGCCTTGAGCCGCTGCTCTGGTGTTTCCAGACCATGATCCACGGCATTACGCAGAAGGTGCGTCAGCGGATCCTTGATGGCCTGCAAGAGGCTGCGATCCAGTTCGGTTTCACCACCTTCACGATCCAGCCTGACTTTTTTCCCGGTATGCAACTCAAGATCACGCACCAGACGCGGAAAAGCGCCCCACACCGTACTGATGGGCTGCATGCGTGTTTTCATCACGCCTTCCTGCAGCTCGGTG
>JAVHYE010000003.1:0-28050 GCA_031119295.1 Pedobacter sp. | reverse complement strand
CGGTGGTAATGAGGTTAAGACGTTGCGAGGCACTGGAAAGCACCGGATCCATCTGGTTGCCGGCGTACTGCAGGATCTGGTTGCGTGTCAGTACCAGCTCGCCAACAACATTCATGAGTTTGTCCAGCAGGCCGACATCAACACGTATGGCCGATTCGGCAATCGCGCTATTGCGATCGGAGTCGTCCGCCACAACAGCCTCCGGCAGTGCCGCGCCATCGCGCTCGCGGCCCTCGAGAAAATCACGGAAGGCTTTGATCAGCTCAGGAAAGTTGCTATCTCCTTCTTCGCCTGTCGCCTCTACGAGCGCCAGCATGTGGCGAACGGCATCAATGAAATCGAACAGTATGCTGGTGAGATTGCGCGACATGGTGATATGCCCGTCGCGCAGCAACGCCATCACATCTTCGGCTGCATGCGTCAGGGACTCCATGCGGTTGAAACCGAAGAAGCCGCAGGTCCCCTTGATGGTATGCACGGCACGGAAGGCCCGCGCCAAAGTGGCAGCATCTTGCGGCGTGCGCTCCAGCACAACCAGGTCTTCTTCCAGATGGGCAAGATTTTCCGTGCTCTCGACCAGAAAGGCGCGCAGTGTTTCGTCCATGCTCACTTTTCTGCTCCCGCCATGCCGATGGCAGAAGCTGCTGGCGCTATGGACTTGCGCAGATAAACGATGCGCAACACGGATTGCACATCTACATCCTGCGGCGGCTTGGTCAGATAATTGTCGCAACCGGCAAGATGGCCCTCATGATGATCAGCGCCAGACTTGAGACTGGAGAGCATGGCAACGCGGGTTTTGCGTATAGCCTTGATCTGGCGGCAGGCCTCATGGCCACCCATGCCAGGCATGACCACATCCAGGAATACGAGGTCGTAGGCTTTCCGTTTGACGCACTCAACGGCTTCTTCACCCGAAGCGGCTTCATCAATGGCAATACGGAAAGAGTCGCCCGCCAGTTGCTTGAGCTTGGCCGACATGTACTGGCGCACAGCCGCGCTGTCATCAACAACGAGGATCTGCAAAAGAATGGCGCGGTCGCGCGCAGTGGCGGCCTCGGGTGACGAGGCGCTCACTGCCCCTGAATCCTTCATGGTCTTTCATCCCTGCTGGCTAAAGCTGGCATTTGCGTCTTCCCAAAATTCAGGAAGCGAAACCTCTCCGAAAAAACAGCAACACTCATCCCCACGCTGCTCATGAACGAGCGCGAGTTTTGAAGAAAAGCAGCGGACTTTTTCTGGAATTGCGAAACGCTTCAGATCAACAACGAGAACAAAAGTAGTACACGAATTACCCTGCCACCAACTCCCACCCTGCCGTTGACCGTCTCTATAAAGCCATCTGTCCGGCCATGAGTTACCGGGACAAGCAGTGAATCGAAAGCACCGGAAAATGAAAAAAGGGCCTCGAATGAGGCCCTTTTTCAGGATTGCGGGAACTACGCAAAACGCTCGTACTACTTGACGCTCTGCTTCAGCTCGCCCTTGGCATAGCGATCCGTCATCTTTTCCAGCGAAAGCACACGAATCTTGCTGGCCTGACCGGCCGTACCGAAAGCCTGATAGCGATCCACGCAGATATCGCGCATGGCCGTGATGGTTTCTTTCAGGTATTTGCGCGGATCAAACTCGGCCGGATCCTTGGCCATATAACGACGGATAGCGCCCGTGGAGGCCAGACGCAGGTCGGTATCGATATTCACCTTGCGCACGCCATGCTTGATGGCTTCGACAATCTGTTCGACCGGCACGCCATAAGTTTCCTTGATGGCGCCACCATGCTCATTGATGATCTTGAGCCAGTCCTGCGGCACGCTGGAGGAACCATGCATCACCAGATGCGTATTGGGCAGGCGTGCGTGGATTTCCTTGATGCGATCAATGGAAAGAATATCGCCCGTGGGCGGACGCGTGAACTTGTAGGCGCCGTGCGAAGTGCCGATAGCAATGGCGAGAGCATCAACACCGGTGTCACGCACGAACTGGGCAGCTTCTTCCGGATCAGTGAGCAGCTGCGAGTGATCCAGCACACCTTCGGCACCCACGCCATCCTCTTCGCCAGCCATGCCGGTTTCCAGCGAACCCAGGCAGCCGATTTCACCTTCCACCGAAACGCCACAGGCATGGGCCAGTGCCACGACATTGCGCGTGACGCTGACGTTGTAGTCGTAATCCGTAGGCGTCTTGCCATCTTCGGCCAGCGAACCATCCATCATGACCGAGGAAAAGCCCAGTTGTATGGAGCGCTGGCAAATGGCTGGCGAAGTGCCGTGATCCTGATGCATCACCACCGGGATATGCGGAAACTCTTCAATCGCTGCAAGGATGAGATGACGCAGGAAAGGCGCACCAGCGTATTTACGCGCGCCGGCCGAGGCCTGCACGATCACGGGCGAGTCGGTCTTGTCGGCCGCTTCCATGATGGCGCGCATCTGCTCGAGATTGTTCACATTGAATGCGGGAACGCCGTAGCTGTTTTCAGCGGCGTGGTCCAGCAGTTGTCGCAGGCTGATCAGTGCCATTTCATTTACTCCACTATCCGTTGAATGTTCAGGCTTTCGCCGCTGCTTCTTCGAGAGCCACCACCGCCGGCAACTTCTTGCCCTCCACGAATTCGAGGAAGGCACCACCGCCGGTGGAGATATAGGAAATCTTTTCGGACACGCCGTATTTGTCGATGGCCGCCAGCGTGTCACCACCACCCGCAATCGAGAAGGCGGCGCTGTCCGCCACAGCATGAGACAGCACTTCCGTGCCCTTGCCGAACTTGTCGACTTCGAACACACCCACCGGGCCATTCCACAGGATGGTCTTGGCGGCCTTCAGCATGTCAGCGAATTTGGCTGCCGTTTTCGGGCCGACATCCAGAATCATGTCGTTATCGCCGACATCTTCCACGCTCTTCACCACAGCTTCGGCGCCGTTCACAAAAGCAAAGAAGTCTTCAATCGGGCCTTTCACTTCGGCCACCACCACATCCACCGGCAAGGGCACATTCACCTTCTCGGCAATTTTCTTGGCCGTATCGATAAGATCGTGTTCGCAGAGCGACTTGCCGACTTTGTAGCCCGCTGCAGCGAGGAAGGTATTGGCGATGCCGCCACCGACAATCAGCTGATCGCAAAGATCAGACAGCGAGGTCAGCACGTCCAGCTTGGTCGACACCTTGGAGCCGGCAACGATGGCAACCATGGGACGCTCGGGCTTGGCCAGAGCCTTATCCAGAGCTTCAAGCTCTGCCGCCAGCAGCGGGCCGGCAGCGGCGACTTTGGCAAACTTGGCTACGCCGTGCGTGGAACCTTCCGCGCGGTGAGCCGTGCCGAAAGCATCCATCACGAAGACATCACAGAGAGCCGCATATTTCTGTGCCAGCTCATCTGCATTCTTCTTTTCGCCCTTGTTGAAGCGCACGTTTTCAAACAGCACGACTTCGCCAGCCTTCACATCCACACCACCGAGGTAGTCCGCCAGCAGCGGCACATCACGACCCAGGGCCTTGGAAAGATATTCCGCCACCGGCTTCATGGAGTTCTCTTCAGAGAACTCACCTTCGGTGGGGCGACCCAGATGCGAGCAGATCATCACGGCGGCGCCTTTTTCCAGCGCGAGCTTGATAGTGGGCAGCGAAGCCTCGATACGGGCAGCACTGGCAACCTTGCCGTTTTTCACGGGCACATTCAGGTCTTCACGGATAAGAACGCGCTTTCCCTTGAGATCCAGGTCAGCCATCTTGATAACGGACATTCGAACTACCTCTTGCTCAGATACGTACACAAATCCAGAAGGCGGTTGGCATAACCCCATTCGTTGTCATACCAGACCAGCACTTTTGCCTGCCGCCCCGTCACGCGGGTTTCGGTGGCATCGAAAATCAGTGAATACGGCGAATGATTGAAGTCGCTGGAGACCAGTAACTCATCGCAGAAGCCCAACACACCCAGAGCATCCTGCGCAGACTTCTCGGCAAACAGCGCATTGATAGCCGCAACCGACACCGGCTTTTGCGCGACAAAATTGAAATCCACCGCCGCCACATTCTGCGTGGGCACGCGCAGGGAATAGCCTTCGATTCTTGCTCCCACTTCCGGCAATACACGGCGTATGGCGCCTATGCTGCTGGAGCTGGTGGGAATGATGTTGTTACCGGCCGCACGGCCACGGCGCAGATCACGGTGCGTGTGATCCAGAATCACCTGATCGGAAGTCATGGCGTGGATTTCCGTCATCAGGCCGGACTCCACACCAAAAGCCTCGTCCAGAATCTTCACCAGCACCGCCAGCGCCTGCGTCGTGCAGGACACACTGGAAATGATGCGGTCTTCATTACGCACGCTTTCATGGTTCACACCAAAAACCAGCGTGGCATCCACATCATCAAAGGGCGCTGCACCTATGATGACCTTGCCGGCTCCAGCAGCCAGATGCCGCGCAGCATCATCGCGTGCGCGGAACTTGCCCGTGCACTCCAGCACCACATCAACCTGTAACTCTTTCCAGGGCAGCTTTTCCGGTGCTGGCTCACGCAGCAGGCGCAATGCGTGACCATTGATCAGCAGCTCATTGCCCCTGTGCTCGACATCGCCAAAGAAACGGCCATGCGTGCTGTCGTAGCGGGTGAGATGCACCAGCGCCTCGGGCTCACCGAGATCGTTGATGGCCACGAATTCCAGATCGTCGTAACCACCTGCCTCGAAATACGCGCGCAAGACGTTACGGCCTATACGGCCGTATCCGTTGATAGCGACGCGCAGCGTCATGAGCGCCTCAGACCAGTTCGTTGACGGCAGCGACCACGGCATCCGTGGTGATGCCGAAGTGTTTGAAAAGAGCACCTGCCGGAGCCGACTCACCAAATGTACTCATGCCGATGATGCGGCCATCGAGGCCGGCGAATTTCCACCAGTAATCCACATGCGAGGCCTCAACCACCACACGGGCACGCACGGCAGCCGGCAGTACGGCTTCGCGATACGCGGCATCCTGTGCCATGAAGGCATCGGTGGACGGCAGCGAAACCACACGCACGGACTTACCGGCTTCGCTGAGTTTTTTCTGTGCATCAACGGCCAGAGAAATTTCAGAGCCGGTTGCGATGATGATGGCATCGATTTTCGCGCCGCGTTCTTTCACCAGCACATAACCGCCCTTGGCTACATCGGCCAGCTGCTGCGCATCGCGAACCTGATGCGGCAGATTCTGGCGGGAGAAAATCAGGGCCGTGGGGCCATCATTGCGCTGCAGGGCGGCTTTCCAGGCCACAGCAGACTCCACCGTATCGGCCGGACGCCACACACTCATATTCGGTGTGCCGCGCAGGGAGGCCAGCTGCTCTATGGGCTGATGGGTAGGGCCGTCTTCACCCAGACCAATGGAGTCATGCGTGTAAACATGAATGGCGCGCTGCTTCATCAACGCCGCCATACGCACGGCATTGCGCGCGTATTCCATGAAAATCAGGAAGGTGGCGCCGTAAGGAATGAAGCCGCCATGCAGGGCAATGCCGTTCATGATGGCGCTCATGCCGAACTCACGCACACCGTAGAACACATAATTGCCGTCGGCCTTTTCCTGTATGCCGTGGCAACCCTTCCACAGCGTGAGGTTGGAGCCGGCGAGGTCGGCCGAGCCGCCCAGCAATTCCGGCAGCAACGGGCCGAAAGCATTCAGGGTGTTTTGCGAGGCCTTGCGCGAAGCAATGGTTTCGCCCTTTTCAGCACAGGCCGCAATCCAGGCATCGGCCTTGGCGGAGAAATCGACAGGCAATTCGCCCTTGAGGCGACGCTGCAATTCTTTCGCGAGTTCAGGGTGACGGTTTTCATAGGTACGGAAGAGCGAATTCCACTGCGCCTCCAGTGCCTCGCCTTTGGCAGAGCCATCCCATGCTTCGTAAATATCGGCAGGAATTTCAAAGGAGCCGTAATTCCAGCCCAGGGCCTCACGCGTCAGGGCAATTTCAGCATCGCCCAAGGGCGCACCGTGGCAATCTTCCTTGCCCTGCTTATTGGGCGAACCAGCACCAATGATGGTGCGGCAGATAATGAGCGTGGGCTTTTGCGTCTCGTTGTGCGCACTGATGATGGCGGCGCGTATCGCTTCGCTATCGTGACCGTCGATCTGGCCGATTACCTGCCAGCCGTAGGCTTCAAAACGTTTTTTCGTATCGTCGCTGAACCAGCCTTCGACTTCGCCATCAATGGAAATGCCGTTGTCATCATAGAAAGCAATGAGCTTGCCCAGCTGCAGTGTGCCGGCCAGCGAGCAGACTTCGTGCGAGATGCCTTCCATCAGGCAGCCGTCGCCGAGGAAGGTATAGGTGTAGTGATCCACGACATTAAGATCGTCGCGATTGAATTGCGCGGCCAGCGTTTTTTCTGCGATGGCCATGCCCACGGCATTGGCGATGCCCTGACCCAGCGGGCCTGTCGTGGTTTCAATACCCGGTGTGTAGCCCAGCTCCGGATGGCCCGGCGTCTTGCTGTGCAGCTGACGGAAGTTCTTGATGTCGTCGATGGAAACGTCATAGCCGGTGAGATGCAGCAGGGCGTACTGCAGCATGGAGCCATGGCCATTGGAGAGCACGAAACGGTCGCGATTCACCCAGCCCGGATTCTTGGGATTGTGACGGAAGGGGCCGCGCCACAGCACTTCAGCGATATCGGCCATGCCCATGGGGGCGCCGGGATGTCCGGAATTGGCCTTTTGCACGGCATCCATGGCGAGGGCGCGTATGGCATTGGCAAGGCGGCGTTCGGGCAGGGGGGCGGCGGACATCGGGCTCTCCGGGGCGGGCCTGGCCCATCCGGTTGGACGGGCCTGAAAAAGAAGGCGCGTATTGTCCCTGAAAGCCTTGGGGGAAGGAACCTCTCTTCATGACCTTGCCGCGGCCAATTGCATCGGCAACACGCTCTGCCCAAGGGGCGACACGGGCGGCGCTCCGCCGCAGGCGCCCGCAGCCCCTCCAACACACTGAGCCCGCTCCCTTACAGCGCCGCTCAAGCCGGCCCTGAACAAAACTCATCACCGGCCGGCGCCCCTCGGCGTGCAAGTGCCGGCCACCGCCGGTATGATGCGCGCCTCAACCCGCCGGCTTTGGCTCCTTCGGCCGCTGCGGGACGCCCGCCGGATGCCCCGGCGACGCACCCAAAGGAGACATTAATAATGTCCGAATACTCCGTTTTTACCTCTGAATCCGTGTCCGAAGGCCATCCGGACAAGATGGCCGACCAGATTTCCGACGCCATCCTCGATGCCATCATTGCCGAAGACAAATACGCCCGTGTCGCCTGCGAAACGCTGGTGAAGACCGGTGTCGCCATCGTCGCCGGCGAAATCACCACGACCGCCAAGATCGATTACGAAAGCATCATCCGCAACGTCATCCTCGACATCGGCTACAACAGCTCCGAGGTCTACTTCGACGGCAAGACCTGCGGCGTGCTCAATCTCCTGGGCCAGCAGTCCCCCGATATCAACCAGGGCGTGGACCGCGCCAAGCCCGAAGATCAGGGCGCCGGCGACCAGGGCCTGATGTTCGGCTATGCCGCCAACGAGACCGACACTCTGATGCCGGCTCCCATCCTTTATTCCCACCGCCTCGTGGAGCGTCAGGCCGAAGCCCGCAAGAGCGGACTGCTGCCCTGGCTGCGTCCGGACGCCAAGTCCCAGGTGACCTTCCGCTACGAAAACGGCCTGCCCGTGGCCGTGGACGCCGTCGTGCTCTCCACTCAGCACAGCCGCGATGTCTCCAATAAAGACATCGAAGAAGGCGTGATGGAGCTGGTGATCAAGCATGTGCTGCCGGAAAAGTGGCTGACCAAGGACACCAAGTACTTCATCAACCCCACCGGCCGTTTTGAAATCGGCGGCCCCATGGGCGACTGCGGCCTCACCGGCCGCAAGATCATCGTCGACAGCTATGGCGGCATGGCCCGTCATGGCGGCGGCGCCTTCTCCGGCAAGGATCCCTCCAAGGTGGACCGCTCCGCTGCCTATGCCGGCCGTTATGTGGCCAAGAACATCGTGGCTGCCGGCCTCGCCGCCCGCTGCGAAATCCAGGTCAGCTATGCCATCGGCGTGGCCGAGCCCACCTCGATTTCCATCAACACCTTCGGCACCGGCAAGGTCTCGGACGCCAAGCTCATCGAGCTCATCCGCGCCCACTTCGACCTGCGTCCCTACGGCCTCACCCGCCAGCTGGACCTGCTGCACCCCATCTACCGTCCTACTGCCAGCTACGGCCACTTCGGCCGCACGCCCGAGCAAGTCAGCCTGAATGGCGAAGACTTCTGGACCTTCAGCTGGGAACGCACCGACAAGGCCGACGCCCTGCGTGCGGATGCCGGCTTGTAAGCAGGCACTTGCTGACCAATAAAAAGCCCGGCTTATGCCGGGCTTTTTATTTCTCCAGAATCAACTGGACGCCTTTCTATATCCCCATGGAGGACAGCTTCTGTATGGCATCACGAACGATGGCGGCCAGCACCGGATGCTCTACGGCCACCTTGGCCTCCCAGGCCAGCAGGCGGTTTTCCAGATCCTCGCTGTCCAGGGGCAGCTGTACAGCCAACTGACGCTCCAGATCTGCCAGACGCTCGCCCAGCGCCTCTTTCTGGCCGGCATCCAGATGATGCTGGTCCTGGTGCAGATGGGCCTTGAGAGCGGCCAGTTTGTCTTCGGTCATCTTCTTGGGCATGGGCTCTACTCCTTGTCGCAACTTGTCATCTGGCCCGAGCTTACGCCGCCCCGCCCCTGCACGGGCAAGAGAATTATCTGTTCTTTGTCATACGGGCCGGTCATGGCTAGAATGCCCGCCTGTCTGAGGAGCGCTGCGACGACTGCTTCACCCTGAGGGTAAGCACCGCCAGGCTCAGACCCCCGGCCCGGCTGCATCCATGGGACCGGCCCCAACTGCGCTCGCTGAACCCTGATGCGGTTGGCGAGCCCTCTTGCTGTACAAGATAAGCGAACTCCCCACCGCGTCATTTTTCTGATCCTTTACGGAGAATGACGCCATGACTGCCAAAGTCGACCTGAACAAATTCACTGATTACAAAGTCGCCGATATTTCCTTGGCCGATTTCGGCCGCCGCGAAATCATCCTCGCCGAAACCGAAATGCCTGCCCTGATCGGCCTGCGCAAGAAATACGCGGCCAGCAAGCCCCTCAAGGGCGCCAAAATCATGGGCTGCATCCACATGACCATCCAGACTGCTGTGCTCATCGAGACACTGGTGGAGCTGGGCGCTGAAGTGCGCTGGTCCTCCTGCAATATTTTCTCCACGCAGGATCACGCTGCTGCTGCCATCGCTGCTGCCGGCGTACCCGTGTTCGCCTGGAAAGGTGAAACCGAAGAAGAATATGAATGGTGCTTGGAAAAAACCATCCTCGACGGCGACAAGCCCTGGGATGCCAATATGATCCTCGACGACGGTGGTGACCTCACCCTGCTCGTGCACAAGAAATATCCGCAGATGCTGGAAACGATTCACGGCATCACGGAAGAAACCACCACTGGTGTGCACCGTCTGATTGAAATGCTGGCCAAGGGCGAGTTGAAAGTACCGGCCATCAATGTGAACGACTCCGTCACCAAGTCCAAGAACGACAACAAATACGGCTGCCGTCACTCCCTGAACGACGCCATCAAGCGCGGCGTAGACATGCTCATGGCTGGCCGTCGTGCACTCGTTATCGGTTATGGTGATGTGGGCAAGGGCTCTGCCCAGTCCCTGCGTCAGGAAGGCATGATCGTGCGCGTGCAGGAAATCGATCCCATCTGCGCCATGCAGGCCTGCATGGACGGCTATGAAGTCGTTTCCGCCTACAAGAACGGCATCAACACCGGCAAGGCTGCCGATGTAAATGCACAGCTGCTGGCCGAGACCGATCTCATCGTCACCACCACCGGCAACAATAATGTGTGCGACTCCGCCATTCTGGGCGCACTCAAGAACGGCGCCGTGGTCTGCAATATCGGCCACTTCGATACTGAAATCGACACCGCCTTCATGCGCAAGAACTGGCACTGGGAAGAAGTGAAGCCACAGGTGCACAAGATCTACCGCGTGGCTCCGGGCTCCAAGGTGGATCAGGCTGATCCGAATTACCTGATTCTGCTGTCTGAAGGCCGCCTCGTGAATCTGGGCAATGCCACCGGCCATCCTTCGCGCATCATGGACGGCTCTTTCGCCAACCAGGTGCTGGCGCAGATGTATCTCTACGACCAGAAATTCGCCTCGCATTCCGATGCCGTGAAGCAGCGCATGCTGAAAGTGGAAGTGCTGCCCAAGAAGCTGGACGAAGAAGTGGCCGCCGCCATGGTCGCTGGCTTTGGCGGCGTCATCACCCAGCTGACCCAGGCCCAGGCCGACTATATTGGCGTGAAGGTGGAAGGCCCCTTCAAGCCGGACAGCTACAAATACTGATGTGAAGCACGGGATGACGGCCGCGCCGTCATCCCGTCACATGGAAACAAACCATGAGCAAACATTTTTCTTTCGAGTTTTTCCCGCCCAAGACCGATGCCGGCGCGGTAAAACTGCGTGAAGTCACCAAGACCCTGGCTGCACTGAAACCGGAATATTTTTCCGTTACTTATGGTGCTGGCGGCTCCACGCGTGACCGCTCACTCGGCACCGTTCTGGAAATCCAGCATGACTCCGGTCGTGCGGCAGCGCCGCACCTGTCCTGCATAGGCGACACGCGCGAAGAGCTGGCGGAATTACTGAGCACTTACAAGGCCAATGGCATACGCCATATCGTGGCCCTGCGTGGCGATCTGCCTTCCGGCATGGGCGCCAGCCACGGCGAACTGGCTTATGCGGCCGATCTCGTGAAATTCATACGCGACCAGCACGGCGATCATTTCCATATCGAAGTGGCCGCCTACCCGGAATGTCATCCACAGGCGGCCAACCTCAGCACAGATATCCAGCATTTCGTGCACAAGGTGAATCAGGGTGCGAGCTCAGCCATCACGCAATACTTCTTCAATGCCGATAGTTATTTCCACTTCGTGGAAGCGGTGCAGAAGCAGGGCGTGAGCATTCCCGTCATCCCCGGCATCATGCCCATCACGAACTTTGCCAATCTGGTGCGCTTCTCCGATGCCTGCGGTGCGGAAATTCCGCGCTGGATACGCAAACAGGTGGCCAGCTTCGGTGACGATGCAGCCAGCGTGCACAAATTCGGCGAAGAAGTGATTACCCATCTCTGCGAGCAGCTGCTGCAAGGCGGCGCTCCCGGCCTGCACTTCTACACCATGAACCAGGCCGAACCGACGGTAGCCCTGTGGAATAATCTGGGCCTGCCACGCTGAAGCTTTTTCTCCATAAAAAAAGCGCCGGCATGCCGGCGCTTTTTATGGCCTGCGCTTACTTGCCGCCAAAGCCGCGGATCACCTGGATCAGGGCCTGCTTCTCATCGGCCGTGAGCGTGTCCTTGAAGGCAGGCATGATGCGCGGCCCCTCATCAATCTCCTCCAGAATGTAGTCATCGCTAACTTTTGCCTGCCATTTCGGAGCCGTGAAATTACGGGCGAAATAGAGATAGCCGCGCCAGTTGTCCGCATGACCGCTGTCACCATGGCATTTGGCACAGTGTTCCTTGTAGAGCGCCGGGCCATCCGCCGCGATGACGGCAGGACTGGCGACCAGTGCCAGCAGTAAACCCGTCAGCTGTATTGTTGTTTTGATAGTGCCTGTTTTCACGATGCCTTTTTGCATGATCCTTGGCCTGCCTGTCGAGGTGGGTGCCCTGAGCTTAGGCAGGACAGAGGTACTTGCCAACAGGCGCCGCTCTTCCCTGCTTGCCTCGACTGTCGCATCATCGCGACATGAACAAGAACGAGCTCCTTGCGCAACGCGATCTGCGCCATGTCTGGCATCCCTGCACCCAGATGCAGGACCATGAAAAACTGCCCATCGTGCCCATAAGGCGTGGTGAAGGCGTGTGGCTGGAGGACTTCGAGGGCAAGCGCTATCTCGATGCCGTCAGCTCCTGGTGGGTAAATCTCTTCGGCCATGCCAACCCGCGCATCAACACGGCCGTGAAACAGCAGATAGACCAGCTGGAGCATGTGATCCTGGCCGGCTTTACGCATGAGCCCATCGTCGAGCTTTCCGAGCGCTTGGTGGCGCTGGCCCCAAAAGGCCTGACGCGCTGCTTTTATGGCGATAACGGTTCTGCTGCTACGGAAATCGCGCTCAAGATGAGCCTGCATTTCTGGCGCAATACCGGCAAACCGGAAAAGACCCGCTTCATCTGCCTGGAAAACGGTTATCACGGCGAGACCCTGGGCTCGCTCTCCGTTACAGATATCCCGCTGTTTTCAGCCACCTATGCACCTCTGCTGAAAGACCATCTGCGCGCGCCTTCGCCGGACTGTTCACGTCGTGAAGAGGGTGAGAGCTGGGAGAGCTTTTCACGCCAGCAATTTGCCGCCATGGAAAAGCTGCTGGAAGAAAACCATCGGGAAGTCTGCGCTGTCATTTTGGAGCCCCTGGTACAGGGCGCCGCCGGCATGAAGATGTATCACCCGGTCTATCTCACGCTGCTGCGCGAAGCTTGCGACCGTTACGGTGTACACCTGATTACTGATGAAATTGCGGTTGGCTTTGGCCGCACCGGCACCATGTTCGCCTGCGAGCAGGCCGGGATCACACCCGACTTCATTTGCCTGTCGAAAGGCCTCACCGCCGGCTATCTGCCCATGTCCGTCGTGATGACGACGGAAACCGTCTACGACGCCTTTTATGACAGCTACGAATCCCTGCGCGGCTTTCTGCACTCGCACAGCTATACCGGCAATGCCCTCGCTGCCGCTGCTGCACTGGCTTCGCTGGATATTTTCAAAGCCGATAATGTCGTCGCGAAAAATCGTCTGCTGGCCACAGAAATGCAAAAAGCGCTACTTCCACTTGCAGAACATCCACATGTACTGGAAGTGCGCCAGACCGGCATGATTGCTGCCGTGGAACTGGTGCAGGACAAAAAATCACGCCAACCCTTTGACTGGCGTGAACGTCGCGGCCTGCAGATATTCAACCACGCCATGAACCAGGGCGTGCTGCTGCGCCCCATCGGCAATGTGGTGTATTTCATTCCGCCTTATGTCATCACACCGGAAGAAATACGCATGATGGTGTCCGTGGCCAGCCAGGCCATTGATATCACCACGGCAAGCCGAGCCTCACATAAAACTGCCGACAACCTGATGCTGCCCTGAGTCTGCACGCATGAAAAAACTGCTTTCTTTCCTGCTGGTCGCCTGGGTGCTGCTGGTGGTGCTTGGCGGCATCGGTTACATGAACAGCCTTGGCAAACATATCTCCGGCAATGGCCCGCAGGCCTTGAGCGGCGATGGTCAGGGTGGATTTTTCCTGATTGCCAACCGGCATATCCTGCACTTTGATGCAGCCGAGAAAGTACTGGAAAGGCACAGCTTCGATGCGCTTGGCCTGCAGAGCAGCAATGGTCTTTTGTACGGCGAAGGCCGGCTGCTGGCGTTTGATAATGAAAGGCAGCAAATTTTCCTTTGCACACTGCCCGCCTGGCAGTGCCGGCCTTTCAGTGCCCCTTCTTTAAGATTGAGCAATGCCATTGCCATGACCTGGCAATCACCCACCATGCTGGCGGTTTCCGACAATACCGGCCACAGGCTCCTGCTGCTGGATGGCATGGGCAACCTCATGTATGCCGGCCAGAAGCAATGGCATTATCCCAACCAGATCACAGCCGTGTCCGACGGCTTGCTGCTCGCTGATACCGACCGTTTTTCCATTTTACATATTGCTGATACTGGTGGAGCCGGAAAAAAAATATTGCTGGGAACTTCCAGCCGGCCCTATCAGTTTGTACTGCGCGACAATAACTGGTGGGTGCTTCAGGCCGGCATACGTCTGGAAAATGCCAGCCTATTCCGCTATCGCGATGGCATTCCAGAAAAGATTTCACTGCCTGCCACCGACCCCACAGCCCTGCTCGATACCGGCAAGCGTCTCATCATCGCCAGCCGCCAGGATTGGGAGCTGCTTTCACTGGACCCCGACACCGGCAATGCCATACCAACAGGCGATACTGCCTTCCAGAAAGAACTGACGTCTATGCGCCTGGCGCAGCAGACAGCAAAGAAACAGCGCGGCCTGGCGCCCTATATCATGCTGGCGCTCATGGCACCGGCGCTGTTGGGTGGTGTCGTGCTGCAGCGCCGCATGGATGCAGAAAAATCCTCAGCCAAAACCATTCCGACGCAAACTCTCGTCCGCCCACCAGCAACTGCTTTTGCATCAGAAAGCATCCGTATTGATACCGACCGCAGCGGTATAGAAATGCAGCGTGCACAGCAAAATCGCCTGCTGTTGAAAGCAGGGCTTGTTGTCATTCCCCTGTTTCTGCTGATAGCCGCTGTTATTGGCCTCTCCGGACTGCAACTGCGTCAGCTCTTTCCGCTTTTATTTTTCATTGCCGCTCTTCTGGTGCTGACACCGCTGCTGGTTTATATGGGCCGGCTCCGTCAGGACAGGCTATTCGACCAGCATTTCATCTGCGGCCCGCAAAAGCTGGTGCATGTAAAGCAGGGCAAGCCCCTCAGCGCCACGGCCTATGCCGATATCTGGCTGGGCAGCGATACGCTCCTGCTCAAGGACAAGGCTATTCCGCTTTATATCGGCATGGGCAAGCTGCGCACGCCGTTCTGGACGGTGCATGACATACAGCGCGAAATCGGCAAACGCCTTCCGCCTGCCCAGCATTTCCATAGCGATCACGAGATGGGCAAGGCACTGCTGGGGAAAAACAGTCTGCTGGGCCTGCGCCTTATCCTGGCACGCTATGCTGTGGTCTTTGCCATCATCGCCGTTCTGCTGCTCAAGCTGATGCAGGTGCTGCACCAGCTGCATCTCGATACGCTATGGAAAATCTTTCACCCCGACTGAGTCTCTCATGCGCTTCTATTGCCCCCAGCCCCTGATCAGCCACAGCGAGATCGACCTTCCCGCCGAAGTCGCCAATCATCTTGTGCGCGTCCTGCGCAGCGAAGTCGGCACACGCTTTTTTCTTTTCAATGGCGAAGGCGGTATGCATGAGGCCGAGCTGACCGAGGCCGGAAAGAAAAATGCTCGCGCCCGACTGCTGGACTTTCATGCCGAAGACCGGCAATCGCCCCTGCTCACGCATCTGGGCCAGGTCATGTCCAAAGGCGATCGCATGGATTACGCCATACAGAAGGCCACGGAAATGGGGGTGACGGAAATTACACCCCTGACCAGCGAACGCTGCGAATTACGTCTGCGTGGCGAAGAACGTGCCGACAAAAAACTGGAGCACTGGCGGCGTGTGGCCATCAGCGCCTGCGAGCAATGCGGCCGCAATATCCCGCCACTGATACATGAACCCATGGCGCTGTCCGACTGGCTGAAACATGCACAAGCCGATCTCAAGCTGGTGCTGGCGCCTGCTGTCAGCGGCAGTCTGCCAGCACAAGCACCAGCCTCAGTCGCCCTCCTGATAGGCCCCGAAGGCGGTCTGTCTGAAGCAGAAATCCAGCAAGCCACGCAGACAGGCTTCCTGCCCTGGCAGTTGGGTCCGCGTGTACTGCGCACGGAAACAGCACCCGTGGCAGCGCTAGCCGTACTGCAATCACGTTTTGCTGATCTGGCCTGAGCTTCTCACCCTCATCCTGTTGATCGGACGCACAAGAAAAAGCGCAGATGCTTTCCGCCGCTTTGTCCCTGCACGTATGATGCACGCTTGCCCTGTGTTGCTGTCTTTCACCGGAGGTCGGGATGACCCGCATTCGCCCCCTGGCTGTTTTCTTCACCGCCTTCCTGCTTAGCCCTGCTTTTGCTGCTGATACCGCACCTGCTGCTCCGGAAGGAAATACCGGGCGCTATGCCCTGAGCACGGCGCGCGCCGCCCAGGCCATGGCCGTTACCGCAAATGCCCATGCCACCGATGCTGCACGGCAGATACTCTGGGCCGGTGGCAGTGCCATTGATGCCGCCATTGCGGCTCAGGCCGTGCTGGGTCTCGTGGAGCCGCAATCCTCCGGCATCGGCGGTGGTGCTTTCATCGTCTACAACGATGGCAAGAAAACCATCAGCATCGATGGCCGTGAAACTGCACCGGCCAATGCCAGCGATGGCCGCTTTCTGACGCCCACTGGCCAGCCCATGGGCTTTTACAGCGCCATAGACAGTGGCCTCGGCCTCGGCATTCCCGGTGTGCTGGCCGCTATGGAAGAAACTCATGAGCGCTACGGCCGTCTGCCCTGGAAAAAACTTTTTGCACCGGCCATAGCGCTGGCACGCAACGGCTTTGCCATTTCACCGCGCCTGCACAGCCTGATTGCACGTGATCCCTTGCTGAAAGAAAAAGATCGCACCCGCGATTATTTCTTCGACAAGGACGGCTCGCCCTGGCCCGCAGGCCATATCCTGAAAAATCCTGCCTATGCCGACACCCTGGAGCGCATTGCCAGTGGCGGTGCCAAGGAGTTCTATCGCGGCACGATGGCAAAGGAGCTGGTGAAATCGTTGAACCTGCTGGGCTCCGATGCCACGTATGAGGACTGGAGCCGCTACAAGGCCATCGTCAGTGATGCACTTTGCCAGCCTTACCGGAAATTGCAGGTCTGCACGGCACCACCACCCTCCGGTGGCTGGACCGTGCTGCAGACCCTGGCCATCCTCGATCAGTTTCCGCCCGAAAATGATGCCGTGCTGCGCCTGCATCGCCTGCTGGAAGCCGAGCGCCTTTCCTTTGCCGATCGCCAGCGTTACAGCGCAGATCCTGCTTTCGTGCTGGTCCCACTCAAGGGCCTGCTGGAAAAAAGCTATATCGAAAGCCGGCAGGGTCTGATCGGCGAGAAAAGCATGAATACCGCCACGGCGGGCACGCCCGCTGGCGCTACTGCCTGGGTAGACGACAAGCAAATCCTGGAAAATGGCACCACACAAATCGTGATTGCCGATGGCCGCGGCCACTGGCTGTCCATGACCAGCTCGATTGAAGATGCTTTCGGCAGCCGCCTGTTTGTGGATGGTGTTTTCTTCAATAACCAGCTCACCGACTTCAGCTTTGTGCCCATGGATAATGGCAGGCTCGTGGCGAATCGCGTGCAGGCCGGCAAGCGTCCGCGCAGCGCCATGTCGCCGGTGATTGTGCTGGATGGCAAAAAGGTGGTGCTGGCCTTGGGCTCACCCGGTGGCAGTCGCATTATCGGTTATGTGCTGCGTGCCCTGACTGCCAGCATTGATGATGGCCTGCCACCTTCCGAAGCGGTGTCGCTGCCCATGGCGCTTTCGCGCAACGGCCCCACGGAAGTGGATAGTGACTTCCCGCAGGATCTGCGTGAAAGCCTGCAAACCTATGGACAACAATTCAGCGACAGCGATCTCAATAGCGGCCTTGCCATCATCCGTCGCAATAACGGCCTGCTGGAAGGCGCCGCCGATCCCCGTCGTGAAGGCAAAGCAGCCGGATTCTGATCGCAGGTAACAACGGAGATCGCCATGAAAAAACTCGCCCTGCACTGGCAAATGCTCATCGCCATCGTGCTGGGCGGGCTGGCCGGCCTCCTGCTCAACCAGTTTTCCCTGCCGGCCGATCACGGCCTTATGGTAACGCTGAAGCTGCTGGGCCAGATTTTCATGAATGGCCTCAAGCTCATCGTAATCCCGCTGGTGGTGAGCTCCATCGTCGTCAGCATTTGCAATATCGGCGATGAAGTCGGCCGCATGGGCGGCAATACCCTCGCCTATTACATCGGCAGCCTGGTGGCTGCGGTAGCGGTGGGTGTGCTTTGCGTCAATCTGATACAGCCCGGCATCTATCAGGACCAACCCCTGCACAATGTCATTCCACTGCCTGCTGATACGGCAGCAGCTCTCGCCAAGGTGCAGGACAAATCTCTGGGCGATGCCGTTAATGTGGTGCTGAGCCTGGTGCCTGCCAATCTGTTTGGCGCCGCTGTCGAGGGCAATATGCTGGGGCTGATTTTCTTTGCCCTGCTTTACGGATTCTTTCTCGGTCGCCTGCCCGCCGAATTGCGTGAGCCACAGCTGAAACTCTGGACCGGCCTGCAATCCATCATGATCTCCATCACCCAGCTGGTGCTGTATCTGGCGCCTATCGGTGTTTTCGCTCTGATTGCCACCACCCTGGCCAGTACCGGTTTCGAAGTGCTGAAGCCCATGCTCTGGTTTTTTGCCACGGTGGTAATTGCTCTGGCCCTGCACATGCTGGTTTCGATTTCGCTTTTCCTGCACTTCGTGACCAAGGTAAATCCCCTGCGTCACCTGAAGGCTATGGCGCCCGCCCTGCTCACGGCTTTTTCCACCGCCTCCAGCAATGCAACGCTGCCTGTCACCATGCGTACACTGAAAGAGCGCGCCGGTGTTTCCGAACGCGTTGCCAATATGAGTGCACCGCTGGGCGCCAGCATGAATATGGATGGCACGGCCCTGTATGAATGTGCGGCTGCGCTTTTTCTCGCCCAGGCTTACGGTCTCGATCTTTCGCTGGGCCATCAACTCACTGTCGTGCTGATTGCCCTGCTTACCGGCTTCGGCATGGCCGGCATCCCCGCTGCCAGCCTTGTTGCCATTGCGGTCATTCTGGGCGCCATAGGGCTACCACTGGAGGCCATAGGCCTCTTGCTGATCACGGATCGCCTGCTCGATATGTTCCGCACCATGGTGAATGTCTACAGTGACTCGATCGCTGCCGTTTTCGTGGCACGGCAGGAGGGCGAAGCCCTGCCTACACTGCGACAGCCATAAGCGCCAACACGGAGGAAGATGATGCGAAAGATCATGTCTGCACTTCTGCTCAGCGGACTTTTTTCAGCCAGCAGCCACGCTGCCTATGAAGGCCCGGGTGTCATCGCCGCAAACACCACTCTGGCCGATATCCTGAAAAACCCTGTCGAGGACCAGCGCGTCACCCTGCAGGGCAAGCTGCTGAAAAAAACCGGCAAGGAGAAATATCTTTTCTCCGATGGCCAGAACAGCATCACGGCAGAAATTGATGACAAGGACATGCAACACATCACCGTGACAGAGAGCAGTACCGTGGAAATCACGGGCGAAGTGGACAAAAAACTGTTTGGTCCTCCGGAAATCGAAGTCGACCATATTCGACTGATCAGCCCTTGAGCCCCCCCGTTCTTCATTGCCAATGGCAATGGCAATGAAGAATCAAGCGCCATTAAATTTCACTAAAACACTACCCTCCCGCACCATCGACTCATGACTCAGGCCGCCAAAACGACCTGACAGGTATCTCTGAAGGGAGGAAGCATCATGGTAACGGCAGCCAGAACCACCAGCCAGGTATTGCTGCATATGGGCGTGGCTTTCGGTGTGATGTGGGCGGCTACCGGCTCGCTGGCTTTCGGTGGTGTGGCTGCTGTGGTGGAGCCACTCTGCAATGTCGCCCTCCTGCCTTTGCACGACCGGCTGTGGGCACGCATACAGAAGCGCCTTGACGCCCGAAGACACAAGCTGTCACCCATACCCGAAGCCAACGCTTTCAAGCCGGCTTAGTGCAGCCATGAAACATATCCAGCGCAGGGCGATAGATTTTTGTCTGTACGTCCATGATCCCCAGAATGGAATCAAACAAATTATCCTGGGATAGCGCAGTGCCGGATTTCCCTGCCATACAGGATGCACTTACACCACGTGCCTTCTGCAATCCCTCTGACAACCACAGCACCGACGGGACATGCGTTTGCACATCTGGCGCAAAAACGTAAGGCGCACCATGAAGATACAGACCAAGCTCCCCCAAAGACTCGCCATGATCGGACAAATAGAAAAGACCAGTATCGAGATGGCCTGAAGCCCCGCGCAAGACATCAATCAACCCTGATAACACATGATCGGTATACAGAATGGTATTGTCGTAGGCATTCTGGATCTCATCACGACTGCACTTGTCCAGCTGGGCACTTCTGCAATCTGGCTGAAAGCGCGCGAAATCAGCCGGATAGCGCTTGAAATAAGCAGGGCCATGGCTGCCCATCTGATGCAGAACAAGCAGAGTGTCTTGATCAAGGCCGGCAGACAACTTGTGCAGCTCATCTACCAGTATGCCATCATGGCATTCGCCATCCTCACAAAAGCGCGAATCATTGCGGCTGCTGGTCATGATGTTTTCGACGCGATCACACACACGTTTGCAGCCGGACTGATTGTCTATCCAAACTACGCGAAGACCTGCACGCTGCACAGCATCCAGGAGATTTTCACGGCCACGTGCCTTTGACAAGGAATAATCTGAACGCCCCAAACCCGACATCATGCAGGGCAGTGAAACCGCAGTGTCAGTGCCACATGAACGCATCTGACTTAAGTTGATCAGCTCTTTTTCTGTAGTCAGCTCAGGCGTTGTATTGCGTTCATAGCCATTAAGACCAAAATTGGCGGCACGAGCGGTTTCACCAAGCACCAAAACAAAAAGGCTTTTGCGACTACGCCCCACCCAGCTTGACCCGCGTCGGGCATCAGCTGCCATAACCGCTGGCTTTCCCGATTTTTCCAGAGACTTAAAGCCACCCACTTCCTTGCCATAATCCACCAGCCCCTTGATAACGTTATTGGGCACGATGAAATAACGGATTTCCTTGTTATTGCGTGCAACAGAAGCCATGTATTGGTACTGGCCGCCAATCACCACAAACAAGGCCACCAAGGCTAGCAATATGAACAAAGCGCGGCGGCGAAGCCGCAGCCACCATGAGCTCTCAAACCTGATGGGCAGGCGCCACAAGATGGCAACTGGCGCAACACCCAGCACCAACAAATAGACCAGCAATTTCCAGGTAAAGAGATCAACTGCCTCGGCTGTATTTGTCTCGAATACATTCTGTATCATGCGGCCATCTATGGGGATGCCATACTGATTCATGAAATAGCTGGCCAAGGCAGATACAGGCAGCAATACAGAAAGAAAAACACGAGCACACCAGCGAAATGGCAGTAGCCCGATGAAAAAACTGAAAAATCCTGTCAGCAGGATAAAAACAGAGAAAATCAATACAAGGCCACGACCGCTCTGCAAATCCGTGATTGAACCCAGATAGCGCCAGAAGGCTGTGTTGTAGAACACAGAAAGCAGTGCGGCATAAAGCAAAATCACTGTCTCTGGCGCCCTCTCTTTGACCAGAGAATCAGCCAAAGTCCAGCGCGGCACGTCCAGCCTGAGTTCGCTCATGCCTCACCTGCGCTCATCAAAAACGACATCTGCACCTCAGCACTCCATACCCGCTCGCCCACTTGCAGCAAGGACCTGCGCCACGCCGTCATCGCCAGCTCCGAAATGACTGTAGACAAAGAATCATCAAATGAAAGTCGGAGGCCGGACTTCATGGCCATCTGCATCAGCAAGACAAATAGCAAAGGGCAACTGACAAATACCGGCTGTGGACAAGCCGGCAATATCAGGGCAGGCAACAGCCGTCTGACACTTCGCAGTGAAAAGGAGTGATCTTGTACGTCGACAGGAGCGGTAATAGATGAGGACACGAGAGCTTCTCCGGCATAAGCGCATCATGCGCACTTGCCCGCAAGCAAGCCGTGAAGCAATTGTGAGGAATTTGTGAGATTTACTGAAAATACAGGGCCATTGACCGCGTAATGGCCCCTAAGCTCTATCCCCTCAGCGATCAGGCAGGGGGATACAAACTCAACTCACGAAGGGCAGCATGCGCCGCAAGGTGCGGTCCTTGGTGATGAAGTGATGCCAGAGCGCTGCGGCAGCATGGCCTGCTACCAGCAATAAAAGCAGCGGCCAGAGTATTTCCTTGTGCAGACCCATGAGCTGGCCAGCCAGCGTCTTGTTGGCAGCGAGAAAAACGGGAATATCAAAGAGTCCGAAAAAGGACACGATACGGCCAGAAAATTGTGAAGCAGCAAGCCCGGTCAAGGGCATGAAGATCATCAGTCCGTACAAGACCCAGTGCAGGCCTGCGGCCGCCAGATGCTGCCAGCGCGGTGCGGGCTCAGGCGTAGGCAGCGGCCCTGAAAGACGCCAGTAAAGACGCAGCCACACAAGAAAGAAAACACTGGCGCCGAATGATTTATGCAGCAGCATCCACTGTGCACGCTCGGCAGAGCCTTTGGGGAAATCCTCATGCGACTCCACCGCAAACCAGGCGGCGAGCATGAGCAGGAAAATCAGCCAGTGCAGGGCTTTTGCGACCCAGCCCCACTGCTGTCCGCTATTGCGTGCAGACATATGCAATCTCCTTTGCCGGCAGGTAATGGGAGAGCTGTTGCTGTGCTTTAGCCCAGCAGATGGGCTTCTAAAGCATCCAGATCAGGAATCACGGCCAGCTCGCCGGCATAACGCACCTGCAGGAATTCCACCGGACCGGTGGCAGCACCCTCCAGATCTTCAAGCTCGGCAATCTTGACCTTGGCCAGGCGCGGAATGCCCTGCACCACGATGCCGTAAAAAGGCAGATCACGCTGTGCACTGATACCGCTGACGATGGCCACGCGCTCGCACTCACGCGGCACACCCTGACCATTGAGACCTTCAAAAGCCACTACCGGAATCATCTGGTCACGCCAGCGCAGCGCACCCAGCTTCCATTCCGGACTGCCTTCCGGCGCCGGCACCAGCTCATTACCGGCCACCACTTCCGCCACCGTTACATTAGGCAGCAGGAGTTGTTTGCCCGTTACCGGCGTCAGCAAGCAGGCGATGGTGCCTGTGGTGGCGCCAAGCAGCGTGGTTTGATTGAGAGTGAGCTGGGTAGTGGCCATGGAGCAATCCGTTTTCAGGCAGCCGCGATAGCGCGGTTGCGAATATGTTCAACAAGATGCGTAGCAAGTTCAGTGGGCGTGCCATTGAAAGTCACCACGCCAGTGGCGCGCATGGAGTCAGGCTGACTGGAGCAGGCGCAGCTTTCAGCCGTCTGGCCCCAGATAAAGCCACCGGCCTCCTGCATGAGCGAGCCAGAAATGGAGCCGTCGCCACCCATGCCGCTAAAAATGAAAGCGCCGCTGCGATCGCCGAAACGGCGGGTGACATTGGCCATGACCTGATCAATGGAGGGCGAATAAGGGCCGTCCCATTTGATGTCACGCACCAGCACTTCACCCTCGGCGCCAAAATCGATTTCCGTGGCCACCGGTGCAATCAGCAACTCGCCATGACGCAGGCGATCGCCAGCGGCAGCTACCTTGCAGGGCATGCCGTTGTGACGCACCAGCACATGCGCCAGTGTTTCCTGCATGCGCAGATCAATATGCTGGGCCAGCACAAAAGCCACCGGCAGACCCTTGGGCAGGCAATCCAGGAATTCTTTCACCGCGGCAGGACCGCCAAGTGAGGCCGCGAGCACACAAACCATGTCGAGGCTGTCGTCGCCGCGCGCCAGCACCTCCGGCGGCAATTCCAGCGGCGCCTGCTGTGCAATAGGCGCGGCCTGCTCCAGCGCCTCCAGATGTTCTTCCTGTACCGGCTCGCCAACGGTTTCTTTCAGCTTGACGAAAACGCGGCGCTCCCAGCGCGGATAAGCGCGCGAGCCTTGCACCGGCGCTTCTTCCAGACCGAAGAGAATGGGCGCAACCGAGTGATCCAGCAGACGATCGAGGAATTCATCATCCTCGTCCTGCATGTCCACCACCCAGACATCCAGCTCAGGATCACCCAGCGCCGATTCATCCAGCTTGTCAGGCGAAGTATTGAAGCTGAGCTCATAGCCGTGACCGCGCACAGCCTGGGCCAGCGCCAGACGCTGCAGATTGGAGTCGCTGACTACACCGACGCGCGGATTGCGACGCTCACTCATTCGCGGCTCCTCACTTCACCGTAGCTGCAGCCAGCAGCTCGACAATGGTTTCCAGCAATTGCTCTTCCTGGAAGGGTTTGCCCATATAAGCGTTGACGCCGATCTGGAAGGCGCGCTCACGATGTTTTTCACCCGTACGCGAGGTGATCATGATGATGGGCAGGTCTTCCAGATTCGGATTGTGGCGCACCAGCGAAGCCACTTCGAAACCGTCCATGCGCGGCATTTCGATATCGAGCAGCATGAGGTCCGGACGCGCGTCTTCCAGCTTGGCGATGGCGTCCATACCGTCCTTGGCCAGCAGCACATCGTAGCCATGGCGCTCGAGCAGACGCGATGTCACCTTGCGCACGGTCACGGAATCGTCGACCACCATGACGGTACGCGTACGCTTGGTCTCGCCGGCCGGCAGTGCGGCGCCACCTTCGAAGGACACCGACACGCGTGGCTGCGTCAGTGATGCTGCGCGCAACATGGCGACCACATCGAGAATGATCACTACAGAGCCGTCACCGAGGATGGTGGCACCGGAAATACCGGCCACCGAGGCGAGCTGCGCACCGATAGCCTTCACCACGATTTCACGCGAACCGATGAGCTGGTCCACCTGGATAGCAATGTGATGCTCGCCGCCACGGATCAGCAGCACCGGCAAGGGCAGTGTGTGACCCACAAGATTGGGCGACTTCACACCGTGCACGAATTCGCCGAGATAGTTGAGGCGATAAGCCACGCCTGCATACTCAAAGAGCGGCGCATCAGGAGCGTAATAGGTTTCCAGCTCATAGGGGCTGGCACGCACGATACCTTCGATCTGTGACAGCGGAATGGCGTAACTGTCTTCACCGATACGCACCATGAGGGCGCGATTCACTGCCACCGTGAAGGGCAGACGAATCGTGAAAGTGGTGCCCTTGCCCGTGACCGAGTTGATGGAGACGACACCACCCATCTGCTTGATTTCGGAGGTCACCACGTCCATGCCCACACCGCGACCGGAAATCTGCGTCACCGCGGCAGCCGTGGAGAAACCAGCGTGGAAAATGAACTGGATGACTTCCTGATCGGAAATTTCCTGGCCTTCCTTGATGAGGCCACGCTCCAGCGCTTTCTTGCGCACGGCAGGAACGTTGATGCCGCGACCATCATCAGCCAGGGTCAGCACCACTTCGCCGCCTTCACGTGCCAAGGTCAGCGTGACACGACCCTGTGAGGCTTTGCCCGCAGCCGCACGCCCGGCCTGATCTTCAAGACCATGGTCGACGGCGTTACGCAGCATATGCTCCAGCGGCGCCACAATACGCTCGAGCAGCGTACGGTCCATTTCGCCTTCGGGATTGATCACATCCAGATCGGCTGGCTTGTTAACTTCCTGACCGGTCTGACGCACGATGCGCTTGAGACGCGGCACCAGACGCGAGAAGGGCACCATGCGTGAACGCATGAGGCCTTCCTGCAATTCGGTATTGATGCGCGACTGCTGCAACAGCAGGGTTTCGGTATCACGTGCCTTGTCGATCAGTGTGGACTTCAGATCCAGCAAGTCGGAAGCTGATTCGGTGAGCGCCTTGGAAAGCTGGTTCAGCGAGGAATACTGGTCCATTTCCAGCGGGTCGAAGTCTTCATACTTCGCGCCCATTTCCTCGTTATGACGCGAGATGATCTGGCTTTCCATTTCTGCGTCCATACGACGCAGCTGATCAGCCAGACGCTGTATGGTCGCGCCCATTTCTTCCACGGTCTGGGCAAAACCGTGCACACCCATTTCCACACGCGAACGCGTGATGGAGGTTTCACCGGCGAGATTCACGAGCTTTTCCAGAAGATCGGAAGGCACGCGTATCATTTCCTGCGGACCGCGTGCGCCAACGTCCTTCTTGAAGCCACCCAGCATGGAAGGCGGCTGCACACGCTGCTCGGCACTCACTGCCGTTTGCGCAGGAGCGGGAACAAGGGCAGACGACGCAGCAGGAGTCGGGAAGGGAATGACTGTGGCTGACTCCGCCACGGGCTCCGCAATATCGGCTACGTCGGCTACAGGTGTTTCCGGCAAGGGCTCGACGATGGTAACTTCCGGAGCCGACGCCTGCAGACCGCCGCGCACCGCCTTGATGGCCGCCAGCACAGCTTCCTGGCGTGCGCCCAGGCTTGCGAAGAATTCATCATCTGCCTGACGTGTGCCGCCCTGGATGGCGACCAGATCATTTTCCCAGTCATGAGCCAGATCACCGAGCTCGCGCAGACCCGCAAGACGGGCACCGCCCTTGAGCGTGTGCAGATGACGCATCAGCGCTTCCATCGGCGCGGAAGCATTACGATCTTCCAGCCACTCGCCCAGCGAAGTTTCTATGCCTTCGGCCAGCTCTTCGGATTCTTCGAGGAAGATTTCCAGAATGTCGCTGTCGACATGGTCGGGCACCGGTGCGGCTTCAATCGTCTTGGGGGCCAGCGGTACCGGCGGCTCAACCGGCGCTTCAGGCTCGGCAGACAGCTCAGGGGCTACCGGCGTCAACGTGACCGCGCTGGGGGCCTCCTGGAAATTGACCGGGTCGGCAATATAGGACTTGATCTGGCTGATCAGGTCTTCGGTCGCCGGACAGGCTCCGTGCTGGCTCAGGGACTCAACCGCCTCAGCCAGACGATCATGGCAACGATGCAGAAGACCGAACAAGACCGGCGTCGGCGTCATCAGGCCATCGCACACTGCCTCATAAAGATTTTCCAGATGATGCGAGAGATCGCCCAGCGCCCCGATCTCGGCCATGCGCGCACCACCCTTGAGGGTGTGCAAGCCACGCTGCAACTGCTGCACGGGCAAGGTGTTATTGGGATCGCTCTGCCAGGTGGCCAGCTGCTCGCTGGTGGCATCGATGATTTCTCCCGCCTCTTCCATGAAGATTTCCAACAGCTCAGGATCAAAGCCCTGATCCTGTGAAAGCACGGAAGCCGGTGGTGGCGCGACAGCAGGAGCTGCTGGCACAGGCACGGGCGCCGGCTCGACAGGAGCGAGCTCAGCCATTGCTACTTCAACGTCTGCTTCGGGAAAAAATTCGGCAAAAACTGCTTCGGCATCCTCAACAACGACCGGCTCTGCAGCTATTTCTTCTGGAGCCACAATCGTTTCGGCAATATTTTCCGGCTGCGTCTCCGGGACTTCCTCGGCAACTGCCTCCACATCAGGAGCAGTCGCTGCAGGAGCGACATCAATAACTCCTGCCGAAGGATCACGACGATAAGCGTTGATGGCATTGACAAGATCAATACCGGAAGGGCAGCGACCGCTGTCACGCAGCTCGCCCACCATATCGGCAAGACGGTCATGACAGCGCTGCAGCAGTTGCACCAGCTCCGGCACGGACTGGTAGCGTCCGTCCACCAGACCTTCATAAAGAAATTCGAGCTCATGCGCGAGGTCGCCAAGCGGACGGATTTCGGCAAGACGGGCACCGCCCTTCAGCGTGTGCAGATGACGCTGCAACGCTGCCAGAGCGGGCGTATTGCCATTATCCTGACGCCAGTTGTCGAGCTCGCCCTGTGCAGCCTCCAATACCTCATCGGCTTCTTCCAGGAAGATTTCCAGCAGCTCGGGGTCGACCGACTCCACCGACATCATTTCTGCCGGTTCCTGCCAGGCGGCAGTGTCGGCATCCGTCATCAGCTCAGCCAGGCTCTGCTGCTCTTCCGGCTCGAAAGCCACCATCGCGGGTTCATCGCTGAGCACGGGCGCTATCGCCGCTTGCGGCATTTCCACCAAGTCCAGCAAGCGCAACAGCAACGGCTCATTGGGCTGCACGGTCTGGCTGGCAGCGAGAGTATCGAAAACATTCACGATCTCATCATGGGCCGCAGCCAGATCGTTCAGCACCTCGCCATCATGGGCCAGCTCCAGCGTGGCCATGCGTGCATACACAGCAGCAAGACGCTCGGTCAGCAGAGCCAGCGGCTCCAGTGACTTTTGCTGCGCTGCTTGCTGCAGACGCTGCAACTCCTGCTGCAGCGCTTCAATCTTTTCATTGGCGGCAGGACCGGACAGCCAGCCCTCCAATTCCCAGGGCGCATCCAGCACATTATCTATGCCCAGTTCCATGAAGCTGGCCACCAGACCCTGTGTTGCGGCCGTCACATCCGGCACAGCACCATCGAGCTGCTCGGCACGCTCCTGATCCAGACGCTCCAGGCGCTCCTGATCCAGACGCTGGATATGGGCAATAAGCTCTGCAGCACCCTGCACCTGGCCGTTACCGCCC
>JAVHYE010000090.1 GCA_031119295.1 Pedobacter sp. | reverse complement strand
CCGCCTCTCGGTGATGCTGCAGTACCGCTGCGAAGTGGACTGGCTGCTGGGCGTCCCGCCCGAATCCTTCAGCCCTCCTCCCAAGGTGGACTCAGCCGTGGTGCGTTTGCGCCCTTATCGGACGCCGCGCTATAACTGTACGGACGAAAAGCGCCTGCAATCCCTGCTGACCGCTGCCTTCAATATGCGCCGCAAGACCCTGCGCAATGCCCTGCGCGGCCAGGGCAGCCCGGAACAGTTCGAGGCCGCCGGCATAGATCTGTCGCTGCGGCCGGAAGAAGTGGATGTAGGTACATGGGTCACGCTCAGCAATCTGCTGGCACAGGACAAGAAGAGCCCGGAATGAATAACGAGACATATAGCGAGCATCCCGGCCAGGACCACGACATCCTGGTCCACGTGAAAAGCGAATATCTGGCCGAACAGAGCAATCCGGCCGAATCCCGCTATGTCTTCGCCTATCACGTGAAGATCACCAATGCCGGCGCCCACACGGCCCGCCTGCTCACCCGCCACTGGGTGATCATGGATGGCGAAGCGCGGGTGCAGGAGGTACGCGGTGACGGCGTGGTGGGTGAACAGCCACAACTGGCGCCCGGTGAAAGCTATGAGTACACCAGCGGTACCGTGCTGGAGACGCCCGTCGGCAGCATGCACGGCTCCTACGGCATGATCGACGAAGGCGGCCAGCGCTTCGAAGCGCCGATTCCGGCCTTTACCCTCGCCATTCCCCGCGTCCTCCACTGAACAGGCTACTGCGCTTGGCACTTCAGGCTTGGTCCGTGCTCGGAATCCTCACGTACTGCCAGTACGTTCCGGTTCCTGCGCGCGGTCCGCACCTGAATTGCCGGCGCTCGCTACGCCTGCCAAACGCCTCTTTCTCCAATCTTTCCGGAAGCTCGTATGGCCCTTTACGCCATTGGTGATGTGCAGGGCTGCCTGGAGGCGCTGGACGACCTGCTGGACCTGATCCGCTTCGATCCCGCCCATGACCGCCTCTGGCTGGCCGGCGATCTGGTCGCCCGCGGACCGGATTCGCTGGGCGTGCTGCGCCGCGTCAAAAGCCTGGGCGCCGCGGCGGAAACCGTGCTCGGCAATCACGACCTGCATCTGCTGGCCGCCCATTACGGCCTCAGCAAACCCAAGGCACGCGACCTCACCCAGCCCGTCTTTGCCACTCCCGACCGTGAGGAGCTCATGGACTGGCTGCGTCACCGCCCCCTCTTCCTGGAAGACAAGGAGCAGGACTGCGTACTGACCCATGCCGGCATTCCTCCCTGCTGGTCGCAGAAGCAGACGCGCAAACGCGCCCAGGAAGTCGAAGCCGCCCTGCAAGGCCCTGATATCGAAAGATTTCTGGGGGATATGTATGGCAACGAACCCAATTGCTGGAGCGACGAACTGAAGGGCACTGCCCGTCTGCGCGTCATCACCAACTTCCTCACCCGCATGCGCCTGGTCAGCATCGATGGCGCCATGGACTTTGCCTATAAGGAAGACCTCAGCGCCATTCCCGAAGGCCTGCACCCCTGGTTCAGCCTGCCCAATCCGGCCTGCAGCAGCGGCCGCATCCTCTTCGGCCACTGGGCTGCCATCAATGGCGTCACCGGCGATGCACGCATCATCGGCCTCGACACCGGCTGCGTCTGGGGCGGCCATCTCTCGGCCTATCGCGTGGACGACGGCAAGACCTTTGCCAGCCGCCGTGGCTGCACAGCAGCAGCCGGCTTCGGCGACTGACTCACATCACGTCCGCATCACATCAGCGCACGACCAGCGGCCCCGCAAAAAGGACCAGTGGCAGTCATTGCCGCGCCATCTCTACGCCACACAAAAAAACGCAAATTTTGCTTGCCCGTCATGGTGGTTTTGGGGCTAATCTCAAGACGCACGGCCTGCAGTTATTTCGTCGATGTTTTTCAAACAGAGGTGGAGTTATGAGCATATTCCGTCATTACCAGGAGCGCTTCGATCAGGCTCGCGAGGAAGAATACTCCCTCGAAGAATATCTCGAGCTCTGCAAAAAGGATCCTGCCGCCTACGCCACTGCCGCCGAGCGTTTATTGCTGGCAGTCGGTGAACCTGAACTCATAGACACTTCACGCGACGCCCGTCTCTCGCGCATCTTTTCCAACAAGATCATCAAACGCTATCCGGCCTTCGAAGAATTTTACGGCATGGAGGAAGTCATCGAGCAGGTGGTTTCCTATTTCAAACATGCCGCCCAGGGTCTGGAAGAAAAGAAGCAGATTCTTTATCTGCTGGGCCCGGTGGGCGGCGGTAAATCCTCTTTGGCCGAGCGCCTGAAATCCCTGATGGAAAAACAGCCCTTCTATGCCATCAAGGGCTCGCCAGTGAATGAATCACCGCTCAATCTTTTCAATGTGAATGAGGATGGCGACATCCTTGAACAGGAATACGGCATTCCCAAGCGCTATATGCGTGGCGTGATGTCGCCGTGGGCAGTGAAGCGCCTGAAAGAATATGGTGGCGATATCCGCCAGTTCCGCGTGATCAAGCTCAAGCCCAGCATCCTGGACCAGATTGCCGTTTCCAAAACCGAGCCCGGCGATGAAAACAACCAGGACATTTCTGCGCTGGTGGGCAAGGTGGATATCCGCAAGCTGGAAGATTTTGCCCAGAACGATGCCGATGCCTACTCATTTTCCGGAGGCCTTGCCAAATCCAACCGCGGCCTCATGGAATTCGTGGAAATGTTCAAGGCCCCCATCAAGGTTCTACATCCCTTGCTGACGGCCACGCAGGAAGGCAATTACAACGGTACTGAAGCGATAGGACCGATTCCTTTTGATGGCGTGGTGCTGGCCCACTCCAACGAAGCCGAATGGCAGACTTTCCGTAACAACAAGAACAATGAAGCCTTCATTGATCGCGTTTACATCGTGAAAGTTCCTTACTGCCTGCGCGTCACCGAAGAAATCGACATCTACCAGAAGCTGCTGGACCATTCTTCATTGCGTGCCGAGCCCTGCGCTCCTGATACCCTGCGCATGCTGGCCCAGTTCACCGTACTCTCGCGCCTCAAGGAGCCGGACAATTCCAGCATCTACTCCAAGATGCGGATTTATGATGGCGAAAACCTCAAGGACACGGATCCGAAAGCCAAGTCCTACCAGGAATATCGTGACAGCGCCGGCGTTGATGAGGGCATGAACGGGCTTTCCACCCGCTTCGCCTTCAAGATCCTGTCGCGCGTCTTCAATTACGACCACAGCGAAGTCGCCGCCAATCCTGTGCATCTGCTGCATGTCCTGGAAACGCAGATCGAACAGGAGCAGTTCCCGCAGGATGTGCAGGACCGCTATCTGCGCTTCCTCAAGGAATTCCTGGCACCGCGCTATATCGAGTTCATCGGCAAGGAAATCCAGACGGCCTATCTCGAGTCCTATTCCGAATACGGCCAGAACATCTTTGACCGCTATGTGCAGTACGCCGACTTCTGGATACAGGATCAGGAATTCCGCGATCCGGATACCGGTGAAATCTTCAACCGCGCCGCCCTCAACGAGGAGCTGGAAAAGATCGAGAAGCCGGCCGGCATCTCCAATCCCAAGGACTTCCGCAACGAGGTGGTCAACTTCGTGCTGCGTGCGCGCGCCAATAACAATGGCGTGAATCCGAGCTGGCTGTCCTATGAAAAGCTGCGCACCGTGATCGAGAAGAAGATGTTCTCCAACACGGAAGACCTGCTGCCGGTCATTTCCTTCAATCCCAAGGCCTCCAAGGGCGATCAGCAGAAGCATCAGGACTTCGTCAAACGCATGGTGGAGCGCGGCTATACCGAGAAACAGGTACGCCTGCTCTCGGAATGGTATCTGCGCGTGCGCAAGGCCCAGTAAGAATGCCCGCCCGCCTGTAAAGGCGGGCGCAGAAATCGTGTGAGGGCAAATGTCCTACATCATTGATCGTCGCCTCAATGGCCGTAACAAGAGCACGGTCAACCGGCAGCGCTTTCTCGACCGCTATCGCGGCCAGATCAAGGAAGCCGTGGCCGATGCCGTTACACGCCGCTCCATTACCGATATGGATCATGGCGAAAGCGTCACCATTCCCACGCGTGATATTTCCGAACCGGTTTTCCACCACGGCAGTGGCGGCGAACGCGAAATGGTGCATCCCGGCAACAAGGAGTTCTCTGCCGGCGACCGCATCAAGCGCCCCGATGGCGGCGGCAGTGGCAACGGTGATGGCCAGGCTTCGGACTCCGGAGAGGGCGAAGACGAGTTCAGCTTCTCCATCTCCCAGGAAGAATTCCTGAATTTCCTTTTCGACGATCTGGAGCTTCCAAATCTGGTCAAGCGTCGCCTGGCCGGCCTTGAAACTTTCCAGTGGCAAAACGCCGGCATCGTCAATGACGGCAACCCCGCCAAGATCAATATCGTACGCAGCCTGCGCTCGGCCACCTCAAGGCGTATTGCCCTTACCGCAGGCGCTCGCAAAAAGCTCAAAGCCGCAGAAGCCGAACTGACCGAGCTCCTGAAACAGGACAGTTCGCCAGAGCGGGTGGCACGCATCAAGGATTTACGCGAAGAAATCGAAAGACTGAAGGCCCGTATAGAACGCGTCCCCTTCATAGACACTTTTGACCTGCGCTACAACCACCATATCAAGGTGCCCAAGCCCAGCTCGCAGGCGGTGATGTTCTGCCTCATGGATGTGTCCGGCTCCATGAACCAGAGCATGAAGGATATGGCCAAGCGCTTCTTCCTGCTGCTCTATCTTTTTCTAAAGCGTAATTACAAGAAGATCGATGTGGTTTTCATACGTCATCACACCAGCGCCAAGGAAGTGGACGAACAGGAATTCTTCTACTCCCGCGAAACCGGCGGCACCATTGTTTCCAGCGCGCTCAAGATGATGAAGGATATCATGGCCGAGCGTTACCCGGCTGATGAATGGAATATCTACGGTGCCCAGGCCTCCGATGGCGACAACTGGAACGACGATTCCCCGCTCTGCCAGCAGCAGCTGGCAGAAGGCATCATGCCGCTGGTGCAGTACTTCGCCTATATAGAAATCACACCACGCGAACACCAGGCGCTGTGGGAGGCTTACGAGGGTGTGAAATCCGATTGGCCCGGCGTTTTCGCCATGCAGCAGATCATAGAGGCCGGCGATATCTATCCCGTTTTCCGCGAATTGTTCTCGAGGAAGAAAGCATGAGCCAGACCGGGGGAAATGGCAGCTCACGCCGCCGCGAGCCCATCTCGACAGGTTCGGAGTGGACCTTTGACCTGATTCGTCGCTATGACGAGGAAATCGGCCGTATTGCCCGCGATGTCTACGGCCTTGATACCTATCCCAACCAGATCGAAATCATCTCTTCGGAACAGATGATGGATGCCTACTCCTCGGTAGGCATGCCCATAGGCTACAACCACTGGTCCTTCGGCAAACAGTTTGTCTCCACCGAAAGCTCCTACAAGCGCGGACAAATGGGGCTGGCCTACGAAATCGTCATCAACTCGGACCCCTGCATTGCCTATCTCATGGAAGAAAACACCATGACCATGCAGGCGCTGGTGATTGCCCATGCCAGCTATGGCCATAACTCTTTTTTCAAGGGCAATTATCTTTTCCGTACCTGGACTGATGCCAGCAGCATCATCGACTACCTGCTCTTCGCCAAGAATTACCTGCGTCTCTGCGAGGAGCGTCATGGTGTACGTGAAGTGGAGGCCATACTCGATTCCTGCCACGCCCTCATGAATTACGGCGTGGATCGTTACAAGCGCCCCTACCCCATCTCTGCCGCTGAAGAAACCTTGCGCCAGGAGGAACGTGAGGCCGCCTTGCAGAAACAGGTGAACGAGCTGTGGCGTACCATTCCCTTCCGTAACAAGAAGGAGGAAGAAGAAGCGCGCCGCAAACGTTGGCCGGAAGAGCCGCAGGAAAACATTCTCTACTTCATCGAGAAGAATGCCCCCTTGCTGGAGCCCTGGCAGCGCGAGGTGGTACGCATCGTGCGCAAGATTGCCCAGTACTTTTATCCGCAGCGGCAAACCCAGGTCATGAACGAAGGCTGGGCCACCTTCTGGCACTACACCCTGCTCAACCACCTTTACGATGAAGGACTGGTGACCGAAGGCTTCATGCTGGAATTCCTGCAGTCGCATACGGCCGTGGTTTTCCAGCCCGGTTTCGACAGCCCTTATTACCGCGGCATCAATCCCTATGCCTTGGGTTACACCATGTTCCAGGACATCAAGCGCATCTGCGAAAAACCCACGGAAGAGGACCGGCGCTGGTTCCCTGATATTGCCGGGACGCCCTGGTTACCCACACTGAAATTCGCCATGCAGAGCTTCAAGGACGAGAGTTTTGTGCAGCAGTTCCTCTCGCCGCGCGTGATGCGCGAATTCAAGCTCTTCGCCATTCTGGACAATGACCAGCGCCGTGAGCTGGAAGTGGCCGCCATTCACGACGACTCAGGCTTCCGCGCACTTCGCCAGGCCTTGTCCAACCAGTACAACCTGAGCATGAACGAGCCCAATATCCAGGTCTGGAATGTGAACCGGCATGGCGACCGCTCGCTGACCCTGCGTCATGTGCGCCATAACCGGCGCCCCTTGGGCGAAGCCACTCAGGATGTACTCAAACATCTGCATCGCCTGTGGAAATTCGATGTGCACCTCGAATCCTATGACGGCGATGTGATGGTGGAGCGCAGCAGCTGCAGCGCACAGAGCGGTATCCTGCAAATGCCCGGAGCCGCTTACTGATGAAGCAGGATCTTCATCTTTTCATCAGCGGCAAAGTGCAGGGAGTTTCCTACCGGGCCAATGCGCAACGCATGGCCATCATGCAGGGCCTCGCCGGTTGGGTAAGAAACCTGCCCGATGGCCGCGTTGAAATCTTCGCCCAGGGCGAAGAAAAGAATCTGCGCAATCTGCTGGCCTGGGCGCATCAGGGCCCGGCCCAGTCCCGTGTCGATCACGTGGAAACACACTGGGCCGATCCTGAAGAAGTACTAGAGGACTTTCATATCCGCTAGGCCATGCCGGCATCTTCGCGCAAGCTCATGCGCTGGAAGAGACGCCGCAACTCCACCTCGTAATATCCCGCCAGACCCAACATGATGAGCCCCATGCCCCACAAGGTGCTGGCATGAAAGCGCTCATGATTGATCAGCATACCCAGCAGCAACGCAAACACCGGTGTAATCAGGGTAGTGAGCGCCATGGTACCGACAGCAATACGCTGCAAGAGGAAGAAATAGCAGAACATGGCCACGATGGAGCCCATGCTGGCGGAAAACAGCAGTGCCGACAGGGATACCACGCCAGGCATATGATCCGGCGCCGCGCCACCCAACACCGGCAGCACGAGCACACAACCCAGAGCGGAAATCCACAAGGCGCCACAGGTCTGCACCAGCGGCGGCAGGCTATGCGGCATGCGCTTCATCCACATGGCCGATACCGCATAACAAAGCACACCGGCAAGCACCATGAGCACGCTGGGCCCATGTATGGCGGCCATGCTGTCACCTTCCAGAAAAATCGCGCCCAGCCCCAGCACACCCAGCAACATGCCCAGCCACTGCAGGGCAGAAAGCCGGCTCTCCTTGAGAAAAATCTGCGAGAGCAACCCCACCATCAGCGGTGACAAACCAAACAGCACGGAAATCATGCCCGAAGGCAGATGGCGGGCACCAAGATAGGTGAGCATCATGGCGCCGAACATGCTGAGCGAGCCCACGCCATACAGCTTGAGAGCCTCACGATCGCGGACAAGACGCATGCCCAGCGCCTTCAGCAGCAGGCTGGCCAGAATCGCCGCCAGCACCATGCGCACAGTCAGCGCCCAGACCGCATCCAGATCACGCAGGCTGAGCACGACCGATAAGGGCGTTGCCGACCAGATCAGTACCAGACCCAGATAGGCCGGCATGACACCGGCGTATTGATCCGTGGATTGGGGAGGTTCTCCTGAGTCTGTTGCCATCATCACCATCTCCTTTGTGTGCGGGGCTTCGCCCCTTTTTTGGAATGCCGGAAAACAAAAAGGCCGCAGTATCTGCGGCCTTTTTGTTGGGGAAACTGATGCGCTAGCCCGGCCGCCGGAATACACGCGCACGCTTGCCTACGACTGCCCAGCGGGCAGCAGTGCGAATGAGGGGTCGGGATACAGAAATGAGCGTTAACATGCACCGGATAATCAGTGAGAATGCCTGACATCGTCAAGGATGCTTTTTTCATGCAGGTCTATCTCGTCGGTGGTGCAGTTCGCGACAAGCTGCTCGGTCGTCCGGTAACGGAGCGCGACTGGGTGGTGGTCGGTGCCCGTCCTGATGATCTTCTACAACAAGGCTATCGCGCCGTTGGCCGCGACTTTCCCGTCTTCCTGCATCCGGAAACGCAGGAGGAATACGCCCTCGCCCGCACTGAACGCAAAAGCGGCAGCGGCCATACCGGCTTCATCTGTGATTTCTCGCCGGACATCACGCTGGAAGAAGACCTGCTGCGCCGCGATCTCACGGTCAATGCCATGGCCCTGGACGACAGCGGCAAACTCATTGATCCCTACGGGGGCATGCGCGATCTGGAGCAGCACCTGCTGCGTCATGTTTCATCCGCCTTCCGCGAAGACCCCTTGCGTGTATTCCGCGTCGCCCGTTTTGCCGCACGTTATGCGCCATTGGGATTTACCGTCGCCGAAGAATCACTGGCCCTGATGCGCGACATGGCCGAATCCGGCGAGCTGGCCAGCCTCACTGCGGAACGCGTCTGGAAAGAAACCGAAAAAGCCCTGGGTGAAGACTCGCCCGAGGTCTTCATTTCCGTGTTGCGCGAGTGCAATGCCCTCGCCAGCTGGTTTCCGGAAGTGGATCATCTTTTCGGTGTACCACAGCGCCCGGAATATCACCCGGAAGTCGATACCGGCATACACACGCTGATGAGCATGAAGGTGGCGGCCAGTCTGTCAAAGGAGCGCGAAATCCGTTTTGCCGCTCTGGTACACGATCTGGGCAAGGGCGATACGCCCATGCAGGAATGGCCGCGCCATGTCGGTCATGAATCACGCGGCATCAAGCGTGTGCGCGAACTCAGCAAGCGCCTCAAGGTACCGCGCAGCTTTTCCGATCTGGGCGAACTGGTCTCCCGCTTTCATCTGGACATACACCGTGCTGAAGAATTACGCCCGGCCACCCTGCTGCGCAAGCTGATGGAAATGGATGTACTACGCCGCCCGGAGCGTTTTGAACAAATCCTCCTGGCCTGCGAAGCCGATGCCCGTGGTCGTCTGGGCCTGGAAAACCGTGCTTATCCGCAACGGCAATTCTGGCAGGCAGCCCTCATCTCCCTGCGCAGCGTTGCGCCCAAGACAATTCAGGAAAGAGGTCTGGAGGGCGAAGCCTTCATGCAGGCCCTGCAGACAGCCCGCGAAAACGCCCTGCAGTCCTTCCGTGATGACTGGAAAAGCCACCATGACAAACAGCCACACTGACAGCAAGGTGGTGCTCATTACCGGCGCTGCCCAGCGCCTGGGCGCACATACGGCCCGAGCCCTGCACAAGCGCGGCTGGCGCGTGCTCGTGCATTACCGGCAATCTCGCGAAAAGGCCGATGAGCTGGCTGCCGAGCTCAATGCACAGCGATCCGCTTCCTGCGCAGTACTGCAGGCCGACCTTGCCCGCGATGAAGATATTGCCGCACTGGCAACAGCGGCACAGGCACAGTGGTTGCGTGTGGACGCCCTGGTGAACAATGCCTCGTCCTTCTATCCCACCCCTGTAGGCGAGGCGACGGCGGAAAACTGGGACGATCTTTTTTCCAGCAATGCCCGCGCCCCTTTCTTCCTGGCGCAGGCACTGGCGCCGGAGCTGGCGCGCCGGCAAGGCGCCATCGTCAATATGCTGGACATACATGCCGAACGCCCGCTGCGCGAACACACGCTCTACTGCATGGCCAAAGCCGCAGCGCTGATGATGACGCAATCCCTGGCTCGCGAGCTGGCGCCTGCCATACGCGTGAACGGGATTGCTCCCGGCGCCATACTCTGGCCCAGCAGCGGCAGCAATGTGGCCATGCAGGAAAAAGTGCTGGCCGGCATTCCACTGCAACGCTTGGGCGAACCTGCCGACATCGCCAATACCATTGCCTTCCTGCTGGATGATGCGCCCTACATCACCGGGCAGATCATTGCTGTCGATGGTGGCCGCAGTCTTTGAGTTTTCATGAAATAAAAAAGGCCACCCGAAGGTGGCCTTTTTTATTGGCGGCAGGATCACCGACCGGCCGGTGCCATCATATGCGCTTCAAGCCGGGTACGCATGCTGGCAGGCAAGGGCTCGCTTTTCTGCGTCTTGTAATTGAAAAAGACCTGCACGGCGCTGCCTTTGGCCACACAAAGATTCTTCTGCCAGGCCTCCTGATGCACTACAAAAGAAGAGTTACCGATTTTTTCTATACCGGTAATCAGGGTGACTTCATGCCCGTAGTGAATCTGGGCAATGTAATCAATGGCAACGCGCGCCAGAATGAGATTCCACTCATCCAGCTTCAGATCGGGATTGAAGAGACGGAAAACCGGATCACGCGCCGTCTCGAACCAGCCACTGACGACTGTATTGTTGATATGGCCCAACGCATCGGTTTCGTAAAAGCGCGGCATGACTGTCATTGAAAACATGGGAGTACTCCTGTGTTGCCTGTCATCACTCATTCTTCATCAAGAGGAAAATCCACCTGCCAGAGTTTCTGCTTGCTCTGGTCATAAGCCTCCCAATGCTCAAGATAAGGCCTTACGGTTTCCGGATGGCGGTCACCCGGCGCGATATCCGCCAGCGGCCGCAGTACAAAGGCGTTCTTGAGGATTTCCGGGCGCGGCAGCATCACCCCGTCGATTTCTCCACAGGCATTGCCATAGGTAAGGATGTCGATATCCAAGGTACGCGCCGAAAACTTCGGGCCCTGCCGGTCACGGCCATAAGCTTCTTCAATGGCCCGCAATTCGGCAGCCAGCTGGCCCACGGTCTTGTCCGTATCAATGCCCACCACGAGATTGAAGAAAGGATCGCCGACAAAGCCGACTGCCTCGCTTTCATAAACCGGAGAAATCAGCAGATCACCATAACGCTGCTCAAGCTCGTGCAAGGCACCGCGAATATGGTGATCGCGTTCGATATTGCTGCCCAGACTCAGGTAAACACGCGGCATCAGGCTTTCTCGCCCCGCTCTATGATCACACCCACATCCTGCGAGCCACGCACGGCGCCCGGTTTGGAAAGGCGCAGACGCAGCCAGGGCACCTGGAATTCTTCACGCACGATGGTCGCTATTTTTTCCGCCATGGTTTCCACCAGCAGGAATTCGGACTCCCCCACAAAAGAGATCAGCCGTTTGGAAACGGCCTTGTAGTCCAGGGCATCCTTGATGTCGTCGCTGGCCGCGGCCTTGCGTATATCCGTCGCCATTTCCAGATCCAGGCTGACGGTCTGGCGTATGCGGCGCTCCCAGTCAAAGATGCCGATGACGGTTTCTATCTTGAGATCGCGGATGTAAACGATATCCATGCTGTCCTCGTGGGCGGCAATCCGCAGGCCTGTGAGCCTCCGGAAATTGCGCAAGACTTGAATCGGATGTGTCTCTAGAATCGGGCCTTTCCAACGATCTTGCGCAAGGAATGAACGCATGTCGCCCGATCTGATAGCCACCCTGATTGCGGTAGGGGCCCTGATTTTCGCCTATCTGCTCGGCTCTGTCTCCACAGCCATCATCGTCTGCCAGTTGCTGGGCCTGCCTGACCCGCGCAGCGAAGGCTCACGCAATCCCGGCACCACCAATGTGCTGCGCATAGGCGGCAAGGGGCCGGCCATCCTGACCTTGGTCGGCGACATGCTGAAAGGTGTGGTGGCAGTGCTGATTGCCAAATACGGCCTGCACCTGAGCGCTCCCTGGCTGGCTGCCGTCGGCTTTGCAGCCTTTCTCGGCCATCTCTATCCGGTGTTTTTCGGTTTTGAAGGCGGCAAGGGCGTAGCCACGGCGCTGGGGGTGCTGGTGGTACTGCATTGGCCGCTGGGCTTGTCGGTGATTGCACTCTGGATCATCGCCTTTGGCGCCAGCCGCATTTCCTCGCTGGGCGCCATCACCGGCTTTGTAGCTGCGCCCGTGCTGTGCTTTTACATGGCGCCGGAATTCGTCATCGGTGTCACGCTGATGAGTGTGGTGCTGCTCCTGCGTCACCACGCCAATATTCGCGCCCTGTTGAAAGGTGAAGAAAGAAAGTTCGGCAGCAAGAAAGAGTGAAGCCGATCAGGCCGTAAACCAGCCGGGGTGACGCAGCAGCCAGACCCTCACCTGCTCCAGGCGACGCTCACCATCGCTTTCTTCCAGCAAGGCCTGCCGCGTATTTGCATCCAGTGGCAGACCATCCGCCAGGCGCCAGGCCAGCATGCCGGCATCAGGCACAGCATGGCCCTGCTCCTCAAGGACTTTGGCCAGTGCAGCCAAATCCTCCGGCACCGGCGCATAAGTCTCATCACTCAGCAGACGCGCCTTTGCAAACATCAGCCCGTCGCCATCCACTCGCCAATCCGAAAGACGCACACGCTGCTCTGCCAGTGCCAGTGCCCCTAGTGTGCCGTCACGCTGGCTGATGAGCTGCTCGAAGTAAGTGCGTGTTCCCACCTCATAGGTGAAGGCCGGCTCGCCGACCTCACGTCCCTCTCGGATACGCACCACCACAAAAGGCTGGATCTTGCCACAGAGGTCCACCAGACGCCGGTAACGCATCTCGAAAATGCGCAAGGGCAACTCGCCGCCGGGAAAGAGCACGGTGTGCAAGGGAAAAACCGGCAGCTCTTCAATCATGCTCATGGAATCAGTAAAAAACCGTTTATTTGCCGCCCGCATGCAGCAGCTTGCGCAGACTGCCATCCGCCTTCATGGCTTTTATGGCCGCATTGAAGTCGCCGAGAATTTTTTCCGCATTGGGCACATCACGATTGAGCGCCAGATACAGGGCACGCTCGCCCAAAGCATCCGGCAGGATGGCCAGCTGTTTTGCCGATTTGGGATTACGCCGCAGCCAGTGCTCTATGGCCACTTCGCTGTCGACCACCACCTCAACCTCAGCTGCAGCCAGCTTGCCCATACTGACGGACAGGGAGGCTGATTCCACACGCGGAAAATTCGCCGCTGCATCAAACTCGGGATGATAGGCATAGCCCTTCACCACGCCGACCCGGCGCCCGGCCAGATCGGGCAAGCCCTTGATGACCGTCGCATCTTTCTTGCGCACCACCATGACCAGGCGATTAAGCATATAGGGCTCGGAAAACTGCAGGGCCTGCGCACGATCAGCATCAAACCAGATGGCCAGCACGCCGTCGTAGCGACCCGCCACACTGCCCTCCCAGGCTTTGTCCCAACTGACATCTACCGTCTTCAGCGTGACACCGCTGCGCTTGAGCGCTGCACGCACCACTTGTGTAGCGACGCCCTTGCCATTCTTTTCCGTAAAAGGTGGCCATGGATCTACAGCGAGTGTCAGCGTCTGTGCCAGAACAAAAGACGGAAGCAGAAGGAGCAAAGAAAGCAACGCACGCATAAAAGGCCTCCTGGCCATAGTCCTGTCAGAAACTCACACCCAGCGCCATGTAAATGGCGGACTGGTCTGTATCCCCGTAAGCGGCCATGAGATAGAAAGGCCCCAGCACGGTATCAGCCGCCAGATAGGCATTCACCGACGTTGCGGCCCCGTCCATGGGAGGAAAGGCTTCATTCACCTTGCCCATGCGCGCCATCTCCAGCTGCAGCCCGCCATATATCCCTCTGCCCAGGCCTTTCGGCATATCACTGAAGCGCCTGTAGGTCAGCAGGCTGCCGTAGACCATACGCTCGCCCAGAAAATAACCCTTGGGATAAGCGCTCAGATTGAAAATGCCACCCAGAGTAAAGTCATCATAGAAAGGCAGCTCCGTATCCTGCGCCCCACCTGCACGCACCATTGCAAGCACCGTATTGCGACTCCAGGTAAAGGCTTTCAGGGCGCGAAAATCATAACGCTCATAATCGGTATCCGCTCCCATCGTCTGACTGGACTTGAAGAAATTCAGTCTTACGCTACTGCCATCATGCGGAAAGTGGGTATTGTCGAGCTGATCGTAAATTGTGCGCAGCGTGTATCCGCCATGCTCGTAGTTCTCATCCGGAATGATGAAAATGGTGTCTGACTGCGTGCGTATCTTGGATCGCGTCACCCCCACACGAACCTCGCCCCAGCGTCCGAATACCGAGCCCAGCTCAAGCCCGCCGCCGACTTGCCCGTACTGGTAACGGAGCTTGGCAAAATCCTGCAGATAAACGTCGCGGAACTGATCCAGAAACAGGGCATAGGGCGCCACGAAAAAGGCGGACTCCAATGTCGCCGGCTGATACCACTCGCTATACAGCAGATTGTCTTGCCCGACCTGCAAGTCCGTACGCCACTCGGCATCCAAGCGATTCAGCCAGGCACGGCGCAAGGAAACCACGGCATTGAAAGACGAGTCGCCCTGGAAGTCGGAATACAGGCCCAAACCGAAGCGCACAAAATCGCGACCGTCTTTTTCATTCGGACTGACCACGACATCGGCATGACCCTGGCCATCATTGATCAGGTCGTAACTGACACTCGCAAAATCCCCGCGGGCATAAACACGATCAATATTCTTGTGCAGAGCCTCCATATCAAACGGCTTGCCCGGCTTGACATTGAGCAGGTCGCGCATGACCTCGGGATTGACCCACTTCATATCCGTCATCTTGACCGAGCGCACAATCGGCTCCGGCTTCTTGCGGGCATCAACACCCGCCCGCCAGGCCGCATACTCCTGTTCGCTCACGGCAAAACTACGCAATTCCTCCTCATGCTCCGCAACAACATCCTCACCGGTCTTGATCAGCTCT
>JAVHYE010000002.1 GCA_031119295.1 Pedobacter sp. | reverse complement strand
GGGCGCGGATGATAATGATTTTCATTTGTAGACTCAAGCCTGTCTGTCTGACAAGCCGGAAATATGAGCCCGTTTGCCATCCAGTCGGATTGATCTGGCACAAGCCTGCAGCAACAAGCATTCAGAATTGGCGGCCTCAGCACGAGACATGATCCGGGAAAATGTGGAGCTCCAATGCCCAAAAGGCTGGCGTGGAGACTTTCAGGGCGTCGGGGATTCGGTGAAGTGCTCTGATAATGTTGCCTCGTTGCCTGTTACGCACAGGCGGTACGCCCTGCCGGCGGGGGCCTCACTTTCTTTGCCTCGGCAAAGAAAGTGAGCAAAGAAAACCGACTCCTGCGGAGGGCCCTGCAACAGCTTCCGTTCATTGCTATTGCTGAGGGCATCCGGGTGGTGCTCGCGCGTTCGCGACTCGCAACTACCTGTGGCTTTCTTGCCTCCGTCGGCGGCGTAGGTGCAGCAGGACTGGGATGAGAACAAGACCATTGGCCCTAGCTCCCTTCACGGATTCCGTTGGAAGGCCATTGGAAAGTCGGAAGAAGGAACTAGCAGCACGCCTGGAAGTCTATTGCTATGGACTGGAACGAAGGGCGGCGGGGAAAAAGCCGCTACACGCAGATCGGCGAACAAGGCGGGCTGGATGCCCGCCTGCGCCAGCGGCGGAGCAAAGTCCGGGCGTGTACCGGACTTTGCGTGGTTTGTGGTGAGACAAGGATGTATCACCACAAACCCGGAAGAGAGAGGCCCCCCTGCCAGCCCTACCCCGGCACACACATCACAACTACCGTTGCTTCCTTCCGGACCTGGCGGGGTTTGCTGCTTAGCGTTGCGGGGGAACCGGCAGGGTTGCCACAGCGAGCCGCCGAAGTCCTGAGAGAGATCCCTGGGACCTGAGCGGGCGCGCAGTATACGGGCTAGGCCGTCAAAACCAAAGCCGGGAACAAGGACCCGGATATTTCTTGAGCGTTTTGTATAAAAAATGCCCAATTGCCTGATTCTGCATATTTTTTTTTGTTGATGGCTTGTTAAGCCATGATTCTCGGCTAGTCTGAATGGCGCTTTTGTCTGTTGCCGGCCGCCATTGCCCGGCAACAGTTTCTGCACCCGCACCGGGAGGCCGGTACCAGCCCGCCGCACGGTGACTTGAGGGATCGCAAGGGCTGGTTCAGGGGAAGAACATCACATGTCCACATCTGCTGCCGGCGCACCCGGCAAGTCATATATAGGCGTGTTTGCGCTGGCCATGATCAGCGTGGCCGCCGTACTCAGCTTGCGTAACTACCCCACCATGGCGGTGTATGGCTGGTCCTCCATCGCCTGGTATCTCATCGGCACCCTGCTCTTCATCATTCCGCTCTCGCTGGCCGCTGCCGAACTGGCTTCGGGCTGGCCGGAAGACGGTGGCGTCTATGTCTGGGTGAAAGAAGCCTTCGGCGAGCGCTGGGGCTTCGTGGCGGTGTGGTGTGCCTTTTCGCAGAACCTGATCTGGTACCCCACCGTGCTGTCCTATATCGCGGTGTCTTTTGCCTCGGCGATAGATCCCTCGCTGGGGGCCAACAAGCTCTACAACTTCGTCGTCATGCTGGGGATTTTCTGGGGCACCATCCTCATCAATCTGCGCGGCACGCAGATGACCAGCAAACTCTCTTCCGTGGGCGTGATCGTCGGCACCCTGATCCCCGGCGCCTTCATCATCATCCTCTGGCTGGTATGGATGGGCCTGGGCAAGCACAACGCCATTCCCTTCTCCACCGCAGCCCTGATCCCTGATCTGTCCCTTGGCAACCTGCCTTTCGTGGCCTCCATGGTGCTGATGTTTGCCGGCATAGAAATGTGCGGCTACTACGCCAAGGACGTGAAAAATCCGCAGAAGGATTTCCCCAAGGCGACCTTCCTCGCGGCCATCATCATTTTCATCATGTCCGTGGTGCCGACACTGGCCCTGGCTTGGGTCGTGCCCTCCAAGGAAATCGATCTCAATGCCGGTGTGATCCAGGCGCTGGGCGTGATGTTCGACGGTCTCAACCTGCACTGGATGAGCCCCATCATGGCCATCATGCTGGGTGTGGGCGGTGTGGCACTGATGACCGCGTGGATGGTGAGCCCGGCGCTGGGTCTTGGTGTGGTCGCCAAAGACGGCCTGCTGCCGCCCATGTGGAGCCATTACAACAAACAGGGCATTCCGGTGGGCGTGATGATGCTGCAAGGCGTGATCGGCTCCCTGTTCACCATTGCCTATATCTCCATTCCTTCGGTGAACACCGCTTACTGGATCATGTCGGCCATGACCACTGAAGTGCTGGTCATCATGTACATCCTGATTTTCGGCGCCGTCATCAAGCTGCGTTACAGCAATCCGGACAAACCCCGTCCCTACCGCATTCCCGGCGGCACAGCAGGTGTGTGGATCATCGGTGGCACGGGTCTCGTTGCACTCTTGCTGGCCGGTTATTTCGGCATGCTGCCGCCTTCCGGCATGGACTTCACCACGCCCACCATCTACGTGACCATCATGATTCTGGGCACGGTCGCCCTGGCCTTCACGCCTTTCCTCTTCCTGCTTTTCCGCAAGGACTCATGGAAAGAAAAGGCCCAGAAGAACCAGGAAAAGCACGCTTGAGTGCGAAGGAGACTGACATGAAAAATACATTGCGCACCCTTCTCGCTGCTGCCCTGCTGGCCACCGCCGGCGCTCATGCGGCTGATCCCACACCACGCGAAGTGACTGTCGCCAAGATCGAGGAATTCCTGGGCGCCGCCGGCCTGCAATCCTGCCGCGTGGAAAAACTAAACCCGAAAGTCTCGTCCTGGCACGGCACCATTGTCTCGGTCTGGGTGGAAATGGCGCCGGATTGCACCAAAAGCAATCCGGACAATCCCGATGTCGGCCACTTCCACCAGTTCAATAACAAGGCCGACCGCGATGCCATGATCAGCCGCTATCGCAGCAGTCTGCCGCGCGGCATCAATCTCCACGCCGGCATCTGGCCGGTGGGAGATTTTGGCGCCATCGCCCTGCTCGGCCCCAATATGAACAAATACAAGGACTTGATACAGGCGGAGTTTTCCAAACGCTTGGCCGCCGAAAAGCAGAAAGCTTCCGGCAAGTAAAAGAAAAGCAGGCCGGGCGCAAAGCCCGGCCTGTCTCTTTTTGAAACAAGGACGTTTGCACAAGGACAAGCAGGGGGCAGCATGAATTTTCCGGTACAGAATTATTTCCGCATTCTGCTGGTAGGCCATGCATACGAATTCGTGGCAAAAATCATCGAGGATGAGCTGGATTTCGCCACCACGGTCGTCTCCCCAGAAGAAGCCGCTGAAGCAATCAGCTATGGCTCCGATATCGGCGCCATCGTGGTCGCCAGCGATCACACCGAAGCGGTTATCGCTGCACGTGATGCCCGTGGCCTGCGTATGCCGGTCTTCATGCTGAGCAAGCGCAGCAGCGACACCTTCTTCGCGCCCTATCTGAAATCCCTGGATGCCGTGGTGATCTCCGAGCTGGAGTCACGCGAATTCTATGAAAAGCGCCTGCTGGCGGCTGTCGAAGATTATGTACAGAGCCTGATGACGCCTTTCTTCGGCAAGCTCATGCAATACGATTACGACGCCAACCGCACCTGGGCCTGCCCCGGCCATCAGGGCGGCCAGCTCTTCAAGCGTCACCCCATCGGCCGGCTCTTCTTCGGCCATATGGGTGAAAATGTTTTCCGCGACGATATCTGCAATGCCATGGTCTCCATGGGCGATCTGCTCATCCATGAAGGCCCGGCGCTGGCCGCACAGAAAGCCGCTGCCAAGGTTTTCGGTGCTGACCGTACCTATTTCGTGCTGAACGGCACCTCGGCTTCCAACAAGGTGGTGAATACCGCCCTGCTGCGTGAAGGCGATATCGTTCTCTTCGACCGCAATAACCACAAATCCAATCATCACGGCGCCTTGGTGCTGGCTGGCGCCATTCCGGTCTATCTGGAAGCTGATCGCAACGGCTTCGGCATGGTGGGCCCTATCGACTGGGCAGCACTGGATGAGAAATCCATACGCGAAAAACTGAAAAACCATCCGCGCCTCAAGGGTACGGATGCCTGGAAAAAAGAACGCCCCATACGTTGCGCCATCATCGAGCAATGTACCTATGACGGTACTGTCTACAACGCCCGCAAGGTACTGGAACGTATCGGCCATCTCTGCGAATACATCCATTTCGATGAAGCCTGGGCCGGCTTCGGTGCTTTCCATCCGCTGATGAAAGACCACTTTTCCATGGGCCTCACGCTCACGGAAAAAGACCCCGGCATTGTCGCCACACAATCCACGCACAAACAGCTGGCCGGTTTCTCGCAAGCCTCGCAGATTCATGTGCGTGATGCGCATATCGATGGCCAACCACGGCGCGTGAATCACAAACGCTTCAATGAAATGTTCATGCTGCAGGCGTCCACTTCGCCCTTCTATCCCCTCTTCTCAAGCCTCGACGTAAATGCACAGATGCACGGCGATCTCGCTGGTCGCGTGCTCTGGGACGATATGGTCAAGCTGGGGATCGAGGCGCGCAAAGCCGTGCGCAAACGCTTTTCTGGCTTCATCACCCCCTTCGTGCCAGACATGGTGGAATACCAGGGCAAGCAGGTGCACTGGGAAGATGTGCCCACCGAGGAACTGGCACGCGAACAGAAATACTGGCAGCTGGTACCCGGTGCTGCCTGGCATGGCTACAAACATCTGGGCCCCGATGCCGCCATGGTGGACCCCACCAAGTTCATGCTCATCACACCGGGCATAGATGCGGCCACCGGCAATTATGAAGACACTGGCATTCCTGCCACGGTGCTCGCCAATTACCTGCGTGAAAACCACATCATTCCGGAAAAGAACGATCTCAACAGCATCCTCTTCCTCATGACCCCGGCGGTGGGCGAAGGCAAGATGGCCATGCTGCTGGCGGCACTGGAGCGCTTCAAGGACCTGTATGACAGCGATGCGCCGCTGCAGAAAGTCGTGCCCGGTCTTTACAGTGTTTATGAGCAGCGCTACCGCGGCTACACCCTGAAAAAGCTCTGCCATGAAATGCACGGCTTTTTCCGCGACCGTAAAGTGAAAGAGCTGCAGCGCCTCTCCTTCCGCTACGAATCCTTCCCGGAGCAGGTGCTGCCGGCGCGCGATGCCATGCAGAAGCTTACCGGCGGTGATGTGGACTATCTGCCCATGTCCCAGGTGAAAAACCGTATTGCGGCCACGCTGGCTCTCATCTACCCGCCCGGCATCGGCATTGTGGTGCCGGGTGAGCGCTACGACACGGCCGCGCAACCCATGATTGATTACTTCCTCACCTTCGAGGAAGGCTGCAACCTTTTCCCCGGCTTCTCTTATGAAGTGCAGGGGGTTTACCAGGAGCTGGTCGATGACCAGATCCGTTTCCACACTTATGTGGTGAAAGAGTGATGTTTGGGGGATGTAATGCGTGAATGGAAAGGCGGAATCAGTGCCGGTGCAGTGGGCCTCTTATTGGGCTCCGTGTTGCTGACAGCTTGCGGCGATAAAACACCCGAGAAAAAAACACCGCCCGTAGCCGAAGTACCCGCCATTACCCTGAAAGCGGGTAGCGTGGATGTGGCCCAGGAATTCGTGGGCCAGACAGAAAGCTCACAGCAGGTGGAAATCCGGGCCCGCGTTACCGGCTATCTGGACAAGCGCCTCTACGATGAAGGCACGCTGGTGAAAGCCGGCCAGCCCCTCTTCCAGATTGATCCCAAACCTTTCCAGGCCCAGCTGGCCTCGGCAAAAGCCGAGCTCGCTGAACAGCAGGCACGGCTGGGCACAGCCCGCTCCAACCTCAAGCGTGTAAAGCCGCTGGCCGAGCAGGACGCCATCAGTAAAAAAGAACTGGACGATGCCATCGGCAGTGAATCTGCTGCTGCGGCTGCCGTCGAAGCCGCCAAGGCCAAGGTGCTGCAGAACGAACTGGATCTTTCCTACACCTATATCACCTCGCCGGTGCGCGGCCTTTCCAGCTTTTCCAAGCAACAGCCCGGCTCCTATATCAATGCCAGCAACAGCCTGCTCACCTATGTGGCAGCACTGGATCCCATGCGGGTGAATTTCAGCATTTCGGAAAACGAAGTGCTGAAAATGCGCAGCGAGCAGGAAAAAGGCGAGCTGAGCACACCGGGTAAAAGCAAATTCGTCGTCAAGATCAAACTGGCCGATGGCAGCATCTACAAGCACGACGGCCATATCACCTTTTCCGATGCGGCCTTCAATGAAAGCACTGGCAGCTTCCTGATACGTGCGGAATTCCCGAATCCGGAAAGCACGCTGCGTCCGGGCCAGTTCGTACGTGTGTCCGTTTCCGGCATCAGCCGCCCCAACGCCTTCATGGTGCCGCAACGCGCCGTGCAACAAGGGCCGCGCGGCACTTTCGTCTGGCTGATCAAGGATGGCAAAGCCCAGCAGCGTCCGGTGCAGACCGGCGAATGGGCGGGTGACAACTGGGTGATACGTCAGGGACTGGAAGATGGTGATGTGGTCATCATCGACGGCTTCATGAAGCTGGCGCCGGATGCACCGGCCAAGGCTCTGCCTGCTTCAGCAGCAGCGGCTGCCGTCGATGCAGCCGCACCGGCAGCACCGTCTGTTGCCGGCAAGACCCCGTGAGACAGCCGATATGAAGTTTTCGCATTTCTTCATCGATCGGCCGATTTTCTCCTCGGTCATTTCCATTGTTCTGGTGATTGCCGGCCTTGTGGCCATGGTCAACCTGCCCATTGCGCAATTCCCGGATATTTCTCCTCCCACCATCACCGTCAGCGCCACCTATCCCGGTGCCAGCGCTGAAGTGGTTTCACAAAATGTGGCCGCACCGCTGGAACAGCAGATCAACGGCGCCGACGACATGATGTATATGAGCTCTACCAGCTCATCCACCGGCAACACCACCATCACTGCCTTTTTTGAAATCGGTACCGATCCTGCGCTGGCCCAGGTGGACGTGCAGAACCGCGCCAACCTTGCCCTGCCACAGCTACCGGATGAAGTGCAGGCCCAGGGTGTTTCCGTGCAGAAACGCTCGCAGGCTTTCTTGATGGTGATTGCGCTGTATTCACCGGATGACAGCTTCGACCAGACCTATGTCGCCAACTACACCAATATCTATGTGCTGGATGCGCTGAAGCGTATTCCCGGCGCCAACCAGGCCTCCATCATGGGCACGCCGGATTACGCCATGCGTATCTGGCTGAAGCCGGATCGCATGGCGGCGCTGGGCCTCACCGCTACCGATGTGCAGAACGCCGTTTCCGAACAGAACGAGCAGTACGCCGCCGGCCGCCTTGGGCAATCGCCCACCGAAGGCCGCGTGCAACAGACCTTCCCGGTGGCCACCTCGGGCCGCATGACCGAGCCCTCGCAATTCGACAACATCATCCTGCGCGCCGGTGAAGGTGATGGCTCGCTGGTGCGGGTACGCGATATCGGTCATGCCGAACTGGGTTCCAAGGATTATTCCATACGCAGCAAATACAACGGCAAGATCGCCACCGTGATTGCCGTCTACCAGCAGCCCGGCGCCAATGCACTGGAAGTTTCCAAGAATGTACGCGCCACCCTGGCCGAGCTGAAAAAATCCTTCCCCAAGGGCATGGAATATTCTGTCGCCCTCGACACCACAGAGTTCGTGCAGGAATCCATTGATGAAGTGATACACACCTTCATCGAAGCCGTGATCCTCGTCATCATCGTGGTCTTCCTCTTCCTGCAAAGCTTCCGCGCCACCCTGATTCCCATTCTGGCCGTGCCGGTATCCATTATCGGTACCTTTATCGGCATGAGTGCGCTGGGCTATTCCGTCAATATGCTCACGCTATTCGGGATGGTATTAGCCATCGGTATTGTCGTGGACGATGCCATCGTGGTGGTGGAAAACGTCGAACGAAACATGGCCGAGTTCGGTCTTTCACCGAAAGAGGCGGCCAAAAAGGCCATGGATGAAGTGACCGGGCCGGTGATTGCCATCGTGCTGGTCCTGCTGGCTGTATTCATTCCAGTGACCTTCCTCTCCGGCATCACCGGCCAGCTTTATAAACAGTTCGCTGTCACCATCGCGATTTCCGTGGTGCTCTCCGGCATCGTGGCGCTCACGCTCTCCCCTGCGCTCTCCGCCATCCTGCTCAAGCCGGGCCATGGCGAAAAGAAAGGCTTCTTCAAAGCCTTCAATAATGGCTTTGAAAAACTCACCGAGGGCTATACGCGCATCAGCGCAATAGCCATCAAGCGCCTGATGGTTGCCTTCCTGCTGATCGGCGGCATGTTGGTGCTGACCGTGGGCCTGTTCGCCAAAATTCCCAGCTCCTTCCTGCCTGTGGAAGACCAGGGTTATATCTTCAATGTGGTCATGCTGCCGGATGCAGCCAGCCTGGATCGCACCGAAGATCTCGCTGACAAGGCCTCGGAGTGGTTCCAGAAACAGCCCGGCGTCAATGCCGTGGCCTCCATTGCCGGTTACAGCCTTATCGACGGCCAGAACAAGGGCAATGCCGCGACTACCTTCGTATCGTTCAAGGGGTTTGCCGAGCGTCAGGAAGCCGAGGCCAAGGCCGACGCCCTGATCGCGCGCGGCATGAAAACTTTTGCCGGTTATAAAGAAGGCATTGTGATGCCGGTGAATCCCCCTTCTATTCCCGGTCTCGGCACCACCGGTGGTTTTGAATTCTGGGTGCAGAGCAAGGGCGATGCGCCGCTGTCAAAAATGGAAGATGTGGTGCACCAGATCATCCAGAAAGCCCGGCAACGCCCGGAGCTTGCCGGCGTCAATTCCACCATCAATACCCGCTCGCGCCAGCTCATGGTGGATGTGGACAGAGAACGCGCCGAAGCCCAGGGTGTTCCCATCCAGAATATCTATTCCTCGCTGCAGACCATGTTCGGCTCGCTCTATGTCAGCCAGTTCCCCAAGAACAGCCGACTCTTCCAGGTCATCCTGCAGGCCGAGCCTTCCTATCGCGTGCGCCCGGAAAGTCTGGACCAGATTTATGTGCGTAACCGCGACAATGCCATGGTGCCGCTCAACTCCATGGTGACCACGCGTTATGTGACCGGTGCCGACATCGTTACCCGCTTCAATAACTTCCCGGCCGCCAAAATCAGTGGCGGACCCGCACCGGGTTACAGCTCCGGTCAGGCGCTGGCGGCCATGGAAGAAATTGCCGCCGAAGTGCTGCCTTCCGATTTCGGCAATGCCTGGAGCGGCCAGGCCTATGAAGAAAAGAAAGCGGGCTCTACGGCTGCCGTGGTCTTCATCTTCGGCATGATCATGGTCTTCCTGATTCTGGCGGCACAGTACGAGAAATGGACCCTGCCCTTCGGCGTGATCATGGCCGTGCCTTTTGCCATCTTCGGCGCTCTGGTGGCCATCCTGCTGCGCGGCCTGGAAAACGATGTGTATTTCCAGATCGGTCTTACCGTATTGATTGCGCTGGCGGCGAAGAACGCCATCCTGATTTTCGAATTCGCGGTGGAAATGCGCGAAAAAGAAAAACTGTCGCCGCTGGATGCAGCCCTGCATGCCGCCAAACTGCGCCTGCGCCCCATCATCATGACCTCTCTGGCCTTTACGCTGGGCTGTATTCCGCTGGCCATCGCCAGTGGCGCTTCCTCGGCCAGCCGTCACTCTCTGGGGACGGGTGTGATAGGCGGCATGCTGGGTGCTACCGTCATCGCCATCTTCTTCATCCCCATGTTCTATTGGGGACTGGAGTCGCTGTCGGAGCGCTCTGCCAAAAAGAAAGAAGCCAAAGCCGCGGCTGAAGCGGCCAAGCATGGGCACAGCAATCCGGAACACGACAAACATGACAATGGGGAGGACGCATGATGCGCAAGTCTCTGCTCGCCTCCTCCATTTCTGCCTGCCTGCTGCTGTCTGCCTGCTCGCTGGCGCCGGTCTATAACCGCCCTGACGCCAAAACCGATGCGAATTTCCGTCAGTTCGGCGATACAAAGACGGAGCGCAGTGCGGAACAAGGCAATGAACAAATCAAGGATCGCTGGTGGGAAGACTTAGGTGATCCCGTGCTCAACGGTCTGGTTGATGATGCCCTGAAAAACAACCAGGACCTGCTGCGCGCCACCGCCCGTGTCGACCAGTTTGCCGCCACACTGCAAACCACGCGCAGCGCCTACTTCCCGCAAATCGGCTACGCCGCTGGTGCGGGCCGCGACAAGATTCCACCTTTGGGCGCCACTACGCGTCTCAATGCTGGCCTTACCGCGGATTGGGAAATCGATCTCTTCGGCCGGGTTCGCTCCGCCAGCGATGCCGCCAAGGCGGAATTACTGTCCAGCGAAGAAAACCGCCAGGCCGTGATTCTTTCCCTGGTGACATCAGTGGCCGCCGGCTATGTGAATCTGCGCAGCCTGGACCTGCAGCTGGAAATCGCCATCAACACCGCCAAGACCCGTGAAGATGCACTCGATCTTTTCCGGCGTCGCCATGAGGGCGGTGTGGTTTCCGGCGTGGAATACGCGCAGCAGGAATCGGAATACGAAGCTGCCCGCGCCGCCATTCCCGATGCGCGCCAGGCCATTGCCATTGCCGAAAACAATCTCGCCGTGCTCACCGGCCGCAGCAGCGCGCAAATTCCGCGCGGCAAGGCCATAGACCAGCTCAGACTGGCCGCACCACCGGAAGGCCTGCCTTCGGAATTGCTGGAGCGTCGCCCTGACCTGCGCAGTGCCGAACAAGCCATGATTGCCGCCAATGCACGTATTGGTGAGGCGCGTTCACAGTACTTCCCCCAGATCAGCCTGACCGGTCTGTTCGGCGGTACCAGCAACGATTTCGACAATCTTTTCGATGCGCCTTCACGCACCTGGCGCTATGCCGGCAGCATTACCGGACCGATTTTCCGTTTCGGTGCCATCAAGGGCCAGGTCAACGCGGCGCATGCACGTCAGCGTGAGTTGCTGGCGGTCTACCAGAGCGCCATACAGAACGCCTTTGCCGATACCGACCGCTCGCTCTCGCAGGTGCAAACCACGCAGGAGCGACTGGAAGCGCAGACCCGTCAGGTGGGCGCACTGTCGCGCTACGCCAAGCTGGCACGTATGCGCTATGACGGCGGCTACACCAGCTATATCGATGTGCTGGATGCCGAGCGCAGCCTTTTCACCGTGCAGCTCTCGCATGCACAGTCGCAGGCTGACACCGTGATTGCCGTCATCAATCTCTACAAGGCCCTGGGCGGCAGCTGGATAGAACATGCCGATCCGCAGAGGCAGCAAGAGCAGCAAGAGCAGCAACAAGAACAGAAAAACGAACAGCAAGCCCAAGGTGCAGCGCCTGCCGCCGCACCCGTAACACCTGCCCCATCCTCAACACCATCTGCCTCAACGACACCGTGACAAGGAGATAATCATGGCCAGTGCACAGGATTTTCTGCGCGAAAAATTTCCCGTCCTCATCATCGATCAGGACTTGAACGCCGATAACGCGGGCGGTCGTGCCATACGCGACATCATCTCGGTGCTGATCGAGAACGATATCGATGTAATGACAGCGGATGATTTTGAAGACGGTGCAGCGCGCATCATCGCCAATCCGCAGATCGGCGTGATCGTGGTCAACCACTCCACGGTGGCGCATCTGCCGGTGGCCGATCTGGCTGTCGCCATTCAGCGCTTCCGCAGTCGCTATCCGCGTGTGGGCATTTTCATGGACTCCTCCGTGAGCGCCCTGGACGAGTTGCCGGTGGAACTGATCTCCCAGCTCACCGGCTTCATCTACAAGCTGGAAGACACCGCCGCCTTCATTGCCGGCCGTCTTGAAGAGGCTCTCGAAGCCTATCTCGCCAAACTGCTGCCACCCTTCTTCGAGGCGCTGGTCACGCATACCGAGAAGCACAAATACTCCTGGCATACACCCGGCCACTCCGGCGGCGTGGCTTTCCTGAAGTCACCCGTGGGCCGTGCCTTCTTTGATTTCTTCGGCGAAACCACTTTCCGTTCCGACCTGTCCATTTCCGTGCCGGAACTGGGCTCACTGCTGGAGCACACCAGCGTGGTGGGCGAGGCCGAGCGTGAAGCGGCGGACAATTTCGGCGCCGACCGCACCTACTTCGTCACCAACGGCACCTCCACCGCCAACAAGATGGTCTGGCATGGTTCGGTCTCGCGTGGCGACATCGTGGTAGCCGACCGCAACTGCCATAAATCCATCCTGCATTCCATGATCATGACCGGTGCAGTGCCGGTGTATTTCCGCCCCACGCGTAATCCCTACGGCATCATCGGCCCCATTCCCGAAGCGGAATTCACGCCGGAAGCCATACAGAAGAAAATCGACGATTCGCCACTGATCAAGAACAAGAAACAGAAGCCCCGTCTGGCTGTAGTGACCAACTCCACCTATGACGGTCTCTGCTATAACGCTCCCGCCATACGCACGGCGCTGGCCAAGCAGGTGGAAGTACTGCACTTCGACGAAGCCTGGTATGCCTATGCCCGCTTCAGCCCCTTCTACGAAGGCCGCTACGGCATGGCCGCCAGCGCCAAACCCAAGCCGGGCGAGCCAGTCACCTTCACCACGCATTCCACGCACAAGCTGCTGGCGGCGCTGTCGCAGGCGTCGATGATTCATGTGAAGAACAATGCGGAAGGTGACTTCTCGCATGCGCGCTTCAATGAGTCCTATATGATGCACACCTCCACCTCACCGCAGTACAGCATCATTGCCTCCTGCGATGTGGCCAGCCGCATGATGGCCGGCGGCGCCGGCCGTGCGCTGATTGAAGATGCGATTGCCGAAGCCATGGCTTTCCGCCGCAAGATTGCAAAAACGCATCAGGAAATGAAAGGCCGCGGCGAGTGGTTCTTCAATGCCTGGCAGCCGGAAAAAATTGCTGACAGCAAGAATGCCAAGGTGGCACCGCTGGCCACCATCGATGTGGATGCCAAGGACTTCATGCTGAAAGCCGATGCCAAATGGCATGGCTTCAAGCATGTGACCAAAGACCACGCCATGCTGGACCCCATCAAGGTCACCATCCTCACGCCCGGCATAGACATCAACGGCAAGCTGCAGGCCGAAGGTATTCCTGCTGCACTGGTGAGCCGTTATCTCTGGCGCCATGGTCTCGTGGTGGAAAAGACCGGCCTCTATTCCATCCTCGTGCTGTTCTCCATCGGCATCACCAAGGGCAAATGGGGTTCGTTGCTGGCCGAACTGTTCCGCTTCAAGGAGCTCTTCGACCGCAATGCACCGGTGGAACAGGTCTTCCCCGACCTGGCCGAACAGAATCCGGGCACCTATGCCGGCATAGGCATCAAGGACCTGGCCGCGAAGCTGCACAAGTTCTACAAGGACCACAGCACGCTCAAGCTCATGGAGGACATGTACACCGACCTGCCCACGCCGGTGATGCTGCCCTGCGATGCCTACGACAAACTGGTGCGCAATGAAGTCGAGCTCGTGCCCATGGACAAGCTGGCCGGCCGCATTCCGGCCGTGATGCTGGTGCCCTACCCGCCCGGCATTCCCGTCATCATGCCCGGTGAGAAGTTCGACCAGCCCGCGGTTCTTGATTACCTGAAAAACTGCCGCGATCTGGATTCACAATTCCCCGGCTTTGAAACGGAAATCCACGGCCTTGAAATCAAGCGCGATGACAAGGGCGTGCACTACGAAGTCTGCTGCCTGAAAAACAAGAAGGCCTGATTGGCCAAGGAGAAAACCATGAACACCATGCACAAACTGAGTGCTGCCATACTGCTGGCCATGGCCGGCAGTAGCGCCTTGGCCGCCAATGACAGTGAACTGGATGCCCTGCGTGCCCGTATTGATGCACTGGAAAAACAGGCCAGCCAGAATTCGGCTGCCATTGTGTCTACGCAGAATGAAATCAAGACAGCCTACAAGGAAGCGCCCCTGCTGGTGCGTCGCACCATCAATGATGCTGCCAGTGCTGCTGCCCGTATCGACAACGCTACCTATGGCGATGATCTGTCCGGCTTTTTCAAACTGCCCAATACGCAAAGCGTGATGCGCATAGGCGGCTATCTGAAGCTGGATGCGATTTACGATCTGGACCCCACCGGTGATCCCGACCAGTTCATCGTCTCGGCCCTGCCGGCAACTGGTGCTGACAACCAGTTCCATATGCATGCCAAACAGACGCGTATCAATTTTGAAATCCGTCGCCCCACCAACGATACGCTGGGTCCCCTGCGTATCCTGATCGAAAACGATTTCTTCGGTTCCGGTGGCAGCACCAACTACCGTCTGCGCCATGCTTTCGCACAGGTGAACAACATCCTCGGTGGTTACACCTACTCCACCTTCATGGATGCTGATTCCCTGCCCAACACCCTGGACTTTGCCGGCCCCGGTGGTGCGGTCTTCCTGTTCACACCGCAGCTGCGTTTTTCCAAGGCCTTGAGTGAAGGCAGCAATATCGCTTTCGCTATTGAAAGACCAGCCTCGGAAATTGATTACGCTGGCGGTGGCACTGTTACCGGCGATGCCAGCACACCCATGCCCGACTTCGTGGGCCGTGTCCGCTGGGAATCCACCGGTGGCCATGTGCAACTGGGTGCCGTACTGCGTGATGTCGCCTACGACGATGGCGCCGGCAACGACGACTCCGTCATGGGTGGTGGCGCCAGCATCACCGGCGTAGTGAAAGTTGTGGGCTCGGATTCCGTGCAGTTCGGCTTCACTGGTGGCCAAGGCCTCGGCCACTATTTTTCCGATCTGAATGGCGGCTCCCAGGACGCCGGCTTTGATGCCAATGGCGAACTGGAAGCGCTGAAGAGCGTGGGCGGCTATGTGGCTTACCAGCATTACTGGACCGAGCAGTGGAACAGCTCGCTGGTCTACGGCAATTTGCAGGTGGACAACAGCGCCGGCCAGGCTGCCGATGCCCTGCACAAGGACCAGTATGCGTCTCTGAACCTGCTCTGGAGCCCGGCCAATACCCGCCTCACCATGGGGATGGAAGTCCTGCATGGCACGCTGGAGCTCAAGGATGGCTCTGACCGCGATGCCACGCGTATCCAGCTCAGCGCCCAGCTCGACCTGATGCGCTAAGGGGCTTGTGACTAACCCCGGGCAGACAAACTGCCCGGGGTTATAAAGCCGCAACAAAGCCCCAACAGAGCCCGGCTACAGACTGTCATCTTCAGCGGTGACACTGCTGTAAAACGCCTCTCACAAGAAAATCATGACGACAGAGGAGTGCCGCCATGAATCAGCCCCCGATCTTTCTGGACAGACTGCCCTCCCCGCTGGGCACCTTGCTGCTGGCCCATGGCGGCGGCCATCTCTGCGCACTTGATTTCCAGGATTACGAAACCCGCTTTCGCCAGTATTTCGCTCGTCGCTTCGGCCATGTGCCCAGCGAACAGCGCCGCCTGCCTGAAGAAATCCACGATGCCCTGTTGGCTTATCTGGCTGGCGAAATCACCGCGCTGGATCATATTCCCGTGCACGCTTCCGGTACCCGCTTCCAGCAACAGGTCTGGCAGACCCTGCGGCGCATTCCCGCCGGACAAACCTGGAACTATGCGCAGCTTGCCCAGGCCATAGGTCAGCCCGAAGCCATACGCGCCGTGGCCAGTGCCAATGCGCGTAATCCTGTCGCCCTCGTCGTGCCCTGCCACCGCGTTATCGGCAGTGACGGCAGCCTGACCGGCTATGCCGGCGGCCTGCCGCGCAAACACTGGCTGCTGGTGCATGAAGGCGCACGTGACGATGCCGCGCCGGAAAAAGTCTCCGGCAAACGCCGTCTGGAAAACCGTACCCTGCCTTTATTCGGGGTTTGAGTATTCCGCCCAGCGCATTCACGCAATAATCCGCGTCTCCCTGCAGCCGGACTCATATCCCGTGATCATCCCTCCCAATATGCTGGACCCCGATACCCTGACCCGTCTGCTGGAAGACTTCGTCACCCGCGATGGCACGGACAATGGTGATGACACACCGCTGGCCACACGCGTGGAAAGGGCACGTCGCGCGCTGACACGTGGAGAAGCGGTGATTGTGTTCAATCCCTTGAATGAGCAGTGCGGATTGATGCTGAAGAATGAGGTACCGAAAGAGCTGCTGGAGGAATGAGAAAAACAGCCTGCTCCATGCGTTAGCAATAAGGCGATCGTCGGCTCAGATAAAGCCGCGCATGGCTCTAGCAAATCTGCCCCCGGGAGGCTATACACGCTAGCGCCCTCAGCTGATTTGAAGGCCAGCTCCACCCTTTTTTGTCATAAAAAAACACCTGACTGCCAAGTGGCAAGGACGACTTATGCGTTATGTCAGAGGCTCCTTGATTCATGTACTGGCAGGCACATGCCTGCTAGCCAGCTCTTTCAGCATGGCGGCCAAGCCGCCCCCCGCCCCAGCCGCGCCGCAAGGCTGGGACCGCACGGTACGCGTAGCGGACTATCTTGAGCCCGCCATTCCGCATCCGGAACAGGACAAGGCCGTACAGGAAAAACTGAAACAGCTTGAAGCCAAAACCGGCCGCAAGCCCAATATCCTCATCATTCTTGTGGACGACATGGGTTATGGCGACCCGGGCGCTTTTGGTGGCGGTGAAATGGCGGGCGCACCGACGCCCAATATCGACCGTATTGCCGCGCAGGGCCTGAAACTCACTTCAACCTACACCACACCAGTGTGCACACCCTCGCGCGCGGCCTTGATGACAGGCCGTATTCCGGCACGCAGCGGCCTCACTCGCCCCCTGCTGGCATCGGATCGTCCCACCAAGAATCCCTGGGCGGATGAAATGAGCGCCGCCAATCTGCTCAGCAAGAATGGCTATGTCACCGGCCTGTCCGGCAAGTGGCATATCGGTGAAGGCAAGGGCATGCAGCCTCAGGATGTGGGTTTTGACGAATTCCACGGCTTCCTTTCCGTGGTCAGCGAATACACCCTGTACATGAATGGCGCGAAATATCCGCAGCTCATGCTGAACCCTGATCGTCTGAAAACCTTCAAGGGCCAGAGTGAGTACAACGCGGTGGTCGAAGGCAAGAAAGGCGGCGATCTCAAGATCGTGTATCCGCTGGAAACGCCAAAACAGATGGGTAATGTGGATCAGGACTTTGCCAACTGGTCTGTGGATTTCATCAAGCGTTCAGCCGAAGCCAAAAAGCCTTTCTATCTGGTGCACGCTTTTGCCAAAGTGCATTTCGACAACTACCCGGCTGACGGCTATCAGGGCAAGAGTCCGTCGAAACTGCCTTACAAGGATGCCGTGGTAGAAGTGGATGATATTGTCGGCCGCCTTATGCAAACGCTGAAAGACAACGGGCTGGATGACAATACGCTGGTTTTCTTCACCTCGGACAACGGCCCGGAAGAAGACTCCTATCCCGACTCGGGTTACACCCCTTTCCGTGGCGGCAAAGGCACAACCTGGGAAGGTGGCGTGCGTGTTCCCGGTATTGCCTACTGGCCCGGCATGATCAAGGCCGGCCGTGTCAGCGATGGATTATTCGACCTCATGGATTTGTTCAACACTTCGCTAGCGCTGGGCGGTGTTGAATCAAAGATTCCCAAAGAACGCTATATCGACGGCGTCAACCAGACCGGCTTCTTGCTGTCCGATACCGGTGAAACGGCACGCCAGGCCGTATTCAGCTACAACCAGGCCGAGTTTTCCGGTCTGCGTTGGGGCGAGTTCAAGGCCTATTTCAAGGTCATGCCTTTTGATCAGCCCTTCTCCAATATCAGCATGTCGACTTTTGTGCCGGTGGGCGTAGCCCCGTGGATCTTCGATATCTATCGCGATCCCAAAGAGCGCCTGAGCCGCAGCAATGGCGACTATGAATGGGTCTATGGCCCCATCCTGCAGTTGCAGTCCATGCATGCGGCCACCTTCAAGAAATATCCCAAGAAGGACATCGGACTGGGCGTGGGAGGAGATCCGCGCTGACCTGAGCAGGCAATGAAAGCCGGATGTTTCGCCTGCATTGCCCTCCGGTGTTAGCCCATCAAAAAGCCCGCTTTGTGCGGGCTTTTTGATATCAGTCACAGCGGCCGATAAAACCGGTGTTAAACGCAACCGCTCCCTGTTATCGAAACACCGTACAACAGTTTCCGGACTTGACCGCTTCGTCACCTGGAACCACTTGCTATCCTGTCTTCGTCGTCTGATATAAGCGGAATGCACTCTGGATGCCTCACAAGAAGGAACACCTCATGCGCTCACTTCATAAATCAGTCGCCGCACTCGGGCTTGCTGCCCTGCTGACCACAACAAGCAGCATGGCGAAGGACGGCACCCTACCCAATGGCGGACAACCGCCAGCAGGCTCTGCATCCTCCATCAAGGATTTCGATTACCAGATCAAATACCAGCGCGCCTTTGAAGCCGTGCTCTGGAATATGCCGGCAATCTCGATCTACAGCCTGCGCCGCGGCGCCTTTGAAGAACTGGGACTGAAAGACAATGACATCATTGCCTATTCCGGCACGGCCACGCCCAAACTCGAAGCCATCACGGCCAACAGCTCCACCCCTTATATCGCTGCCTATACCGATCTGAGAAAAGGCCCCGTAGTACTGGAAGTACCTGTTGCCGGTGCGGAGGGCAGCATCTACGGTCAGGTGGTGGATGCCTGGCAATTCACGATTGCCGATGTCGGCCCCTCAGGCCTGGACAAAGGCAAAGGCGGAAAGCTCCTGTTCACGCCGCCCGGTTACAAGGGAAAAGTGCCGAAAGGATATATCCGGGTCGCCTCGCCCAATTTCCGTATTGCCTTTGCCTTCCGCTCCATCCCTGCACCCGGCAAGAGCGTGGCTGACGCTTATCAATACTCCAAAAAGCTGCGCATGTATTACCTGTCTGAAGCGGCAAACCCGCCCCAGCAACGCTTCGTCGATCCCATCAACCAGCGCTACCCGACGCTGCCCTATTACGATGAGCGCCACTTCGACGATATGTATGCCGTCATGAGCGTCGAGCCTTCCAATCCCCAGGACAAGGTGATGATGGGCATGTTGGCCTCACTCGGTATCGAGAAGGGAAAACCCTTTGCGCCTGACGAAACCACCAAACGCGCCATGCGCCAGGCCGTCATCGATGCCTGGTTCTATCTGCAGCACTGGTTCGACAATATTCCCAGGGACAGACTCTACTGGCAGGACCGGCATTACGCCTCCTTGCTGATGACCGACAAGAACAAGCGCTTCACTTTCGTCTATGACGACAAGATCGACCTGATCAATCGTGCCGCCGAATATTTCTGGTGCACATATATGCCCAAGGAATTGAGCGACACGCCCGCCACGCAATACATGATGGCCATGGCGGACAAGAACGGAAAACTTCTGGAGGCCGGCAAGCTCTACAAGATCGATGTGCCCGCGAATATGCCGGTCAAACAATTCTGGGCGCTGACGGTCTATAACCGCGCCACCATGTCCTTCATCTACAGCGACAGCGGTCGCACCACGCTGTCCTCCTACGACATCGGAAAAATGAAGAAGAACGCCGATGGTGGCGTAACGATTTATGTCGGCCCGAAAGCGCCGGCCGGACTGGAATCCAACTGGATACCCACTACCGGCCTGCGCCCCCTGCCCGCCATGCGCTTCTACGGCGGCACACAGGCCCTTTTCGATAAATCCTTCAAGCTGCCGGATTTCGAGCTGGTGGAGTAAGCATCCAAATCACTCCTGAATCACCGCACCCGGTGATTCAGGATTTTTAAACTGCCCTTGCTTCAGATGTTTTCTCTCTCAACCGCAGATGAGGCTCCATCATGCACATTTTGAGAATTGCCCTACTCAGCCTGGGCCTCGCCTTTGTGGCGCTTGGCTCAGCCCAGGCGGCTGACAAACCCAATATCGTGGTCATCATGGTGGATGACATGGCGCCCATGGATGTATCGGCCTATCACCGCGGCGTTGGCGCCGTGACCACGACCAATATCGATCGCATCGCCAAGGAAGGCATGATGATTTCGGATTATTACGCCCAGCCCAGCTGCACGGCAGGGCGCGCCGCCTTCATCACAGGGCAGTATCCGGTCCGCACCGGCCTCACGGCCGTGGGGCAGCCCGGCGCCAAAGTCGGCATACAGGACAGCGATGTCACCCTCGCCCAGTTGCTGAAAGCCGAAGGCTACGCAACAGGCATGTTCGGCAAATCGCATATCGGTGATCGCAATGAATACCTGCCGACCGTACACGGCTTCGACGAGTTCTACGGTTTCCTCTATCACCTGAACGTGATGGAAATTGCGGAAATGACCAATTTCCCGAAAGACCCGAAATTCCCCGGCATTCCGCGCAATATGATCCATGCCATAGCCACCAGCACGGATGACGCCACCGAAGAGCCACGCTGGGGCCGTGTGGGCAAGCAGAAAATCAGCGATGAAGGCGCCCTCACTATCGAGCGCATGAAAACCATCGACGATACCTTCACCGATATGTCGATAGACTGGGTGAAAAAACAGAAAGCGGCCAAAAAGCCTTTCTTCCTGTGGTTCAACCCCTCACGCATGCACCAGAAGATTCACGTCAGCAAACAATGGCTGGGCAAGAGCGGGCACACCGAATACACCGACGCCTTGCTGCAACTCGACTCACTGGTGGGCAAGCTGCTCGATACACTGGATAAAGAGGGCCTGAGCAAGAACACGATTGTCATCTTCACATCCGACAATGGCGTGAACCTCGCGCACTGGCCGGATGGCGGCTCCGCCTCCTTCCGCGGCGAAAAAGGGCTGACCTGGGATGGTGGCTTTCGCGTGCCCATGCTGGTGCGCTGGCCGGGGCATATCAAGGCTGACACCTGGACCGGAGAATTCATGACCTCCGAAGACTGGCTGCCCACCCTGATGGCAGCGGCAGGCAAAACGGATGTGAAATCGCAATTGCTGACGGGTCTCTCTGTCGGCGGCAAAACCTTCAAGAATCATCTCGATGGCTATAACCAGATCGACATGCTGACCAAGCCGGATGGCAAATCCAAACGGCATGAGTTTTTCTTCTTTGCCGAAACCAGCATGAATGCAGTGCGTGTAGACGAATGGAAGATACACACGGCCGTCAAAGAGAAATGGATGGAGGCTGCCAAGCAGATTCCCGGCGGGCTGGTGATCGATATCAAGCTTGACCCCTACGAACGCTCTCCCGAGACCGGTGACCACTTCCGCTGGCAGCAACAGCGCAGCTGGATCATTCCCATCCTTGCCCCCTATATCGAGACGTTCGAGAAAAGCATGAAGGACTTCCCGCCATCGCAAAAGGGCGCCGGGGGTATCGGCATGGCTTCGATGGAGAACTGAACCATTTTCGAGCTGTCCGTCAGGCAATAAGCAAAAAGCCCCCTTCATTGGGGGCTTTTTCTTTTTAGTGTCTCTGGCGAACGCAGAGATCGTTATGAAGTCCAGCGCCTATAAACAGATGAAGAACATTCGACAGTCGATGGGCTGTGGCAGCGAAAAGTGGCTGCGCCGGGAGAACATCCAAAGAGGTGCATAAACAAGTAGGGTGTTGAAGCGGAGAGCGGTCGGGATTACTCGGCCTGCGGCCTCGCCCCTTCGGGGCCGCCAGCAAAGCTGGCGTTCAACAGGGCTTTGCCCTGTTGTCGAACCCGCTCGTGTTCTCGTCCGACCGCTCACGACGGACAAATAAAAAAGGGCCCTGCGATGCAGGGCCCTTTTTTATTTGTCTGGCGGTGAGGGAGGGATTCGAACCCTCGGTACGCTATTAACGTACACACACTTTCCAGGCGTGCGCCTTCAACCGCTCGGCCACCTCACCAGGGAATCGCGACGGGCTACCGTCGCGAGGCGCGCATGATATACGACTGCCCCATAAAGGCAAAGCCGGGCGGGGACTTTTTGCGAGGACCGCCGGGACCGGCTAGCCCGAGTCTGTCGGACCGTCAATAGCTGCTTCCCGGCACAGGCCGGAGTAAGATGCACGCTCTGCTCAAAAGCCAGACACCGAAAAGCCGCCACGCCCCTCTCCTGCTTTACTGAACAGCACTTCCGGAGGGGGAGTCAGGCCGGCTTTTTTCATTGGCACCGGGCATTACAGGGGATGTCCTCCATGCAAGCGACCGAGCATCACGGTCACAAATCGTCCACCGCGGCCCTCACACTGGGCGCGCTGGGCGTGGTCTTTGGCGACATCGGTACCAGCCCGCTCTATGCGCTCAAGGAATGCTTCCACGCTGCCCATGGCATCGCCATCACGCCGGAAAACGTGCTGGGCATCCTGTCCCTGATCTTCTGGTCCATCACCCTCGTCGTCTCGCTCAAATACATCGCCTTCATCATGCGTGCTGACAATAACGGCGAAGGCGGCATCATGGCCCTGCTGGCGCTCACCCTGCGCAGCGAGCACAAGCATCCGCGCCGGCGCGCCCTGCTGGTGGCCACAGGCCTGTTCGGCGCCGCCCTCTTCTTTGGCGACGGCATCATCACCCCGGCCATTTCCGTGCTTTCTGCGGTGGAGGGCCTCAAGGTGGCCACGCCGGTGCTGGGCCCCTATGTGCTGCCCATCACCATCACGGTGCTGATCTCGCTCTTCGTGATACAGCGCCATGGCACGGGCTCCATGGGCAAGCTCTTCGGCCCCGTCATGTTCCTGTGGTTTGCCACCCTGGCCGTGCTGGGCCTCATCAATATCGGCCATCACCCGGATGTGCTGCGCGCCATCAACCCGGTCTGGGCCGTGCAGTTCATTGCCGAGCACCAGTTCATCGCCTTCGTCACCCTGGGTGCCGTGGTGCTGACCATCACCGGCGGCGAAGCCCTTTATGCCGACATGGGCCACTTCGGTCGCAAGCCCATACGCCTGGCCTGGTTCTATATGGTCTTCCCGGCCCTGCTGCTGAACTACTGTGGCCAGGGCGCCCTGCTGCTGTCTGATCCAACAGCCGTGGAAAACCCTTTCTACCGCCTGGTGCCGGAATGGGGCCTCTATCCGCTGGTGATCCTGGCCACCCTGGCCGCGGTGATCGCCTCGCAGGCCGTCATCTCCGGCGTGTTCTCCATCACCCGTCAGGCGGTGCAACTGGGCTATCTGCCGCGCTTCGACATCCAGCACACCTCCACCCGTGAAATCGGCCAGATCTATGTGCCGGCCGTGAACTGGGCCCTCCTGGCCGCCATCATCCTGCTGGTGCTGACCTTCAAGTCCTCCAGCAATCTGGCCTCGGCCTACGGCATCGCCGTCACCATGACCATGATCTGCGACACCATTCTCGCCATGGTGGTGGCCCGCAAGCTGTGGAACTGGAATCCCTTCGTGGCCACACTCATCGGCGCGCCCTTCCTCATCGTGGACCTGGCCTTTTTCGGCTCCACCTCGCTGAAGGTCCTGCAGGGCGGCTGGTTCCCCCTGCTCATCGGCCTCATCGTTTTCACCATCATGTCCACCTGGAAGCGCGGCCGCGAACTGCTCTTCGAGCGTCTGGCCAACGAGACCATGCCGCTGGGTCTCTTCGTGAATTCGATTGGTGGCGCCGGCGCCGGCGTGCAAACCGTGCCGGGTACGGCGGTGTTCATGACCGGCAGCCACAAATATGTGCCGCACGCCATGCTGCACAATATGAAGCACAACAAGATCCTGCATGAGCGCAATGTGCTGCTGACGCTGGTGACGCGCGACATTCCTTTTGTCGATGAAAGCGAGCGCGTGACCGTCTCGGAAATCTCGCACAACTTCTTCCTCATCACCGGTTACTACGGCTTCAAGGAGCAACCGGATGTGCCTGCGCTGCTGGCAGAGTGTGGCCCGCAAAAGCTGGAATTCGACATGATGGACACCAGCTTCTTCCTCTCGCGCGAACGCATCATCGCCACGCCGGCACCAGGCATGGCCATGTGGCGGGAAAAGCTGTTCGTGGGCATGTCGCGCAATGCGGCGGCAGCCACCGACTTCTTCCAGATTCCCACCAACCGCGTGGTGGAGCTGGGCACGCAGATTGAGCTCTGAGCCCAGCAGGATGTGTACAAAAAGCCCGGGATAACCGGGCTTTTTTATGCCCGGACGGTAGTTTTCCCGCCAGCACGGGCTGTTAGACTCGCGGCATTGTTTTGCAGAAGGAACCCTGCCCCATGCGCCGAACTGCCCTGCACCGTCTGTTCCCGCTGCTCTCCCTGATTTTCCTTTCCCTGGCCAGCTCCAATCTGCAGGCCGACGTTTCCTACAAAGCCAGCATACAGCCGCTGTTTGAAAACAAATGCGTGGCCTGCCATGCCTGCAACGATGCGCCCTGCCAGCTCAATCTCGGCAGTGGCGAAGGTGTGCTGCGCGGAGCCACCAAGATCAAGGTATATGACGGTACACGCACAAAAACCCAGTATCCGACCCGTCTCTTTACCGATGCACATGGTCTGGCTGAATGGCAGCAAAAGGGCTTCACGTCTGTTCTGGGCAACGGCAACCCCGAAGCCTCACTGCTGGCCCGGATGATAGAACTGGGCCACGCCAATATTCCGGAGCAGAACAGCAAACTGCCGGCCAGCATTCCCATCGGCACGGATGTCAGCAATCAATGTCCGCTGGATGAAGGCGAATGGGAAAAATTCCAGAAGAAATATCCGGAGCGCGGCATGCCACTGGGCGTGACCGGCCTTACCAATACCGAATACAACACCCTGAAAAAATGGCTGGCCGAAGGCGCCAAGGTAGACAGCGAACCACGCGTGGCCACCGCTGAAGAAAATGTAGCCATTGCCGACTGGGAAAAACTGCTGAACCGCTCCAGCCTACGCGAGCAGCTGGTGGCACGCTGGCTGTATGAGCATCTTTTCCTGGCGCATCTGTATTTCGACAACATCAAGAACAGCCAGTTCTTTGAAGTCGTGCGCTCACGCACGCCGCCCGGTCAGACCATTTCCGTCATTGCCACTGCCCAGCCCAATGATGACCCGGCTGGAAAATTCTATTATCGCCTGCGCCCGGTACAGGGCAGCATCGTGCACAAGACGCATATCACCCACGCCCTGAATGCCGAAAAGATCGCCCGCATCGAGCAGCTTTTTTTCAGCAGCAACTGGAAAGTGGACAAGCTGCCCGGCTATGGCACGGATGAGCGCGCCAATCCCTTCATCACCTTCTCGGCCATTCCGGCACGAGCCCGTTACCAGTTCATGCTGGATAACGCCGAATACTTCGTGCGCACCTTCATTCGCGGCCCGGTCTGCCGCGGCAATATCGCGACCGACGTGATACGCGACAACTTCTGGACCTTCTTCCAGTCACCCGACAGCGATCTTTACATCACCAATGCCGAGCACCGCCACAAAGTGGACCCCATGCTGGGTGTGCCGGGGCAAAAAGAAAGAATGCGTGATCTCTTTCCGCAGTGGACCAAGTACACCAAGCTGCGTAACGAATACACCGATTTCCGCACTGAAGACTATCTGCGTCATGAGCCCAAGGGCGCAAAATTCAGCGACATCTGGAATGGTGATGGCACGAACGACAACGCCATTCTTTCCATTTACCGCCATCACGACAGCGCCTCGGTGCGCAAAGGCCTCTGGGGTGAAATTCCGCAAACCCTGTGGTGGATGGACTACCCGCTGTTCGAGCGCACCTATTACAGCCTGGTGGTGAACTTCAATGTTTACGACACGGTCTCGCATCAGGCGCAGACCCGCCTGTATTTCGACCTTATCCGTCATGGCGCAGAAACCAATTTCCTGCGCCTGCTGCCGGCCACCGCACGCAAACCCCTCATGAGCGACTGGTACCAGAACAGTGGCAAGCTGAAGATGTGGCTGTATTACCCCAGCCTGGATACGGACAGCCCCAGTGCCATTGCCTATACCAGTAAAAATGCCGAGGACGAAAAGCGGGAGTTTGCCAATCTGCTGCTAGGCCGCTTCGAGAAACTGAACGCGCGCCCCGATCCCATCAACCGCTGCACGGATGGCAACTGCGCACGCAAGGACCAGCCGGAATGGATACGCAAGGCGGATCAGGCGGTAAGCCGGCTGGCCGCACGCCCCGGCAAGGGCATGCCCGCCATCAATTTCCTGCCTGAATCCACCATGCTGCGCGTCTACAAGAAAGACGGCGAGCGCGAGATCTACACCATCCTGCGCAATCGTGCGCACAGCAATGTGGCCTATATGGCGGCCGAATCCCTGCGCTACCAGCCTGACCGTGACACCCTGACGATTTATCCCGGCGTGCTCACGAGCTATCCCAACTTCGCTTTCAATGTGCCCGCGGCCGAGATCAGCGATTTTGCCCTGGCCATGCAGGCGGCAAGCAACAAGACCCAGTTCGAGGCCATCGTGCAGCGCTGGGGCGTGCGCCGCACGCATCCGGACTTCTGGATCTATTTCCACGACTACACTGCCTACATCCGCGAGCACGAGCCCGTGGAAACCGCCATCCTGGACATGAACCGCTACGAAAACCTCTGATCTTTCCGCAGGCGACGGCAGCACTTCTGCCGCCGCCTGCGTCTGCAAGGAAAGCCATCATGCGCACGGATAATCAGCGTCAGAGCAGCAATATCGAAGACCGTCGCGGCAGCCGTTTCCCCGGTGGCGGTAAAGGTGGCATGGGGATAGGCGTCATCGTGCTGGCGCTGGCCGCCGCCTATTTCGGCATAGACCCGCGCATCGTCATGCAGGGCACACAGCAATTGCAGAGCAGTGCACCCGCACAGGAAAGCGGCCCGGTTACGGAATCCGCCAGAGAGAAAAGAGCCCGTGAGCTCGTGGCCGTCGTACTGGCCGACACGGAAGACACCTGGAAAGCGATTTTTGCTGCGGGCGGCAGCCAGTATCGTGAACCGACACTGGTGCTGTTCCGCGATGCCACGTCCACCGGCTGCGGTACCGGACAGGCCGCCATGGGCCCGTTTTATTGCTCAGCCGATGAAAAGGTTTATATCGATCTCGGCTTCTACGATGAATTGCAGAACCGCTTCAAAGCCCCCGGTGATTTTGCCCAGGCCTATGTGATTGCCCATGAAGTCGGGCATCACGTGCAGCATCTGCTGGGCATTTCCGGCAAGGTGCAAAAAGCACGGCAGCGTCTCAGCGAAGCCCAGGGCAATGCCCTCTCGGTAAAGCTGGAATTGCAGGCGGATTGTCTCGCCGGCGTCTGGGCCTATCACGCACAACGCTCACGGCAATTGCTGGAAGAGGGAGATATCGAAGAAGCCCTGACCGCTGCCACTGCCATAGGCGACGACACATTGCAAAAACAGGCTCGTGGCTATGCCGTGCCCGACTCCTTCACCCACGGCAGCTCGGCGCAACGCGTGCACTGGTTCAAGACCGGCATGAATTCCGGTGATCTCAATAGCTGCAATACATTCGACAGCGGCAAAGCCTGACTTTTCAGAAGTCACTCAAGCGCCTGCGACGGAACGTGTTGCTACCGCGAATAGCGGCGGCAACGCCATAAGGAAGCTTTAACCCAGCTTTTCACTGAAGGCCGTATAGATGGCCATGGCGTTATGCACCATTTCCTCCACCGGCTGCGGGCAGCCTTCCAGCACCCAGGCTTTGGTCATTTCCACCACAGCACCGACCATGGCCGTCGATAACAGCTGGGCATCCAGCTTCTGCTGCTGCAGTGCTTCGCCAAACCATTTCACCGCCATATCGCGCAGCATGAGAATGAAACCGCCGGTGACCTGGCGATACATTTCCGTCATCTGCGGACCTATGGTGAGCGGTTCTATCAGCTGCACGCGCGCACGGCGCGGATCATCGCGAAACCACTGGAAAACGATGCGCAGGCCATCGCGCACCTGATCCTCTACATTCTGCGGTGCCTGCAGCATCAAGGGTGCCAGCTGGCGCGCCAGGCCGGCAGCCGAGCGCCCCGCCACCACCATGAAAATATCTTCGCGGTTGCGGAAAGATTCGTAGAAATAGCGCTCGGTGAGACCGGCCTCGGTGCACAGTGCCTTTACCGAAGTCGCGGCATAGCCCTGCGTCCCGAAGAGTTCAAGACCGGCCGCCAGCAGCTTGCGCCGGCGTTCATCGCTGCGGTCTTCCGCTGCCTTGCCACCGTAATGACGGCGCGCCGGGCGAGCAGAAGCGGGATCGGTTTTTTTCATGCGGCGCATGGTCGCATGAAAAAGCCCGGCATGACCGGGCTTTTGTGTGACCAGAAAGACCGCTCAGAGCTGCGGGCAGTCCAGCGGCTCCTTGTAGCGGAATTCCGCCATCTTGCGGCAGCCCATGGCCTTGAAACCGCCCATGCTGTCGCAGGTCTTGAAGGCCGCAGTGCGCTCGGCACATTTTGAGGCCAGATTGCCCAGGGCATCGGCCGTTTCATTACCGGTATTCACCTTCACGACGTGATCGCCTTCGGCGGAAAGCTTGACCACGGGAGCAGCGGCCCCTTCAGCCGGCGCTTGCACCACCGGTGCTGCCCCTTCGGTCGGCACGATGGCGATCGGCGCTTCGGCAACAGCCAGAGACGACAACAACAAGGCCCCTGCAATACCCACTGCTTTGATGATTTTCATGGCAACCCCTGATTCCTTTGTGAACAACCCTGTCTGGAAAAACCCCGGCAAGACCGGAGCAAGAGCCCATGCTAGGCCAGGCGGGGTCGGACGCCATCCCCTCTAAAGGGGGGAAAAGAAAAAGCCCGACGAAGCCGGGCTTTTTCAGAGCAGGAGGTCGGGCTTTGGGACTAGCGTGTGAAATGCGCCACTGCCGTGTATTCCGCCTTCCGTTTGCCCATATGGCGATCCAACCAGCTCTGGCGACGGCGACGGGCCAGCTTGTCCACTGCCTCATCCAGACGCGGAAAGCGACGCACCAGAGTTTCTGTAGCGAATACGGCCGGTGCACTGGCCAGGGGCAGTGCCGCCCACAGGCCGGCAAACGGAATACCGCTTTGCTGACGCGTGGCGGGCGAGACGAAAAAGCTCACGAAACCACGGTGCACACCATGATCCAGACGCGCCTGCAACTTCTGACGCCAGCCTTTCAACTGCTCCTCTTTGGGAGCGAAAGCATCATTGAAAGAGCTGCAGAGATTGGTGCCGTCTTCACCCGCCTGATTGGCGCCAGCGGCATAGGCGAGGAAGGAAAACTGCAGGCCCTCTTTCACCGTGCTCGGAAACCAGGGCGGCTGCACGCCCATGAGATAACCCACATAGCGCCAGAAATGCATGAGCGCTTCGATATCTTTTTCACTGGTACGGAACCCGGCCAGACGCAGCACAAAGCCCGGCGCAATACAGCCCGCCATGAGCGTAATCAATGCATCACCCTGGCTGATGGGCACTCCCCACTCGCGTTCATTCCATTCCGGATGATTGATCAGACGACGGCGCACGAAGACATGCATGATGCGTACACGCATGGAGGTCTTCCAGCCGGCCCCGCCTGGCACCAACGCATCCAGTTCGGATACGTCGTTCCAGAAAGCAGCAGTTTCGAGAAAGCGCGTCTTGGTGGTGCCACCGGCATAGGCGCCGGTTAGGATCAGCGGTTTCACGACTGAATTATTGCTATAGCCTTCCAGCGTGATGGCGCCAAAGAAGGTGAAAAGCTCGGGGCCGTAGCGACGGAAAATCTTCGCGCCATAGGCCACTTTTTCCTGATCCAGCCATTCCGGGGCAATTTCGCGTTCGGCAAAAAGACGCTTCATGGAGGCCGGTGCATCGGGCACGGCATCGATGCCTTCTTCCAGGGCTTTATCCAGCATGGCACGGCCTTTGACGGGATCGCCTTTGAGATAAACCTCATCTACAAAATCTTCGGCGACAGGATCGGCGGTGTAGAAAGAGGAGGCGTAGGTTTCGATCACGTCCTGTGGCAGTTCGGGATCAAAACGGAAAAGGGTTTTGAAGAGCAGGCGCGCACGTTTTACATGCGGCTTGTCGCGGTTTTGCCAGTAATGGAATTCGCCCGGAATGCGAATGGGTTCACCGGTCGTACTGCTGGCCGAATGCATGTGCGCCCCCTATACGGAAAAGGATGCCGACTCTGCGGTCGGCGGCGCGCATGGTACGAAGCAGCCTGATTGAAACCTATGACCAAAATGCTCGTGGGTTGACCGATGTAATCAGGTCCGACGGGAGGCGGCTTAATGCGAAGCTCTTTCATGTTTTGCATTAGAAAGCGCTTCTTTTCGCTGCAGCTGTGTTCAAGTGCTGGGCTTTGCTTTTGCGTGGCCCGGGAGTGCGGGGATTTTGGCGTTATCGGGGATTTGGTGAGGTGCTCCGACGTGGTTGCACCGGCTGTTTCTCTGCGAGGGCGGTGCGCCCTGCCGGCGGGGCCTCACTTTCCTTTGTCTCGCCAAAGGAAAGTAAGCAAAGGAAATGCGACTCCTGCGGAGCGCCCTTCAATGGGCTCTGATCATTGCTTTAGCTAATGGCATCCGGGTGGTGCTCGCGCATTCGCGACTCGCGATCAGCTTCTGTGCTTTTTACTGCGCTCGGGCCGTAGGTGCAGCAGGCCGCTGGAGGGCAAGCTCTGCTTGCCCTCACAGATGATACTTGCTTCGGACATGTTAGTGATTCTGCATGCAGGCCTGCTGAACAAAGGGGGCGTTCTTCTCAGAAGCCTTCCAGCACAATCTTGCCGCGGGCCTTTCCGCTTTCCAGCAGGGCATGGGCGCGTCGCAGGTTTTCCGCATTGATACGGCCAAAGCTTTCGCTGGCCGTGCCCTTAAGCACGCCCTGTTCAATCAGGGTGGCCACGGAATCCAGGATTTCATGCTGACGCACCATATCGGCGGTTTCATACATGGCCCGCGCAAACATGAACTCCCAGTGCAGGGAGAGGCATTTGCGCTTGAGCTGGCGCAGGTCTATCGCTTCCGGATCATCAATCAGACCCAACTTGCCCTGCGGCGCCAGTACCTCGATGAATTGCGCGTAGTAATCATGCGTATGCGTGAGGCTGGCCACATGCGTCACCTGCGGCACAGCAATACGCTTCAGCTCTTCCACCAGTGATTTGCTGTGATCAATCACATGGTGAGCACCGAGATTTTTTATCCACTCGGCGCTTTCAGGACGTGAGGCCGTGCCGATAACCGTAAGGCCCGTAAGCTGTCGAGCCAGTTGCACGAGGATGGAACCCACACCACCGGCGGCGCCGGTAATCAGCAAGGCTTCTCCCTTCTTTGTACGGTCTGCGCTGACACCCAAGCGATCAAACAGCAGCTCCCATGCTGTGAGTGCGGTCAGTGGCAAAGCCGCTGCCGCCGCAAAATCCAGATTGGCCGGCTTGTGGCCGACGATGCGCTCATCCACCACATGCAGCTCGGAATTCGTACCGGGGCGGGAAATGGAACCGGCATAGAAAACTTCATCACCAGCTTTGAACAACGTGACGCCAGCACCCACCGCCTCCACCACACCAGCCGCGTCATAGCCCAGCACCTTGTACTGGCCTTCAGGCGCCGGTGTATTGCGGCGCACCTTGGTATCCACCGGATTTACCGACACGGCCTTCACACGCACCAGCAGATCGCGCGGCCCGGGCTGGGGAGCGGGCAGCTCTACATCCTGCAAGGCGGCAACATCGCTGATGGGCAGACTCTTCTGGTAGGCAACGGCTTTCATGGCAGACCCTCCGGGGGCGTGATCAATTCAGGCTTGCAGTCTAGTGGCGCTCATGAGGATTGATAATTCCAGCATCCAAGGAATATCTTTCAATGACTTTTTGAAAATATGCCATGAGCATCGGAGCCGACCACCATGCATGCCCTCACCGATCTGCAGCTTTTCGTGCGCGTGGCTGATACCGGCAATATGAGCGAAGTGGCACGCCAGCTGGGCCTTACACCAGCCGCCGCCAGTGCTGCCATCAAGCGTCTGGAAGCCGGACTTGAGGCCACACTCTTCGAGCGCTCCACCCGCTCCTTGCGCCTCACGCAGGCCGGTGAAAGCTTTCTCGGCTATTGCCGACAAGCGCTGGAGTTGCTGGACGAAGGCCGCGCCAGCGTGAAACAGGGCCGCGAGAATCTTTCCGGCATGATTCATGTGGCGGCGCCTTCCGATCTGGCCCGCAATGTCTTGCGTGGCGCCTTCAACGAGTTCCAGGAGCGTTACCCCGGCATCATGCTCACCCTGCATCTCTCGGACAGCATGCAGAACCTCTATCGCGAGCATATCGATCTCAGCCTGCGCTATGGCCTGTTGCAGGACTCTTCACTGGTGGCGCGCAAACTGGCCGACAACCGCGTGGTGGCCTGCGCCTCGCCGGCTTATCTGAAACGACACGGCACACCGCACACCCTGGAAGAGCTGGCCCGGCACAACTGCCTGCGCCTGTATCGCAATGGCCAGTTGCACAGCCACTGGCGCTTCGTGAAAGACGGCGTCGCCCGCGATGTAGAGGTCAGCGGCGACCGTGCCGCCAATGACGGCGCCCTCGTCAAACAATGGGCCGTGGATGGTGCCGGCATCGCCTTCAAATCCTGGCTGGATATTGGTGTCGAACTGGCCGGCAAGAAGCTCCTGCCCCTCTTCCCGGACTGGGAGCAGGAGCCTTATCCGCTCTATGCCGTCATGCCCAGTCGCCAGTACCAGCCAGCCCGCGTACGGGCTCTGGTGGAGTTTCTGGCGGCCCACTTCACATCCTGAATAAATATCAGCTTCTGATCGCCCGAGGGGGTGTACAGCTGCAAAGCCTGTGGTACAACCGTGCCAACTACAACAAGAACATCCGGTCACCATCCGGTGAGCCGGCAATGCTGGAGGGGTGGCCATGCGCTCACGGCTCCTGATGTTGCTGACGGCCAGCCTGTCAGCCTTTACGCCCGTATGGGCTTCCGAAACCGATACCGCTGCCGAAGAGCCCGGCCTCTATCTCGGCCTCGCCTGGTATCACCGCGACGGCCCCTATATCAGCCAGTCCGCCACCACCATCATGCCGGTGGGTGATTACGAAGGTGATCGCCTGCTTTTGCGTGGCGACACTTTCGGCATGCGCCTCTTCACGGCTGGCCCGGTGAAATTCAATGCCATCGTTCTCAACGATCTGCTGTCGTTTACGGCAGAAGATGCCGTCACACCATCACTGCAAAAACTGGATGACAGACGCGACAGCTGGAATGGCGGTCTCGAAGCCAGCTGGAAAATCACGCCGCAAGACACTTTCCGCATTGCCGCGATGACGGATGTGCTGGGCCGCCATAAGTCCACGCTGGCAAGCGTGCATGCCAATCATGTTTTCAGTATTGAAAAGAGCTACACGCAAATCGTGCCGCGCGTAACCTGGACGTATTTCCAGGAAGGCTTCATGGATTACTACTTCGGCGTGAGCGCGGCCGAGGCCACACGCTCCGGCATTGCCGAATACCATCCGGAAGCTGGCAGCCGTCTTGATCTCGGCCTCACCATTGCCCAGCCGCTGTCGCGCGATCTCGTGCTTTTTGCTGATGGTGCCTGGAAGAAATTCAGTACAGACATGGAAGCCAGTCCCATGACAGACCAGCGCAATTATTTTGAACTCAGTGCCGGCGTGCTTTACAACGTCAAAAGCCTGTTCTGAGAGCACTAAAGACTTTATTCAAACCACAGGTAAATACGAGGGAGCTCCATGAACACACAAAAGAAGGTGTCGGGATTTGCCATCAAGGCGCTGGCCCTGGCCATGACCGCACTCAGCAGCCAGGCCTTTGCCCAGGGCTACCAGATTGATGAGCAGTCCGCGCGACGACTCGGTGATGCTTTCTCCGGCGGTGCCGCTGAGGCACGTGATGCCAGCACCACGCATTACAACCCGGCAGGCCTTGTGCGACTGAAACAGACCGAGCTCACCGGTGGTGTCAGTGTGCTTACTACCAAAGTGGAGTTCACCGGCACTGCCATCACCTTCGATCCCTCCGATACCAGCGGCAGTGGCACAGGCAACGCTCCTGTGATTGGTAATGGCGCCGAAAGCAGCAGCAGTGATGCAGTACCCAATCTTTATTTCGCCACGCCACTGCGCGAAGGTACTGTGCTGGGCATAGCACTGAATGCACCCTTTGCCAGCAGTACCGATTACGGCTCCAGCTCTGTCGTGCGCTATCAGTCACTGGAGTCTGAAGTCACTGGCGCCCGCCTCACCCTCAGTCTGGGCCAGGAAATTTCGCCAGCCTTCAGTGTGGGTCTCGGCCTCATCGTGCAGCGCATGGAAGGCTCCATCACCAATGCCATCGACAGTGCAAGCTACTGCTCCATCGGCAGCGCGATGAGTGGTGGAGTCCTGCCCACTTGCGGTACGGCCGGCACGCCAGATCAGGATGGGCGCGTGAAATACGAAGGTGACGACATCGCTTTCGGCTATTCGCTGGGCCTGCTGTACAACCTGAACGACAGCACGCGTCTGGGCTTTGCTTACCGCAGCGCCATCAAGAACGAGCTGGAAGGCTCTGCCAGCGTTCAGATTCCCGCCGCTGTGGAGCCTGTTACCTCTATGGTCAGCCCTTTCCTCAGCACACACAGCGAAAGTGCGAAATTCGATCTCACCACACCGGAATCGCTTTCTCTGAGCGCATTTCACCAGCTCAACGAGAAATTCAACCTGCAAGCTGATGTCACTTGGACACGCTGGAGCCGTTTTGAAGCACTGGATATCAAAACCGCATCCGGTGAGGGCGATGTCACACAGGAAGAAAACTGGAAGAACAACTGGCGTGTGGCCGTGGGCGGCGAATACCAGACCACGGAACAGCTGGCGCTACGTGCTGGTCTTGCCTGGGACCAGAGCCCCGTCCCTGATGAAAGCCGGAATATTTCCTTCCCTCTGGACGACTTCAAGGCCATCTCCATCGGCCTGACTTACGCCTTCAGTCCCGCACTGGCACTGGATGCCGGCCTGCAGAAGACCCTGGACTTCGATTCGGATGTGAATGACGGCGATGTGAACACCAGCTACAGCCAGGCCAACGGCAATTCCGAAAGCAGCACCTGGTCCGCAGCGGTTGGCCTGAACTGGAAAATCTGAAGCTGTACCCAAAAAGTGTCCAATAAAAAACCGCGGCTTGTGCCGCGGTTTTTTATTGCCCTCATTTCACCACCGCCAATCCAGCCCCAAGGTAAGCCCCGCCGAGCTGAAACCGCTGCCAGCTTCCAGCATGCCCTGCAAACCAAGCTGTGCACCGGAATCGAAGCCATATGCAAGACCCAGGGCCAGACGCGCAGTATCACTGCCGGCCAGCGCTGGTCGTATTTCAAAACCACTGCCCGGCAATTGCGAATAACTGGCGGCCACGGCGTAATCGTCTTCATCACTGAAGTCGTGACGCCAGAGCAGGCTGGCTTGGCAGGAAAAGTTTTCCGGGAGTATTGCTGCTGCGGGCAGAAGTTCAGCACCGGCAGAAATGATTTGCGACTGCTGTGTGCTGTAGGCATAGGACAAGCCGAGCATGCCCGGTGCCGACTCCGAAAATGCCGGCGTATCCAGCTGCGTCCAGTTCAGTGCCAGCAGAGGATTGAGCTGCCAGGAGGAGCGCTGCAGCCAGCGATAACGCATGAGCAGATCCAAAGCCAAAAGACGGGTACTGCTTTCCGCCACGGCCTCACCGCCCATGGGAAGACTGCGCCGGCTTTCCGTATCGGCATGACCTGCGGTCAAGGCTGATACCAGCGCCACGCGTTCGCTGTCATGACGCAAATAAATTCCCGCTGCCAATACATCGGAGTCTGCCGTATCGCTTGAGCCATCACGACTGAGGGACTGGCTGCCCTGGCTCAGCATGAAGCCCAGACGTAAGCCGGCGCCCAGCGCTGCATCCGCACCGGCGACGAGAAGGCTTTGATCGTAGTCATAGCCAGCGGCATCAACACCATCAACCTTGCTGCGCCGGCCATTACCATAAATCCAGGCACGCGGCCCCGAGGCGGATGCCGGAGCGGTATAGGAAAATCGGGGGACAGCTGAAAAACCCAGTGAAGAAAGCACAGGGCTCTGCTGCGCCGCCAAAGCACTCCACAGCACACCATCCAGCAAGCGGGTCAAAGCAGGACCGGTATCTGCCACCACTTCGCCGGAAAGCGCATCCAGTGCCGTCGGCGCTGCAGCAGCAAGAGCATTCACGCTGGCGGCAAAAGAGTCGGAATAGAATCCGCTGGCCAGTTCTTCCTCCAGCGCAGCTGCCGCGGCCACGCTGTTGCGGTCATTTGCCCGGGATGAAAACAGGGCATCGCTGCGCGAGAGCACCAGTGCGGCGGAATTTTCATCGTATCGGAGAAAAGCTCGCAGCGAAGGACTGGTACTCAGAGCATCGAACTGGCCCTGCAAGCTGCTGTCAGATTTCAGCAGCACATAACGTGCAAGCACGGGTGCAGCGCTTGCATTCACCAGCACCGTTCCCCCCTGCAATTGCACCGGTCCTGTCACATTGAGTAATGGCGTACTGCCAGTCGACGACAGCTGCAAGGCAAGCTGGGCGCCCGCTTTCACCGTCAGCTGACCATCTACCTGAAGGGCACCGGCATCACCGCCAGCCAGCAATTTTCCACCATCGTCTACTTCAAGACTGCCCTGTACACCGCCGGGTGCGGCCAATGCTCCTCCCGCGACCACTACATTCGATGCCAAGCCCGCTGGCAGAACCAAAAAACCATTTTTTACTGTGGTTGTGACTGCGGAATTGCCAGCAGACTGAAGATAAAGGGTACCCGTTCCGGTTTTTTCCAGCGCCGCCAGATCATGCAGGCTGCCATTGAAATTGCCGATGCCACTTTGATTGAAAGCCAATGTACCAGCACCGCTGAAATCTCCCTGCAAGGAGTTGGCGTCACCGTCCAACACACCGGCCGATATTTCTGTGCCACCGCTATAGCTATTGCTGCCGGCCAGATGCAGGCGGCCACTGCCGGATTTAATCAGGCGCCCTGCACCGCTCATGGCCGCAGCATATTCGCCATCAATATCCTGGGTAAAAATCACGGTGGCATCATTGATAATGTCGGCATTCAGCGCAGCACTGTCACCACTGAGTGAACCGGCCTGCACAGAAATCTCCCCCGTGAAACTGTTGCTGCCAGTCAGATGCAGATCTGCTGTACCCGCCTTTATGAGACTGCCGCCGCCACTGATGGCACCTGAAAAAACACCGTTGACATCCTGGGCAAAGAGTAGCGTGGCATCGTCCACGACATCGCCACTGAAATGAGCCGCTGAGGTTTCGACGGTACCGGCAAGAATATATGTGGTCCCGGAAAAATCGCTGCTGCCCTGCAGGGACAGCGTGCCGCTACCATTCTTTTCCAGAACACCGTCACCCGTGAGATTGCCGGTCAATGTCAGGCGGAAAGTACCGGTATCCACGCCTCCTGCAGTGCCTGTGACACTGATACTGCGTGCCAAGCTAACATCATTGCTGATTTCCAGCACACCGCCGGACAAGGTGAAGTCCGCCGTGCTCGCACCAAGATTGCTGTCAGCTGAAATACGCAGCTGACCATCCGCCACAGTGACGCCGCCACTGAAAGTATTGCTGCCGGAAAGTGTGAGCGTGCTGCTGCCGCGCTTGATGAGGGCACCCGTGCCCATGATGTTATTGGACCAGCTGTCATCGACCGTGACATTCACGTCATAGTCGAATTCCAGTGCCGCCGGTCCTTTCATGGCCTTGGCAATATCGACCTCACCACGACCGTATATCGTGGAAAGAACCGTATCCGTGCCATGGGCTGCAGTCGTGAGCAGCACACCCACCAGTAGCTCACCAGTCATATAGGCAAAGCGTTCGGCAAGCAGGGCCAGTGAGCCCGAGACCATGGCAGTGGCTTCGGAAGTGCCATAGCGATTGGTGTAGCCGGATGTCGTGCTGCTGTCGGGCGCGTTCTCACCGGTGTCATAGCCGCCATAGCCGCCCGGTGCTGCCACGCACCAGGCCGCCGCTACGCCGCAGCGGTTGCTGTAAGGCGAGAAATATTTTGCATCATTGGTGGAAGCAACCACCGTAATAAAATTGCGCTGCAATTCGGGAAAGTAATAGGGTAAGCCACCCATGACCTGGGGCTGCTGGAGAGCATCATTGCCATTGGCAAATACCACGATGGCATCGGCGGCAACAGCATTGTGCAAGGCATCGAGAAGATCAGGATAAGTCGCGCTGATGGACTCTGCAGAAAAATCCAGCACCGTACTGCCGCCATAACCCCAGCTATTGTTGATGATGCGAGCGCCATTGCTGAGTGCGAAATTGATGCCGGCTGACAATTCACCACTGCTGAAGTCGGTGGCAGCCACCACGAGCTCTGCACCATAGGCAACACCCATCATGCCACTACCGTCACGGCGCGCCGCGGCAATGCCGGAGATATGGCTACCATGACCAATGCCGTAATCGTCCAGCAGATCGCTACCAGTACGAAAGTTATAACCGGCCGCAATAGCCCCGGCGAAAGCCTCATGCAGGGGACTGATACCGGAGTCGACTATGCCTATGCGTATACCCGCACCTGTGATCCCAAGATCATAGGCAGCGCCGGCCTTGATGGCCGCGAGACCAGGCTGGCTGTTGTATTCCGCATCCGGCGTATAGGCCAGACCGGCAACTGGTAACAAGCAGGCCAGAAGCGGCAAGAGGCGGGGCATGGTTTTTATTGTTTTCATGATGGCCAGGCTGGGGACGGCAGCCGGCGCATCATAACAAGGGGCAAGCCCAGACAGTCATCCCCCGGCCGAGCGGGCGACAGCCTGTATGTGCCACCGACCGCCCAAGAAAAAACCGCGGCTTGTGGCCGCGGCTTTTTCTTTTCTGCTTGCTCCGGATCGAAGCGCTGCAGATTACTTGAGACGCTCGATCACTGTTGCGATGCCTTGGCCGAGACCGATACACATCGTGGCCAGACCGAGTTCGGTGTCCTTCTGTTCCATCACGTTCAAGAGCGTGGTGGTGATACGGGCACCGGAGCAGCCCAGCGGGTGGCCGAGAGCGATGGCGCCGCCATTGTGGTTGACCTTCTCGTCGATCTTGTCGAGCAGGTTCAGGCCCTTGAGAACAGCGAGGCCCTGAGCAGCAAAGGCTTCGTTGAGTTCAACGGTCTGGATGTCGTCGATGGACAGGCCAGCACGCTTCAGTGCCTTCTGTGTTGCCGGCACCGGACCCCAGCCCATGATGGCGGCTTCGCAGCCGGCCACGGCCATGGAGCGGATTTTTGCACGAGGCTTGAGGCCGAGGGCCTGGGCGCGTTCGGCGCTCATCAGCAGCATGGCGGAAGCGCCATCGGACAGGGCCGACGAGGTACCGGCTGTCACTGTGCCGCCCTTGGGATTGAAAGCAGGCTTGAGCGAAGCCAGCTGCTCCAGCGAGGCATCCTGACGGATCACTTCGTCGATTTCGCAAAGCTGCTTGAAGCCATTGGCGTCATGACCTTCGATGCCGATGATTTCATTCTTGAAGCGGCCAGCCAGCGTAGCAGCCCAGGCCTTCTGGTGCGAAGCCAGACCGAACTGGTCCTGCATTTCGCGCGAGATGCCGTTCATCATGCCCAGCATTTCTGCGGTGAGGCCCATCATGTTCGAGGCCTTGGCGTAGTACTTGGAAGCGGCCGGATTCAGATCGATTCCATGCATCATGCCGACATGGCCCATATGCTCCACGCCGCCGATCACGAACACATCGCCCTGGCCCGTCATGATCTGGGCTGCGGCAGTGTGCAGGGACTGCATGGAAGAACCGCAAAGACGGTTCACGGTCTGGCCGGGCACGGTGCGCGGCAATTCCGCCAGCATGGCGATATTGCGGCTGATGTTCATGCCCTGCTCCAGGGTCTGGTTCACGCAACCCCAGATCACATCTTCCACTTCTTCCGGATTCGCATTCGGATTGCGCTTGAACAGCGCCTTCACGAGCTCAGCGGAAAGGGTATCGGCACGCACATTGCGGAACATGCCCGCCTTGGAACGGCCCATGGCGCTGCGCACGCCATCAACAATCACGACATCACGAGGATTGAGACTCATTTTTTAACTCCGATCTCGTTGGGCCTTAGCCGAAGAATTTCTTGTTGGCAGCTGCCATGTCTTTGAGCAGTTTCGGCGCTTCATAGGCCTTGCCCAGCGACGCGTACTTCTCGCAGAGGGCGACGTAATTCGCGACACCGATCTGGTCGACATAACGGCAGGCGCCACCGCGGAACGGCGGGAAGCCAATGCCCATGAGCAGTGCCATGTCGGCTTCAGCCGGCGAGGCAACGATGTTTTCTTCCAGGCAACGAGCCACTTCGTTGACCAGCGGAATCATGCAGCGGGCAATGATTTCGTCGGCATCGAATTCGCGGCGCTCGGCAACGAGGGGCTTGAGCAGATCGTAAGTGGTCTGGTCCACTTTCTTCTGCGGCTTGCCCTTCTTGTCCTGTTCGTAAACGTAATAGCCCTTGCCGTTCTTCTGGCCGTAGCGATTGTTTTCGAACATGGCCACGGTGCCGGACTTGTAGTCAGGCTTCATGCGATCGGGGAAACCTTCCGCCATCACATTGGCCGCGTGCACGCCGGTGTCGATACCGACCACGTCGAGCAGATAGGCCGGGCCCATGGGCCAGCCGAACTTTTCCATGACCTTGTCGACGGCCTGGAAATCGGCGCCGTCACGCACCAGCTGATCGAAACCGCCGAAGTAGGGGAAGAGCACGCGGTTGACGAAGAAGCCCGGGCAATCGTTCACGACGATGGCGGACTTGCCCATCTTGCCGGCCAGCTTCACGGTGGCAGCCACAGCGGCTTCGGAAGATTTCTTGCCACGAATCACTTCAACGAGGGGCATCATGTGCACCGGGTTGAAAAAATGCATGCCGACAAAATTTTCCGGACGCTTCAGCGATTCAGCCAGGAAGGAAATGGAAATGGTGGAAGTGTTGGACGCGATGATCGTGTCTTCCTTCACCAGACCTTCGACTTCGGAAAGCACGGCGGTCTTGACCTTGGGATTTTCCACCACGGCTTCGATGATGATGTCGACTTCCTTGAAGTCGCCATAGTTCAGCGTCGGGCGGATACGCGACAGGGTCTCGCCCATCTTGGCCGGGGTCAGACGACCCTTCTCCACCTGCTTGGACAGCAGCTTGGTGGCCTCGCTCATGCCGAGGTCCAGCGCCTTGGAGGCGATGTCCTTCATGAAGATGGGCGTGCCCTTGCTGGCCGTCTGGTAGGCGATGCCGCCACCCATGATGCCGGCGCCGAGCACGGCGGCCATATTGATGTCTTTCTGGCTGCCCTTTTCGTATTTCTTGGCGGCCTTCTTCACAGCCTGGTCAGCAAGGAAAACACCGACGAGAGCATTGGCCTGCGGCGTGACCGCTGCCTTGGCGAAGAATTTGGCTTCGTTGGCAATCGCCTCTTCACGACCGGAATTGGCAGAAGCCTGGATATTCTGCACGGCCAGCTTGGGCGCGGGATAATTCGGACCAGCCTGGGCAGCAACAGCGGCAGAAGCCGTGTTGAAAGCCATCATCTGTTCCATATTGTTGAGCTTGAGCGGGACCAGCTTTTCTTCACGCTTGGCCTTCCAGTCCAGCTTGCCGGCGAGGCACTGCTTGACGAGGTCGATAGCGGCATCACGCAGCAATTCAGGCGCAACAACAGCATCGACAGCACCGTCTTTCAGGGCCACTTCCGGACGCTTTTCAGCACCGGCAGCAATCCACTCGACAGCATTGTCCACACCGATCACGCGCGGCAGGCGCACAGTGCCGCCGAAGCCCGGCATGATGCCCAGCTTGGTTTCCGGCAGGCCGATCTTGGCAGCGGTTGACATCACGCGGTATTCGCAGGCCAGACACATTTCAAGGCCGCCACCCAGGGCGAAACCGTTGATGGCCACAACTTTCGGCACATCCAGATCTTCAAAGGCCGCGAAGACCTTGTTGGCATTGATCACCCACTCGGCGATCTGGGCCTCACCACCGGCGAAGAGTTCGCCGAATTCAGTGATGTCGGCGCCGACGATGAACACGCCTTTGCCGGACGTGACAATCACGCCCTTCACATTCTTGTCCGCCTTGATCGCGTCAGTTGCGGCGGCCAGCTCAAGGAGCGTGGCGCGATCGAACTTGTTGACGGATTCGTTGGCGAGATCGAATTTCAGTTCAGCGATGCCATCGTTCAGCTGAGAAACGCTGATGGCTGATCCCGAATAAATCATGAGTGATCTCCGTAGTGGGGATGGTGCCTGTATGACCAGGCGGTAGCCTGCCGGCTAATGACAAGGAAAGTCAGGTCCCGGAGAAGCAGGGACAGCAGGCTGCGGCGCACTGTGGGATGCCGGGTATTCAAGGACTGGAAGGCCCTAGCGAACGCCCGGGCCGGCGCACAGGGTGCCCAAGTGTATGCATCTGGGCCGCATTTGTTAACGCGAAGGCTGACCGGAGAGCCACTGAGGCTCAGGAATGCCCCGAGCCCGAGGCATTGTGCCGCTGCTGATACGCCTGCCAGGCAAGCTGCAAGCCCTTCAGGCAGACAATCAGAAAGAGTCCCAGATTCAGCGCTACAAACCAGTCCCGCTTGATCAGGGAAACCAACAAGCCCAGGCCGCCAACCATTGCCAGAAGACAAGCAATGATGACGACCAAGGCCAGGAGCCCCTCCCGCACCGGAGGAGTGTCAGACTCATGCGGCATGAAGAGAAAGGCTCATCACTGCGGCTTGATATCGATGAAGGGGGTGGCACCACCCGTAACCTGGGGCAGGCGGCCATCCCATTTGTCGATGGCCTTCTGCTGCATCTCGATCTGGCGCAGCTTGATCAGGTTCTCGGTCACGATTTCCTTCTGCAGGCGCAGGGACTCGGCCTCGGCCTTGGCGGCCGCCACCTTCTGCTCGGCCTCGATGCGGATACGCTCGAGATCACGCTCGGCTTTCAGCTTGAGCTGTTCGGCCGTGGTCTTGGACTCGATGGCGACATTGAATTCGCGCGAGAAGGAGAAATTGACGATGGAGAATTCATCGACGATCACACCGTTTTTCACCAGACGGTCGCGCAGGTGATTACGTATCTTGTCGCGCACTTCCTGACGGCGTGAGACCAGCTCTTCAGCGGTGTAAAGCGCAGTCGCCGCTTTTACCGACTCCTGCACGGCCGGCAGGATGATGCGGTCGCCCACGGCAGCCAGCGTACCCACAGTCTGATAGGTCTCGGCTACGCGTGCCGGATCAAGGTGATAGTTGAGCGCCACATTGGTAGTGACCTGCTGCAGGTCCTTGGAGGCCGCATCGCCCTGCCCCTCACCTTTCTGCACACGCACATCCATGATCACGACTTTCTGCATGATGGGCACGCGCATATGCAGGCCCTCACCCAGGATGTCCTTCTGCACGGCCCCGAAATTCATGACCACGCCACGCTCGCCGGCGCCGATGACAACGAATGGGTTGAGTATCCAGAACACGACAAGGACAACGAAGCCGCCCACAAGGGCACGGACAATCTGGCTGGGCATGGTTCTTCCCTGGTTATTGATGAGCAATTAAAGACCCCCGGAAAACATGGATAAGGTAGTCGGCGTGGGCGGTTTTCAGCCGGATGCGCGCCGAGCATGTACGAAACCGGAACACTTGTCAGCGCCCGCCTGCCTTGTGAAGGTGCGGTGCAGCACAGACAATAAGCGCCGTCTTCCCGCGGAGCTCACCGTGAGCCGTTCCCAGCCCTACTTCCCTGCTTTTTGGCGCCCTGCTTTCTGGCAGCTGGCCAGCGCCCTTGTCCTGCTGCTCAGCCTGCTGGCCCCGGCCCATGCCGAGCTCAAGAGCTTCAGCAGCGGTGCCCGCCAGCACAGCTTCCTGACCGCCGACCAGGCCTTCCGCCTGGAAACCGCCGAAACCGCCGAGGGCCTGACCCTCACCTTCCGCGTCACGCCCGGCTACTACCTCTATCTGGATCGCTTCAAATTTGTCGCGACAGGCGCCGGGCTTGAGATCGGCACGCCGGCTTTCGCCACCGAAGGCGAATGGAAGGACGACCCCACCTTCGGACGCGTCAAAGTTTTCCACGAAGATGTGCAGGTCAGCCTGCCGGTGAAAGGCAATGGGCAGCTGAAAGTGGTCTGGCAAGGCTGCGCCGATGCGGGCCTCTGCTATCCGCCGCAGGACCAGCTACTGGGCTTTGGTGATGTAGCGGCAACAGCCACGGCCACAAACAGCAGCACAAATGGCAATGGCGCCAGCAATGACTCCCCCCTGAAAGCGGACAGCAGCCGTCTCACCCAGCTCTTCATCATGTTTGCCTTGGGGCTGGGCCTGGCTTTCACGCCCTGCGTACTGCCCATGCTGCCCATATTGGCCGGCATCATTGCCCGCCAGCACACCAGCTCCGCGCTGCGCGGCTTTCTGCTGGCACTGAGCTATGTGATCGGCGTGGGCGCCGTTTACGCGGCCATGGGCTTTGTAGTCGGCTTTTTCGGCCAGCAGATCAATCTGCCCGGCCTCTTCCAGCACCCGGCCGTGCTGGTGGTATTTGCCCTGCTGTTTTTCGCCTTGGCGCTCAGTCTGTTCGGCCTTTATGAATTGCGCCTGCCGGCAGCCCTGCAATCCCGCTTTGACGACATGAGCCGGCGCCAGCAAGGCGGCGTGATGGTGGGCAGCTTCCTGATCGGCGTGTTTTCCGCGCTGGTGGTATCGCCTTGCGTTTCGGCGCCGCTCTTCGGTGTGCTGCTGCATATCAGCACCACCGGCGACGCCCTCTTCGGTGCACTCTCGCTTTTCCTCATGGCACTGGGCATGGGCGTGCCGCTCCTGGTGCTGGGTGCTACCGAAGGCCGTCTGCTGCCCAAGGCTGGTGCCTGGATGGATGAGGTGAAATTCTTTTTCGGCCTGCTGCTGCTTTTCGTGGCAGCGGAATTACTGACACGCATGGTGCCCGAGCCCATGGCGCTGGCACTTTATGGTCTCTGCACGGCTGCTACCGGTCTCTGGCTATGGCGCCTCGGCAATGGCAAGGCATTGGGACTGCTGGCCCGTGCCGTGGCCTTCTGTGTCATGGCCTATGCCGCTGCTCTTGTGGCTGGCGCTGCCAGTGGCGGCGATGACCCGCTGCGTCCCTTGGCACAAATCAGCTCACAGCCGCAGGCTGCCACCGCCACGCCATTTGTTCGCGTAAAAAACAATGCCGAACTGGATGCGGAAATCGCCAAAGCCACCGCCGAGGGCAAAGCCGTGATGCTGGATTTCTATGCCGACTGGTGTGTGAGCTGCAAGGTGATGGAGCGCCATGTTTTCCGCAAACCGGAAGTTGCCACACGTATGGCCCAGCTGCATCTGGTGCAGGCCGATGTCACTGCCAATAACGCCGATGACCGCGCCCTGCTCAAACGCTTTTCCCTGCTGGGTCCGCCCACCATCATCTTCTTTGACAAGAACGGCAATGAGCAAACGCAGGCGCGGATTGTCGGCGAAAAAAATGCTGAGGATTTCCTCGCGCATCTGAACGAGTACGGGCTCTGAGCATGCAAGAAGCCGAACTCCATCAGCAAATGCTGACCCTGATGCAAGAAGTGGAAGCCGAAATGCGGCGGCAAGGCCTCTGGGCCAGCTATCCGCCCTCACCCGAAGCCATGGCATCACGCATGCCCTTCATGTACGACACCCTGAAGTCGTATGAGTGGCTGCAATGGGTCTTCATCCCGCGCACACGAGCGCTCATCGATGCGCGCGGCCAGCTGCCCGGCAACTGCAATATCCATCCCCTGGCAGAGCATCACTTGGCAGGACGCAGTGATATTGATGGCAGTCGTCTGCTGGAGCTCATTCTCCAGATAGACAAGACCATGAGCAGAAACAGTGGAGGAGTCGCATGAAGGCCCATTACTCTGTCTGGCTTGTTGCCACAACACTACTGATGACTGCCTGTGGCAGCAGTGACAGCCCTGTCGCCAACACAAACGAGGAAGCGCCGATTGTTTCGCCCTTCGTGGCTGATGCCAACGATATTGTCGATCCAGCCAGCCACTACAGTGCTCCGCTCAATGTCCTGAATGTCCAGCTCAAGGCCGTTGCCGGCGATACCTACACGATTGCCGACGTCAACTCGGACACCGATCCGAACGACGGCTACGAGCCTGAAATCAAGGTTCATTTCACGGCGAATGATTATCCGGACGATGGCAAGAGCAATAATGCCAAGCTGCGCATACGCGGCAACAGCTCACGTCTGGGGGACCAGAAGTCCTATCGGGTCAAGCTGGCCGGCACGGCAGCACTCTGGCGCGGCGAACAAACCCTGCAGCTCAACAAACATCCTTTTGACCTGAGCCGCGTACGCAACAAGCTGGCCTTCGATCTCTTTTGCGACATTCCCTATCTTTCCAGTCTGCGCACCCAGTTCGTCCATATCAGCTTTGACGATGATGCCAATGCGGCGACTCCTGACGTGGACTATGGCCTCTACACCCATGTGGAAAAAATGGGCAAGGAATACCTCAGCAATCGCGGCTTCAATACCAGCTCGAATATCTACAAGGCGGCCGACTTCATCTTCGTTCCGGATAGCCGGCTGGCAGTGGATGGCAGCGGCGCACCAGTGAGCAAGGCAAACTTCGAGAAAGTGCTGGAAATTGAAAACGGTACTGACCACCGCACCCTGCTCAGCATGATTGATGCGGTCAATGATGAAAGCACCGACTTCAATACCACCTTCAGTCATTACTTCAACCGCAACAACTATCTGACCTGGCTGGCCGTGAATATCCTCATGGGCAATCACGACACGGAAAACCAGAATTTCGCGCTCTATCAGCCAGCCGGTGGCGAGCGTTTCTATTTCCTGCCTTGGGACTATGACGGCTCACTGGGTTATGAAGACCAACCGGATGTGAAACTGGCCGGCAGCTTGTATGACAGCTGGCAGCTGGGCCTTGCCAACTGGTGGGGTATTCCCCTGCACCGGCGCTTCATCGAACAACCCGGCAATCTCGATGCCATCATCAATGCGGTACGCCTGCTGCGCCGCGACTATCTTTCCAGCGCACAGATCAAGACCAAGACCGACAGCTACAAAGCTCTTGTGCAACCGCTGGTGCTGGCAAGCCCGGACATTGATCACCTGCCCACGCTGGCCTCGGACAACGCAGGCCGCCAGACAGAATGGAACACGGAATACACTCGTTTGAGCGGCGTGGTGGAAACCAATTACCAGCGTTTCATGAGCGAGCTGCAAAAGCCCATGCCTTTTTTTCAGGCCGCCACCATTAGCGGCGCCGATCTCGTGCTGAGCTGGGACAAAGCCACCGACCTGCAAAATGATGCTGTGAGCTACTCCCTGCAGATCGCCAGCCAGCCGGACTTTGCCACGGGCAGCATCAAGCTCTCCCGTACAACTTCCGACCTCAGTGCCACTAGCTCTGTCCTTCCTGCTGGCACCTATTACATGAAGGTGATTGCCACCGACAGCAAAGGCCATAGCCGTGCAGGGTTTGACCGTGTTTCTGTAAGCGGCCAGACCTACTTCGGGGTTTATGAATTCAGCATTCCCTGACAGCTGGACATCAATCATAACGGCCGCTAGCATCGCGGCCGTCATTGGGGAGTAGCCGCTCTCGGTCTTTTGCCGGTCTGCAGCAAGAAAAGCAGGCGGCAAAAGCAGAAGAGGTCTGCGTCAACATACTTGGTGTGCCCTGCACATCATGGCGCAGTCAGTCGTAAATCATCCCGCACCTGGCAAGACCTTTGACCATGCCGCTCACCGATTGGCCGGAGGAGTTGCGTGGTCAATCGTGTCTGCATTCCGGCCAGGAGTCTCAAGTGGAAGCCTTTCTCGTCTCTACCGGCATTGTCGCCCTCGCAGAAATCGGTGACAAAACCCAGCTGCTCGCCTTCCTGCTGGCGGCAAAATTCCGCAAACCCGTTCCCATCATCCTCGGCATTTTCGTCGCGACCCTGGTGAACCACGCCTGTGCCGGCGCGGTCGGCGCCTGGATCACCTCGCTGCTCTCACCAGATGCCATGCGCTGGATTCTCGGTGTGTCTTTCATCGCCATGGCGGGCTGGATGCTGGTGCCGGATGAAATTGATGACGATGCGGGCGACCTCACCCGCCACGGTATTTTCATCACCACCGTGATTGCTTTCTTCCTGGCCGAAATGGGTGACAAGACACAGATCGCCACGGTGGCACTGGCCGCGAAATATCACGCCATCATCGCGGTGGTGGCTGGCACCACACTGGGCATGATGATTGCGAATGCGCCGGCCGTATTGCTGGGCAACCGTATTGCCGAACGCATGCCGACACGTACCGTGCACATGATTGCTGCCGCCATTTTTGCGGTGCTGGGTGTGCTCACCCTGATGGGCGTGGATAAAGCTCTGGGCTTCTGAGTCAAACGATGAAAAAAAACGGCAGCCCGATGGCTGCCGTTTTTTATGCGTGAAGCATCCTGATCAGCGCCGACGGCGTGCGCCCTGCTTGGTCGGTTCCACTGGCGCCGGTTTGGCGGCCTTGGGCTTGTCCTTCTCGTCTTCCTCATCCTTGTCGTCATCCTTTTCAGCATGACGCCAGATTTCCAGCCTATCCGCCACCTGACCGAAAACAGAGTTTTCCGGGAAATCGCCCTCCTTGTCGAGCTTGCCAGCCGGCAGGCCCAGCAAGAGTTCGATGGCCTCTTCCACACGCGAGACCGCATGAATCGTGAAGCGTTTTTCCTTCACGGCATTCAGCACATCTTCGCGCAGCATGAGATGACGCACGTTCTGCACCGGAATGATGACGGCCTGTGGCCCCGTCAATCCTTTAAGCTGGCAAGCCGCGTAAAAGCCTTCGATTTTCTCGTTCACACCACCAATGGGCTGCACTTCACCGAACTGGTTCATGGAACCGGTGATGGCGATATGCTGCTTTACCGGCAGCTTGGCGATGGCCGACAGCAGGCCACAGAGCTCGCCCAGTGAGGCCGAGTCACCATCCACACCGCCATAAGACTGCTCGAAAGCAATATTGGCGGCGAAGCGCAGGGCGTGTTCGGCACCGAATACAGATTTGAGGTAGCTGCTGAGAATCAGCACTCCCTTGGAGTGTATGGCGCCGCCCAGATCCACATCACGCTCGATATCAGTGATATCACCGTGGCCGTAATGCGCGGTCACGGAAATACGGGAGGGCATGCCGAACTCCGCATCGGCATACTGCACCACGGTAAGACCATTCACCTGACCCACCACTTCACCTTCACCGGTAAAGAGCTGGGTGCCCTTGGCAATTTCTTCCATATACAGCTTGCGCAGGCGCTCGTGACGACGCTCCTGGCCATCCAGCGCTGCCTGGATATGCGTGTTCTTGATCAGCTTGGCGCCGGTTTCACCCGCCCAGTAATTGGCTTCGCGCAGCAGATCACCCACGCTGGCCGCGTGCAGGGAGAGTTTTTCCTGATCGTCAGCATCGCGCGAGGCTTCTTCCACCAGACGCATCACCGCCGTTTTATCCAACGGACGCAGCTCTTCCTTCTGCACGAAGTCGGCGAGGAAGTGGGCGTATTTCTGTTCATTTTCCGGCGTGCGCGGCATGCTGGACTCGAAATCCGCACGCATCTTGAAGAACTCGCCCAGCTCGGGATCGAACTGCTGCAGCAAATAGAAGGTTTCACGGTCGCCCAGGAGCACCACTTTCAGATTGAAGGGAATGCCGTCCGGCTCCAGCGAAATCGTGCCGGTGAGCGTAAGCATCTGTTCCAGTGAAGACAGCTTCAGCGACTTGGAGCGCAGTGCACGCTTCAGACCCTGCCAGGCATAGGGCTGTTCCAGCACCTGTTCGGCCTCCAGCAGCAGGAAACCGCCGTTAGCCCTGTGCAGGGCGCCCGCACGTATCAGGGTGAAGTCGGTAGCCACGGTACCCATATAGGTCACCTGCTCGACATGGCCCATGAGGTTGTAATGCGTGGGCAAATCCTCGAACACCACCGGCGCGCCGGCTTTGGGATCATTGCTCACTACCACATTTACCTGGTAACGCGAGGGAATCGCGCTGTCAGTACTGACGGCAGCCACTACATCACTCTGCGCTTCCTGGGTATTGAGAATGACATCGACGTTTTCAATCACGTCTTTTTCAAAAGCATCCAGGTATTTCAGGAAGCCTTCGTGCTTGCCGTATTTCTTGCGCAGCTTTTCCAGATGCGGAGCAATGGCGCGCGAGGTGATTTCATCATTGAGCTGACGCACCTTGCTGCGGTTCTGCTCTTCCGCCATGTTGAGACCACGTGCCACCTTGCGCAGCTTGGTCTCCATATCGGTCATGATGGTCTTGAGCAGATCCTGCTCTTTTTTGGGCAGGGCGTTGAAATCCTCAACACTCATCACCTCGCCCTGATCGTTCATGGGCGAGAAGCCATAACCACCGGGCGTGCGCAGCACCAGCTTCACGCCTTTTTTCTCGCCCTCGCCCGCCAGACCCTGCAGGGCATCCTGCTGGGTTTTGCCGAGCTCGCCCTTGAGCAGCTCCATGCGTTCGAAATACTGCTCGCTGTCGAAAGAGGCAATCACGGCCATGGACATGTCACGCCACAGCGTCGTCATGTCCTGCTTGAGATCCGCTCCCTTGCCCGCTGCAAATTCCAGTGCCACGGGATAACGCGGCTCGGCGAAATTGTTCACATAGCACCAGTCCGACGGTGCCGGACGCTTGGCGGCCAGCTCCTTCAGATAGCGGCGTATGGTGGTGCGCTTGCCGAGACCGGCGGTGCCGACCGCAAAAATGTTGTAGCCGTCATGTGGCAAGGCAACCGCCATGCTCACGGCTTCCTTGGCGCGTTCCTGCCCGAGGAAATCATTGAAAGGCTCACAGTCCTTCGTGGTCTTGAAGGAAAAATCGGAAGCCTTGCAGGCCTTGTAGAGCTGGCTCAGGGCCAGAGGTTTTGCGAGGGCCATTGTCACGTTCCTTTAAATCAAAAAATCACGCTTTGTCCGCTTTTGAGGGCGGCAGCGAGTACGTTCCAGTGGCATGGGCAACCATATCCGGCTTGCCCTCAGAAAAAATCTTTACATCGATAACAACAGTGCGGCGACCGAGCTTGAGCACCTCAGCGTCAGCAATGAGATCGGCCGGCTGTGGCCGTGCCAGGAAATTGATGTTGATGTTTTGCGTCACCGCCATTTCAAGACGACCGAGGCGTGACATGACAGCGGCATACATGGCGGCATCAGCCAGGCCCATCATGGTGGGACCGGAGAGCGTGCCTCCCGGGCGCAATTGCGAAGGTGAATAAATCTGGCGGCAGACAACGCCCCGCTCCGTCACCGCATCCACCTGGAAACCGCTGCCTTCAGCAGCAGGCAGGCCTTGCCGTATGACGGCATTGATATCGGCGGCGGTCAGACTCATGGGGGAAATATCCTTGCAACAGAGGGCAACACGGCGCCCGTCTTGGGCGGGCTGGGGTCAAGTGTAACCGAGGCCGGCACGACTGCCGAGACGAGGCCGGTATTGATCAAAAACCCGGCAAGCAACCTGCAAAGAGACGGCATCAAGCATGGCCAGCCTCCCAGCAAGCCCCTACAATTCCGGCCTTTCGACACTTGCCGCTTTTCTCGTCAGCCCACACAGGACATACCGATGCGCGTCAGCCGCCTCCTGCTTGCCACCCAGCGCGAAACCCCCGCCGATGCGGAAGTCATCTCCCACCAGCTCATGCTGCGTGCCGGCATGGTGCGCAAGGTGGCCACCGGCCTCTATAACTGGCTGCCGCTGGGCAAGCGCGTGCTGGCCAAGGTGGAGCGCATCGTGCGCGAGGAAATGGACCGCGCCGGTGCCCTCGAGGTGCTGATGCCGGTGACCCAGCCGGCGGAGCTCTGGGAAGAATCCGGCCGCTATGTGCAGTACGGCCCCGAGCTGCTGCGCTTCAATGACCGTCACGGCCGCCCCTTTGTACTGGGCCCCACGCACGAGGAAGTGATCACCGATCTCGCCCGCAACGAGCTGCACAGCTACAAGCAGCTGCCGGTGAATCTCTACCAGATACAGACCAAGTTCCGTGACGAAATCCGCCCGCGTTTCGGCGTGATGCGTTCGCGCGAATTCATCATGAAGGATGCCTACTCCTTCCACACCGACCAGGCTTCCCTGCAGGAAACCTATGACGTGATGTACGACGCCTACTGCCGCATCTTCACGCGTCTCGGCCTCAACTTCCGCCCCGTGCAGGCCGATACCGGCTCCATAGGCGGTACCGGCTCGCATGAATTCCATGTGCTGGCCAGCTCGGGCGAGGACGATATCGCCTTCTCCGACACCTCCGACTACGCCGCCAACACGGAAATGGCCGAGGCACTGGCCCCGACCACACCGCGCGCTGCTGCTGCCGAAGCCCTGAAAGAAGTCAGCACGCCCACACAGACAGCCTGTGCCGATGTGGCTGCCCTGCTTGGCATTGCTGTCACGCGCATGGTGAAAGCCGTAGCTGTGATCTCGGAAACCCAGGCTGACGAAAAAGCCCCAAAGCAGAAGCACTTCACCCTCTTCCTGCTGCGTGGCGATCACGAGCTCAACGAGATCAAGGCCGGCAAGCTGGCCGGCCTCAAGGATTTCCGCCTGGCCTCCGAAGGTGAAATCGTCGAATTCCTGGCCTGCAAGCCCGGCTTTATCGGTCCCGTTAATGTGGGCGCAAACGTGCGCGTGATTGCCGACCGTACCGTTGCGGCCATGAGCGACTTCACCTGCGGCGCCAACAAGGAAGGCTTCCACCTTTCCGGCGTGAATTTCGGCCGCGACCTGCCCGAGCCTTCTCTCGTGGCCGATATCCGCAATGTGGTGGAAGGCGACCCTTCTCCGGACGGCAAGGGCACACTGGTCATCAAGCGCGGCATTGAAGTCGGCCACATCTTCCAGCTCGGCAAGAAATACTCCGAAGCCCTCAAGCTCAATGTGCTGGGTGAGGACGGCAAGCCCTTCACCGTGACCATGGGCTGCTACGGCATAGGCGTGACCCGCGTCGTGGCCTCGGCCATCGAGCAGAACCATGACGACAAGGGCATCATCTGGCCGGACGCCATCGCCCCCTTCCAGATCGCCCTGATTCCCATGAACTGGGCCAAGTCGGTGCGTATCCAGGAAGAGTCCACCAAGCTCTATAACGAACTCACCGCCGCCGGCTACGACGTGTATTTCGACGACCGCAACGAGCGCCCGGGTGTGAAATTCTCCGATGCCGAACTCATCGGCATTCCGCATCGTCTGGTTGTGGGCGAAGAGGGCCTGGATGCCGGCACCCTGGAATACAAGGGGCGCCGTGACGAAGAGTCCATGGACATTGCCCGCAACGAAGTCATCGACTTCCTGACGCGCGTGGTAGGCCGCTGATCCTTCACCACGCAGACAAAGAAAAAGCCCGGCAGATGCCGGGCTTTTTCTTTTCACAACACACGTACACGCAACCACTTACTCATACACGCAACACACATCATCAGCACGCCGCCAGAGAGTAGCGGCTCGCTGCATCAGGCCAGGACTTTCTCCACGGCCAGAATATCTTCATCAATGGCTACCACTTTCACGCGATCACCCGTGGCATAGGCCCCCGCTGCCACTTTCCAGACACTGCGCTCCAGACCGATACGGTAAAGGCCATGACGATCCGGCAAGCCCAAGACGAAGGAGCGTCCTATGACATTGCTCGAAGAGGCCGAATCAAACTGTAAAGCATGCGCTGCCGACATGATGGTTCTCCCGTCTGAACGAAGCCGCACCGGAATGAAGCCCCCTGAAAAAAGCTTCGTCCGCAATGCGAGCCACATCACAAATCAACGGTGACCATCATCACGCCGCCTGAATCATTTTGACAATCTTGACAGCCTGAAATCGGATGATTTTTTTGTTGCTTGAACATTTTTTATCCAAACAAAAAATATCTAACCAATAAAAACAGCAACTTGAGCCAAGTAATTCAGGATTAATGAAGAAGAGACGGGCAACTCACTACGGCCGCGAGTGAAATTATTCTTTTATCCACAGCCCAGCGCCATAAATGCACCATGAAAAGGCAGAGAGACAGAAGAAAGTGCTAGCTTTCGCCCCCGGAAATTCTCCATCCATCGCCACTGGTGACGGGTCATCCCCTTGTGACCTTTTTGCCGGCTCCGGACAAAATGCCGCTTCGAAGCAAACGGGGCTTGCCTCCCCCCGATAAATCAGTAAGATACGCGCCTCTTTGAAGCGATGGGCGGTTAGCTCAGCGGGAGAGCACTGCCTTCACACGGCAGGGGTCACTGGTTCAATCCCAGTACCGCCCACCACATGCTTCAAACAGATATGCAAGGCCTTGATGTACGGCTGTGAAGCCAGAGGCCCTCTGCCGATGCCGGGATGTCCCGGCTGCGGGGTGATGACCACAAGGATCGGTCACCTGACCCGCCGAAAGCTCCATCGAAGCGCTTCTACAGTCCCCATCGTGCAATAAGCACACATGACTGGCTTCTCAGGAACTTTCCCTCATCGTTCCTGACCTGCCTCTGCCAGTCGAGCCTGCGTAACGCTCTAATCTTGCAGCGATTTTTGGTTTGGCGACGATTTCGCGCCAGCCGTTCCAGGGTATTTGCAGCCCTCGTCCCCGGCTTGCTTAACAAATGACCCACAGGGCCTTTGCTTGCCCCGGAGTTGTACTTTGTCTTTTTCCGATCTGTCCCTTCATGAAGCCCTACAACGCGCCATTGAAGCGACCGGCTATACCGAACCCACCCCCGTCCAGGCCCAGGCCATCCCGGCTGCCCTGGAAGGGAAAGACCTTATCGTTTCTGCCCAGACCGGCACCGGCAAGACCGCAGCCTTCATGCTGCCGGCCCTGTCCATGCTGGCTGAAGAGCCCCGCAAGCCCGGCCGCGGCCCCCGCGTACTGGTGCTGACCCCCACCCGCGAACTGGCCCAGCAGGTCACTTCTGCAGCCCAGAAATACGGCTCCGAGCTGCGTGGCATACGTACCGTGAGCGTGCTGGGCGGCATGCCCTTCCCGGCCCAGAACAAGCTGCTGTCCCGCCCCTACGACATCATGGTGGCCACACCCGGCCGTCTGCTGGACCACATGAGCCGTGGCCGCATCGTGTTCGAGCGTCTGGAAATGCTGGTGCTGGACGAAGCTGACCGCATGCTGGACATGGGCTTCATCGACGACGTCGAGCAGATTGCCGCCGCCATGCCCGCTGACCGTCAGACCCTGCTGTTCTCCGCCACCGTGGAAGACCGCATGGCCAAGCTGGCCGAAAACCTGCTGAAGAATCCCGAGCGCATTGCCGTGGATGCCGGCCACACCGTGAAGCACACGCAGATCGAACAGCGCGTGTATTACGCCGACGACATGGAGCACAAGAAGAAGCTCTTGCTCAGCCTGCTGGCCAATCCCGATGTGAATCAGGCCATCATTTTTGCCGGCACCCGTATCGACAGCGATCGTCTCGCTGACGAGCTGGCTGAAGACGGTTTTGCCGTGGACTCCCTGCATGGCGACATGAAGCAGAGCTCGCGTAACCGTACCCTCACCGGCCTGCGCACCGGTCGCACCAAGGTGCTGGTGGCCACTGATGTGGCTGCTCGCGGCATCGACGTGCCCGGCATCAGCCATGTGGTGAATTACGATCTGCCGAAAAATGCCGAAGATTATGTGCACCGCATCGGCCGTACCGGCCGCGCCGGCCGCACCGGCATTGCCTGCTCGCTGGTGGGTCCGCGTGATCGCGGTGTGCTGCGTCGTATCGAGCAGTTCACGCAGCAGCAGCTGGCCGTGCTGACCATTGAAGGCCTGGAACCGCAGCGCCGTACCGACGGTCCGCGTCGCCCCTTCGGTGACAAGCCGCGCTGGGGTCACAAGGACAAGCAGGCCCGTGACGACCGCAACAAGCGCTATGCCGATCGTGCTCCGCGCAGCGAAGGCGGCGATCGTCCCCAGTTTGCCGATCGCCCGCAGGGTGACCGTCCTTTTGCTGATCGCGCTGCACGTCCGCAAGGCGATCGTCCTTCTTATGGCGACCGTCCGCGCCGTGACTTCGGTGATCGTCCGCAGCGTAGCGAAGGTGGTTATGGCGAGCGTCGCAGCTTCGGTGATCGCGAACAGCGTGCACCGCGCGACGACAACTTCGGCAACCGTGCTCCGCGTGACGACAATTTCGGCAATCGCGCACCGCGTGATGGTGCTGATCGTCCGCGTCGTGATTTCGGCGACCGTCAGCCGCGCATGGAAGGTGGTTTTGGTGAAGTGCAGCGCCGTGATTTCATGGAGCGCACCGGCCTGGACCGCAAGCCGCGTACTGGCGGCAACTTCGGTGACCGCAAGCCACGCAGCGAAGGTGGTTTTGGCGAACAGCGCCGCAGCTTTGGTGATCGTCCGGCCCGTGATGGCGGCAATTTTGGTGACCGTCCGCCGCGTCGTGATTTCGGCGACCGCAAGCCACGCAGCGAAGGCTTTGCCCCGCGTTCCGGTGGCTTTGACCGCAGCGCACGTCCCGCCTATGGCGACCGTCCGGTGCGCGATGCCGGCGACAAGCCACCTGTGCGCATAGAGCGCAAGGTACGCCGCAGCTTCGGTGATGAAAACCGCGCCCAGACTGAAGATTTCGGCAACAACTGAAATCGGTTTCTGCGTGCATGAAAAAAGCCGGCTATTGCCGGCTTTTTTCATTTCAGGCTCCGCTGCCCTGCTGCAAGGCACTCCAGCTGCGCGCCCGGTTACGGCCGCTGCTCTTGGCAAAATACAGGGCCTGGTCGGCCTGCGCGATCAGCTCGGCCACATCAGCAAGCTCAGCTGACTGCAATGCGGCCACACCTATGCTGACCGTGACACGATCACTGGCGCGTGCGGTGCGATGTGGCATGTTTTGTTCGTAAACATATGTCACCACTTCTTCAGCAATGGCCAGGGCATCGGCTTCGCTGCTGCCGGGCAGGATGAGGGCAAACTCCTCGCCGCCATAACGCGCTGCCACATCGCCGGGACGCCGTGCAAACAGGGCCAGTGACTGCGCCACACGTGTCAGCGCGTCATCACCGGCCTGATGGCCGTAGCTGTCGTTGTACTGCTTGAAAGAATCGACATCGACCATGAGCAGCGCCACCGGCGTATGGCTGCGCGCCGCGCGCCGGAATTCCTCATCCAGTCGCGCATCAAAATGCCGGCGATTGGCAATGCCGGTAAGGGCGTCGCTGCGCAGCAATTGCTGCAGATGGGAGTTGGCCTTTTCCAGATCCTGCTGACCCTGCTCCAGCAAGCGCTGTTGCAGATAATCCAGACGTGCTGATCGCTCCATCATGTAATTGGCCACCAGACACAAAAGCCCGGCAAACACGATAAGCATGAGTCCTATCAGCTTGTCCGACTGTGCTCCGGGAAAATCCGGCAAAAGCAGCACGGCACTGGCAACAGCCACGATAAGCAGCACACAAACGGCGGCATAGGAAAACTGCTGACGCAAGAGCGTAAGGCCGAATATCTGTATCAGCATCAACGTATCAATATAAATACGCCCGAAGGATGAAGTCACAAAGAAAGCCATGAGCAGAAAGGCCGCGGCTCCACCCAATGTGGACAGCATGAGAATGAACTGCTGCCACTGTGACAAGGCCGGCCGCGAGATCAGCCAGGCAAGCACGAGAACGGCGGGCAGAACCAAACCCAGGCGAATGAAAAGCAGTATTTCGCGCTGCCCCGCAGGAATGAGGAAGTCCTCGAAGGCCGACACCAGAATGGCCAAGGCCCCAACCACCAGACCCAGCACCATCTGGCTGCGATAACGTCCGGCGTAATACTGCTGGAAATCCGTTTCAAGCTGGCCCGTCCAGGGCAAACGCCAATGCCAGCTGCGCGAGGCCTGCAAGGCAGACTCATAAAGGACTCGCTCAGAGGTGACGCGAAGCGGTGGCGTCATGGCAGGGACTTCTGGAAAACGGAGTACCAAGGATGGCGCGGGATCGGGATGCTTGCACAGCTTTTGCCGCCCGGCCGCAGGGCCGGGCCGACGTCTGCCCTCAATAACCGAGGGCGATATTGAAGCTGAAGAAAATCGTGGGCTCGGCAGTCAGCTCATGGCCGGTCTGCTCATTTTTTTCCGCCAGGGCTGCACCCAGACCAATCGTGGCTTCAGCACGGGTGTATTCGGTCACCCAGTGATAACCCATTTCAGCGCCGCCACCCAGA